>CAYYPD010000014.1:0-35459 GCA_964473445.1 uncultured Muribaculaceae bacterium
CGGATTCAAGTTTAGAGAAGGTTGAGTAAGAGATTATTCAACCTTTTTTTTGTTTAAATTTGTATCAGTTGGAGGTATTGTATAAATAGAGCAGATTAGATTTATGCGTTTGCGGGTTAAAATCCGTGAAAATGCAGGAATTATGAGCTTTAACTTTATGTCTTGAGATATTTTAATTTTAGGTAATATTTCATTTATTTTAGGTAATATCTCATCAACCTCATCATAGTTTAGTTCTTCATTTGCTTTATTGGAGAATTGCTGATTTTCATCTTCTTGTAAGAAATCTAATCGTCGTCCATTATTATATTTACCGGTACTTTGTTGAATTCTTTGTACACTTTTTCTTTGACTTCCGATGGCATGCTTTCGATTTTGTCCAGTACGTCCAAAGATGCTAATATTATTGACAAAGGAGTCTTTGCTTTTTCTGCCTTTTTTAAATAAGGAATTAGTTCTTTTGGCAGGTTGTCTAAATTGATAAAATTCATTTCTTTCTATCCTTTTTCTTGCTATTTCTTGATTTTCAAACGCTAATTTTTCTAATATCCTTTATTTTATTAAATATTTTTGAATTTGTTCTTATATTTAATAATGAGTATATTTTTTGTTCTATCTTGAATATTATATCATTTTTATTAACTAATTCATCTTTAATATGAGTTAATTCGTGTACAATATATTCAGATTTAAACTTTTTAGAAACATATATTGAATATATTCCTTAATAATTATTTTTTATAGATATATTATTTTTAGAAGTTTATTTTTGTTATAATATAATAGAATTATGGTTTTTAGCTTTCAATGTTATTGTGCAAAGTTAAAATATAATCTAAAATATAAAAAGGGTGAAGAATTTAGACATGTTTGTTGCACCGTGGGTTTCTTATAATATATATAAAACAAATAGTGAAACAAGAGCTTATATTTCTGATTCCCAAATGCATACAGAAATATTAATAGAAGGTATTTCTGCCGAATTATGGGATAAGATAGCTTCTAAAAAGAGTAGAGATGAATTATTATCTTTTCTAATTGAAAATAATTCATCAGAAAGTGATTTGTATGAATTTATAGATGAACTTGTATCAAATAACTTGTTAATAGATAACAGATGTAATAATTCAGAAATTGTAGAATATTCTCCTATTACTTATAATAGGGGGGATTCTCTTAAAGAACAAATTTCATATTATGATGAAATGGATGAGTGGTTAACAAATAATCATTTTCTTTCTTCTTTAATGTTAGAGCTTACTTATAAATGTAATGAAAAATGTGTTCATTGTTATAATAACAAAGATAGTTTCATCGACGAAATTAAATTTGTGGACATAAAATCGGTTATTGATGAAGCAAAAAATTTAGGTGTTAATGCTGTTACTCTTTCGGGTGGTGAATGTACATTGGCAAAAGATTTTTTTAAAATTTCACAATATATTCGTGAAAAAAAGATGAAATTGAATATATATTCTAACGGGCAAAGTTTTTATGATAACCCGTTACTGTTAGATAAGGTTATCAGCCTTTATCCGACCAGGTTTTCATTTAGTTTATATAGTATGAATGCTGAAATTCATGATTCAATAACAGGAATAAAAGGGTCACATTTAAAAACATTGTCAATAATAAAAAAACTAAAAGCAAAAAATGTAGATGTAGAAATTAAATGCTTTCTAACAAGACTTAATATTGATAATTTTTTAGATGTTGTGAAATTTGCTAAAGAAAACGACATTGCTGTAACTCTTGATTCAGTATTTCTCTATAACAAAAATAGAAATAATTATGATATTCAAGCAACAAAAGAGCAGTTGTTAGAATATTATAAAGCAAGAAAAAATATTACTGATTTTATTCCGTTAACGGATCCTCATAGTTTAAGCGATGAATATCTTAATTATCGTTTGTGCAAAGGTGGTATTTCTCAAGTTTGTGTTAGTCCGAATTTAGAACTTTTTCCTTGTCCATCATTAAAAATAAAACTTGGCGATTTAAAGGAAAAATCGTTAAATGAAATTTTTAAAGATAATAACCCTAATGCACCTTTAAGCATGATAAGAAAATTAAAAAGAAATAATTTAGTAGAGTGCTACAAAAAGGAATATTGTAAATATTGCAGTTACTGTGCAGGAAATGCAATGGCTGAAAATGGATTTCTTAAGAAAGCAAACATACTTTGCACTAACGCAAAATCACTGTATTATGCAAATAAAAAATAAATTAATTTGGTAATATTTTGTAGTTTTATTTTAAAATTTACTGGTAAATAATTCAGAAATTAAACCCCTGAATTATTTATCATACAACCTGTTGCATTACCACCTGCAGTTCCATAACTACAGCCACTGCAACAACCGATACTTATTAAAATTTTTCTTGATATCTTAAATTTTTTCATATTAGAAATCCTTTTATATATAAATTATAATATAATAATTTATTTTAGGCAATTATTTGGTATTAGCCGCAAGGTCAGTTGCTGCCTAACCTGCACTTATACTATTTGTATAATGGATACCTCTATCCGAATATACGGTTAAATTATTTGTTGGGTATTTAAGAAACCCCTGTATTAATTGTTTCTAAAATGAAATCCATTTGTAGATTATCGGATAATTTATATGAAACAATCTTACCGGGTTTTCCCTCTAAAAGTACCCCTAAAAAGGCTGTTTTACCCTCGTTGTAATTGGTATTATTACTGCAATTACAATACCTCTAATTACTCCGAGTTGGCAGAAAACAAGAACAGTTTCTGCATTAAAAAGTGTTACTCCGACCTTGCTCAAACAACAAACAGAGCTATTGCCGATAATGAACGCCTACGTCTATATTTTATTAGCTGATGGAAGTAAAATGGGTGTCAGAACTCCAAGTGAATCAGAATTGGGAATTTCAAAAGATTATCCGTGGTAATCATATTTACTCATCAACAAATTTCTTCACATATATATTATTATCATCTTTAAGAAGTTCAATTATTTTTTTGAAATTGTTATTTTTTAACGAAAACGAGTATGCAACTTTTGCCGTTTTCTCTCTGATTGTATAATCGTTAGAAAGAGCCGTTTTTACAAGAAGTCTTTGAAGTTCCGAAGTCGGAATAACCTTATCTGATATGCTTGCTAATGCCTCTAAATTCCAATACAGGTTAAAATTCTTTTTGTTTTGGACATAAGAACGATTTTTTGATGTTTCATCGATATTTGATAATGTTATTTTGATTTCTTTTAATATTTCATTATATAAATATTTATAATCATCAACATATTTAATAAATTCAATTGCATTTCTTGAAACAGAGGGGTTAATGTCTGTTATTGATTTTACAAATGTATTCAATATTTCTTTGGTTTGGAAAAAATTTTTAAATTCTGTTTGAGAGATTAAATCAAGAATTTTAAAGGAAGCTGTTTCTCTAACGGGGCCTGATTTTCCTGTTAAATTCCAGACTAAAATATCTGCTTCCTTTTGGGAATTAACACAATCTAATTCAATAAGACATAATTGTTTTTTGATGTCATCATCACCTGATAATATTTCAATTATTTCATCATGCAAAAATTTTTCTTGGCAATACTTATATGCAAGTGATAATATTTTTATGTTATTTTCATAGTTAATTTCCAAATAATTTTCCATACTATCAAATATAGCATAATTGGAGGTTAAAAATGAACTAAAAAGAGTTTAATGTAGTTATATAAAATGTTGATACTCAAAATTGAGAGGCAAGGAATAAAATGGACGAAATAGTAAGTTTTGTAAAAGAAATTTTGATGTTAGGCAAGAGTGACGTTATGCCTGTTGGCTTATGCAGTTTTGAAACTCCTCAAAACAAATCCGTAAAAAAGGTTAAAAGCAGACGTAAATCAGAATTAAGATTATCTGAATTAATGGATAAATAGTCAATCTGCGACTTTACAATGTTAAAAGTTATAAAACACTTGCGGAAATGTAACTGCTGAATTATAATAAAACTCTGTAGATTAGGAAAAATGGAGTCTTAAATATGAATTTAGCAAATATGATGAAACAAGCACAACAAATGCAAAAAAGATTACAAGATGCACAAAAAGACTTAGCCGCAGCCGAAATTATCGGTGAAGCAAGCAACGGTGCAGTTGTTGTTACTTGTGACGGTCAAGGTAAATTTAAAAGTATAAAATTAAAAGCAGAAGCTATATGCCCTGAAAATCCTGCAAGCATATCAGCTGATACTGTTGAAATGCTGGAAGATTTAATTACAACAGCTATGAACAGTGCTACAGCTGCAGCTACAAAGAAAATGGAAGATAAAATGAAAGGTATTGTACCGCAAGGTATTCATATCCCCGGATTATTCTAATGGAATATACAAAACCTTTAGCACAATTAATCGAATTTTTTCAAAAATTCCCGGGAGTCGGTCCAAAATCAGCTCAAAGAATGGCTTTTCATTTATTGAAAATGCCGTTAGGGGAAGTTCAAAGATTTTCGCAAATTTTGGTTGAAGCAAAAGAAAATATTCATTATTGCAGCAATTGCTTTAATATGTCTGCTTCCGACCCTTGCGAAATATGTTCTGATACAAAACGTGATAATTCGGTCATTTGTGTAGTTGCAGAAACAAAAGACTTGATAGCTATTGAAAAAACAAGGGAATACAAAGGTTTATACCATGTTCTTCAAGGAATGTTATCGCCGTTAGACGGAATCGGGGTTGAAGATATCAGAGTTAAAGAACTTCTTGTTCGTGCTTCTGATGAAAACGTTAAAGAAATTATTCTTGCATTAAGCCCGTCTGTTGAGGGGGAGGCTACAAGTTTGTATCTGGCAAAGTTATTAAAACCGTTTAATATTAAAATTTCCAGAATTGCTTTCGGTCTGCCCGTCGGGTCAGATTTAGAATATGCCGATGAAATTACTTTGGCAAAAGCTATTGAGGGAAGAAGAACCGTAAATTAAAGGAGTAAATTTATGAGTCAAATTACTATCAGATCTGATAGAGATACCGATTATACATTCACTTACAAAGGTGAAGATGTTGTTTTATCTGCAAGAAGCGTTATCAGCATTGCAAACGGCTTACAAGATGTTGTGCTTCCAACTTGCAAAATGAAAATCGCAAATAACCTTATTATTATAAAAGAATAATTGCATAAAAAATCAAAAAAGAGAAGGTTTTTAAGCCTTCTCTTTTTGTGTGTTTAAAATGTTTTACGGTCTGATTCTGTCCATTAAACGAGGGAACGGAATTGTTTCACGAACGTGCGGAAGTCCGCATATCCAAGCAACTGTTCTTTCAATACCCAAGCCAAAACCTGCGTGAGGAACAGAACCGTATTTTCTTAAATCTAAGTACCAATCAAATGTATCAGGATTTAAGTTTTGTTCTTCAATTTTAGCCATTAACTTATTGATATCTTCTTCTCTTTGACCTCCGCCGATAATCTCGCCGTAACCTTCGGGTGCAATCATATCAACACAAGCCGCAGTATCGTTTTCAGCTTGTTTGAAGTAGAACGCTTTTACGCTCATCGGGTAATGGTGAATCATAACAGGTCTATCAAATTCTTGACTGATAAGAGTTTCTTCATCTCCGCCAAAGTCTTCACCATAAGGTGTATCATTTCCTTTTTTATGAAGAATTTCAATAGCTTCTTCGTAAGAAATTCTCGGGAACGGACGTTTTACTTGTTCAAGTTTAGAAATATCACGTTCTAAAGTTTCCAAATCAGCCCTATTGTGTTCAACAACTTGAGAAACAATGTATTCAACAAATTCTTCAGCTAAATCCATATCTTCCCAAATATCCATAAATGCAACTTCCGGTTCAACCATCCAGAACTCTGTTAAGTGACGTCTTGTTTTAGATTTTTCAGCTCTGAATGTAGGTCCGAAACAGTATGCTTTACCTACTGCCATTGCGGCAGCTTCCATATATAACTGACCTGATTGGCTTAAATATGCTTTTGTATCAAAATAATTGGTTTCAAATAATGTTGTTGACACCTCACAAGCATTCGGAGTAAAAATAGGAGCGTCAACAAGAGTGAAACCGTGTAAATCAAAGAAATCACGAATTGATTTAATAATTCTGTGACGAATATTTAAAATTGCCTTTTGCTTTAATGAACGTAACCATAAATGACGGTGTTCCATTAAAAAATGGGGTCCGTGTTCTTTGGGTGTAATCGGATAATCAACTGCGGGGCTGATTACTTTAACGTTTGTAGCGTCGATTTCATAACCGATTTTTGAACGTTCATGTTTTTTTACTGTACCCGTAATTTCAACGGCACTTTCTTGCGTAATTTTATCAGCAAGTTCAAAAACATCCTCCGGAACATTTCCTTTGAAAACTACAGCTTGAATTTCTGCTGTTCCGTCCCGAAGTTGCAAGAAGTGTAATTTTCCGCTTGAACGCTTGTTATATAACCAGCCTTGGAGTGTAACTTCTTGTCCGTCATAATTTTTAATGTCTTCAATCCAAATTTTTTTCATAACAACCCTCTTTAACCTTTGTGTGTATTTATAATATCACAATTCGGGTAAAAAAAGGAATGGCTTTTGACAGAATATTTTATTTTTCTGAATTATTTTTCTCTTTTTTATAATCGTGCCATTTTTCAAATGTTGAAAACCAAATTACGGTATAATTTGTTGTTCCTTTTTCTATTCTGAAAATTTTATCAAAGAAGAAAAATAAAGGATAATAAACAGTAAACGGAAGTTTTGTAAAGCGGTCGATTAAAAACAAGGTTCTGTTTCTGACAAGTTTTTTATCATCTTCTCTCATTCCTAAGTGTTTAAAATCATATTTCATCATATTGAAAAACTTCTTCTTATACGGAAGTCGGATTTTCATAAACCACCAATATAGTGTAATTACTTTATAATCCCAATAAAAGCCTTTCATCTCTTCAAACAGACCGATAGCTTTAAGATTATCACCGATAATATTGAAAATTTTCAAGTAATCAAAGAAAATGTGGTTTCCGGAATTTGTAACGGCATTTTTACGGTTGCAGCGATAAAAAATTAAATCTTCTCTTAAAATCGAAATTTTGTCTGCTTTAAAAAGTGCGTCATATACAAACACATTATCTTCAAAAAAGATTTCTCCGGGGAAAAGTACATTTTTGTTTATAAGAAAATCACGTCTGTACATTTTATCCCATGGAACGCTTGTTTGCCAAAATATAGAATATTTTATATCACGCCAATTAAATGTTTGATTATCAAACTCCTCGGGAATTTGTTTTAACTTTGCGTAAACGTGTCCTTTGTCAATTTTTCCCGTTAAATCGTCAAATCGGTTCCAAGTACAAATTGTAATATCGGCATTTGTTTCCGTAATTTTTTCATAAAGCCTTTCGATACAATTTAATTCCATGTAATCGTCGCCGTCAATAAAGAAAATATATTCTCCTCTTGCCATTCTTACACCGAAATTACGGGCTATCCCCTGTTTGAGATTTTTTGTATTTTTATATATTACAAATCTTTTATCATCTTTTGCATACTCATTAACAATATCAAGAGTTTTATCGGTTGATTTATTATCAACAATGATAATTTCAATATCTTTAAAAGTTTGATTAACAACACTGTCAAGTGTCTTTCTGATATATTTTTCTACATTATAAACAGGAATTATTATTGATACTTTTGCACGCATTGTCCACCTCTTGTAATAATTATATAATAATTATTTTTTTATGCTAAAATTTTTTTGTTAGGGAGGTAGAAATGCATGATATTTTAGCGATGATGAATGATTTTTTTCAATCAATGGGAATTTGGGGGTTAATTTTAAATTCTTTTATTGAAAGCTTTTTTTTGGTTCCTCCTCCTGATATAGTTTTAATTGCAATGGATATTGCTTCTCCGAATAAAGCATTGTATTTTGCGTTTGTTTGTACAATTGCTTCTGCTTTAGGCGGTGGATTTGGTTATGCAATAGGTTACTGGGGCGGTCGTCCTGCTTTCAACTGGATTTTCAGAAAAAACGGGCATGAAAAATTTGAAGCGGTTGAAAAACTCTACAATAAATATGGAACTTTTGCAGTTTTCTTTTCTGCTTTTACACCTATTCCCTACAAAGTTTTTACGATTGCAAGCGGCGTTTTAAGCATGAACTTTTGGAAATTTATGGTTGCAAGTTTCTTTGGAAGAGGTTTAAGATTTTTCATCGTCAGCATAGTTTTAATGCTTTTTGGTGAAACAATTAAACAATATATTGAGTGGGTTATTTTAGGTGTAACAATATTAATAATCTTATTCTTTGTTGTTTTATACAAAAAAAGACATGTATTCATGAAAAAAGATGATTTGAACTAATAAATATACTCTTCGTTATAAAAAATAAATATAATATTATAGTGTTACAGATAAAAAGATAATATATGAAAAAATTACTTAAAAATATCCTTTTAATTTTACTCATCTTCTGCATTGGAAGTTCTAATATTTATGCCGTAGAAGAAGATGATGACGAAATTGAAATCAAACAAGGACAAACTCTTTCATTAAATGATTGTATTGATATTGCGGTAAATAATAGCCACGATATTAAAATTTACGAAGAATATATAAAAATGTATTCTTCAAGAGTAGGACAGAGTAAAGCAAGTTACTTCCCAACGCTGGGAGTCAGTGTCGGATATGATTACGGAAATGTCGATTCAAAGCACCGTTCGGCACAAACAAAAAACACCTCGGCAAGAGTTTCATTAAACCAGCTTATATATAGCTTTGGTAAAGTTTTTTCGCAAGTAAAAATGCAGAAGTTCTATAAAATTGCTGCTGAATATGATTTGCAAAACGAAGTTTTAAATGTTACAAACAACGTAAAATCGGCATACTATGAAGTCTTAGCGGCAAAAGCCAATGTCGATATTCAAAAAGCAAATGTACAAGTAAACGAAAGACAATACAACCGTACAAAAGCCTTTTTTGATGAAGGTTTGGTTTCAAAGATAGATTTAGTTAATCAGGAAGTATATTTAAGCGACGCAAAAATAAGTTTAATAAATGCCGAAAATACTTATCAAACTTCAATTGTTAAACTGAATAATGCAATGCACATACACAACATCCCGGATTATCAGATTGAAAACACTGAAACTTTCAATTTTAAAAATAATTATGCGGAAGTTAATTTGTTAAACATTGCAAACAATACAACAAATGCTGATGGAACAATAAAAGATGCCGTCTTAACAACGCAAGTTGAGAAGAATGATATTTTAGATAATTATAAATTTTCAAAATATCCTTATTCAATGCAAGAGTGTATTGAAAGAGCTTACAAATCTCATCCGGATTTACTTTCAATGCAGGCTACCGAAAATGCCGTAAGAGAAGCGTTAAAATATACTAAAAAGTCATACTTTCCCGACTTAACAGGTTCTGTTGGATACAACTGGAATAATAACAATTACTATTCAAGTAACGGGATTTCTTTAGGGGCATACCTCTCAACAAGCAATCTTAATATTATGGAAACAAAATTGAAAGTTGATGAAAGTAAAGCTCAATTGGAAATTGCAAAACAAAATGTTGAAGCAATTAAATGCCGTGTTAATTATGATGTTCAAGAAGCATATATAAATATGGTTCAACTGGAAAAGAATATTCCTCTAATGCAGACAAAAGTTAAGCAAACTCTTGAAAATTATGAACTTGCAGACGCAAGATATGAAGTCGGGTTAGGAAATTTTATTGAATTACAGGATGCAAAAGAAAACTACAATAATGCTCAAATGGACTATGTCCAAACAATTTATAAATACAATATTGCACTAACCAATCTTCAAACCGCAATGGGAGAAAAATAATGAAAAAATTAATAATATCGTTGGTAATTATATTGCTTGTTTCAACACCTTTTATTTTAGCAAAAAAGGGTGATAAAGCGGATTACATTACCGCCCCTGTAGAAAGAAGAACAATAACACAAATTGTTGAAGCAACAGGAACGATAGAGCCTGTTAATACGGTTGATATCGGTTCTCAGGTATCAGGCATGATAAATGATATTTATGTTGACTACAATTCGGAAGTAAAAAAGGGACAGTTGTTAGCTCAAATTGATACATCCCTTTTTGAAGCACAGTTAAATCAGTCAAAAGCAAATATTGATAATGCAAAAGCTACCTTAATGAAAAATAAGGCAGTATTGGAATATGATACAAAAACATACAACCGTTACAAGAACCTTTATGCAAGAAATTTGGTTTCAAAGAATGATTTAGATTCAGCAGAATCGGCATATAAATCAGATTTGGCACAAGTTGCTGCAGCAAAAGCCTCAATAATGCAGGCTCAAGCTAATTATAATACGGCGGCTGCAAATATGAGATATACAAAAATTATCTCACCTGTTGACGGTATCGTTATTTCAAAAGAGGTTGAGGTAGGTCAAACCGTTGCAGCAAGTTTCCAAACTCCTACTTTATTTACGGTTGCGGAAGACTTAACCAAAATGAGAATAGAAACAAGTGTTTCAGAGGCTGATATCGGTAAAGTTAAAGAGGGGCAAGAAGTTGAATACACTCTGGACGGATACCCCGACAGTATTTTCACAGGTGTTGTAACTCAAGTAAGATTATCTCCGACAACGGAATCAAATGTTGTAACATATACCGTTATTATTGAAGTTGAAAACGAAGAAAGCAAATTAATGCCTGGCATGACTGCAAATGTTTCAATCATTACCGATAAGAAAGAAAATATTTTAACAGTTCCAAATCAGGCATTAAAATTTACAACTGTAGATAATAAGCAAAAATATGACCAAAAAGGTATTTGGATAAAACAGAAAAATAAACCGACAAGAGTTTCTATCGAAACAGGTGTAAGTGATGACTCTTATACGGAAATAATATCCGATAAAGTAAAAGACGGTGATATTGTTTATATCGGAAGCAGAGGCGGAAACAATATAAAAAAAGAAATGATGCCACCGAGATTGTAAGGTTAAAATGAGTTTAATCAAAGTAGAACACGCAATAAAAACATACCAAACAGGTGAAGAAAGTTTTAACGCTTTGGATGATGTATCGCTAAGCATTGAAGAGGGCGAGTTTGTTGCCATAATGGGAACATCAGGAAGCGGAAAATCAACCTGTATGAATATGCTTGGAACGCTTGATAAGCCTAACTCCGGAAGTTACTTTCTTGACGGAGTAGATGTTCTCTCTTTATCCCGTGATGAGTTATCGGACATCAGAAACGTAAAATTAGGTTTTGTATTTCAAGGGTTTAACTTAATTCCGAGAACAACCGCATTGGATAACGTTGAACTTCCGATGATATATAAAGGCATTCCGGAAGAAGAAAGAATTATCAGAGCAAGAAAAGCATTAAAAGTAGTCGGGCTTGAAAACAGAGAAGACCACATGCCAAACCAAATGTCAGGCGGTCAGCAGCAAAGAGTTGCAATTGCAAGAGCAATCGTAAATGACGCCCCGTTGATTTTAGCTGACGAACCGACAGGAAACTTAGATACAAGAACAAGTATTGAAGTAATGGAATTCTTTGTAAATCTGAACAATAAAACAGGAAAAACAATTGTATTGGTTACGCATGAACCTGATATTGCGGAATATTGCAAACGAATAATCAGATTTAAAGACGGAAAAATAGTTTCCGATGAAACAAAAGAAGAATGGATGAAAACAAGAACAAGGCAGACATAGTATGTTAGATATAAAATCAACCGTAAGAATGGCGATAATTTCGCTTAAAGTTAATAAAATGCGTTCTGCCCTGACAAGTTTAGGCATAATTATAGGCGTTAGTGCAGTTATTATAATGCTTGCAATCGGAACCGGGGCAAGCCAAAAAGTTCAACAAAATATGGAATCAATGGGTAGTAATCTTTTAACAATCCGTTCTTCTTCCGCTAAAACAGGCGGTATAAGCATGGGATTGGGTACAAAACCATCTTTAACGTTAAAAGATGCAATTTCAATAAAGAAAAATATCCCTAACGTTGACGCAGTCGCACCTGCTTCAAGTGAAAGTAAACAGGTTATGTACGGAAATCAAAACTGGCAGACTACTGTTTATGGAACGACTCCCGACTATTTATATATTAAAAACTACGAAATAGATGACGGCAGAGGTTTCACGTTTGAAGATGTAAAAAACAGTGCAAAAGTTGCATTAATCGGTTCTACTGTCGCAACCGAATTATTTGGAGATGTAAACCCGATAAATAAAAATATAAGAATAGGCAATGTTCCGTTTAAAGTTTTAGGAACACTTAAAACAAAAGGTTCCTCAGGTCCTTTTGACCAAGATGACCTTATATTTATTCCGATAACAACTGCCCAAACGAAATTATTCGGTGTAACTTTCCCCGGCAGCGTAAAAATGATTGTTGTAAAAGGGCTTGACTCTGATACTTTAAGCGAGGTTGAAACTGATATTGAAGAACTTCTGAAACAAAGACACAATATAGGTAAAAACCAAGTTAACGATTTTGATATAAGAAATTCGGCAGAGTTTCAGGAAAAAATGAAATCCACCGTTCAAACATTTGCAATTCTGCTTGCTTCAATAGCTTCCGTTTCTCTTTTAGTAGGTGGAATCGGTATTATGAACATAATGCTTGTATCTGTTACCGAAAGAACTAAAGAAATAGGTATCAGAATGGCAATTGGAGCAAGAGCTTCCGATATAAGAACTCAATTCTTGATTGAATCATTTATGTTATCAATGATAGGCGGATTAATTGGCGTAGCAACAGGCATAATCGGTGCAAAATCAATAGAATTTTTCTCAAGTGATATGTCTGTTTCAATTTCATTATTCTCAATACTTCTGTCACTGGGATTTTCAGGAATTGTAGGTATAATTTTCGGTTATTACCCTGCATATAAGGCTTCTTTATTGAATCCGATTGATGCTTTAAGGTATGAATAATCAGAATTCATTCGCAAAATATTCAAAAACAGCTTTATTTGTTTTCCACAATTCTTCGTTTGTTTTATCTTCGGGTAATTCAAGCGTAATGATAGGAATATTCCTTTCTACTCCGCAATAATTCCCAAAACTTCCGGGGGTGGGATATCCGATATCACCTTGAACGGGGTAACCTGTCAATTGCGAAATCTTTTCTGCTAAATCTTTTGCGTTGCCGTCATAATTTACTATTTCAAACGGTGCATGTATTGATAAAATTGCGTCAAATTTATAATTTTCAAGAATATCAATCATAAATTTTGTTTCAATTTCACTTGCAGGTTCATTTCCGCCAAAGTATTCTTTTCGGCTTGTAATTCGCCAATTTTTTGTCGGAAAGTTTCTGTTCAAATCAATCCCGTTTGCGTTTTGTCTTTGATTTTTGCTTTTACCGTCAGGGTTTAAGCAAGGCACAAAATATAATTTATTTTTTATATCAGATAAATCCGTCTTTAAATATTCATTAATGAGATACTCACCTTGCGGTTCTTCCCCGTGAAAAACACCGATAATCAAAACCGATTTTTCAGGATTTTTATTAGTTGTTTCAAGAAAGGTTATTGTGTTATTTTCTTTTGTTTTTGCTGTTTTAATTGTGTTTAACATTATTCGCCCATAACCTTTATTAAAACACGTTTTCTTCTCTGTCCGTCAAATTCGGCATAATAAACTTGCTGCCATGGACCTAAATCAAGTTCACCTTTTGTAACGGGAACAATTACTTCATGCCCGATTAAAAGACTTTTTAAATGGCTATCGCCGTTTGTTTCACCTGTATTATGATGACTGTAGTTCATATCAAACGGAGCCAATTCTTCCACCCAATTATCGATATCAGAAATCAAACCGTACTCTGCATCATTCACATAAACACCTGCCGTTATGTGCATTGCACTAACCAAAATCATGCCCTCATTTATACCGCTTTCATCAAGTGCCTTTTGAACTTCGTTTGTAATGTTAATATATTCTCTATGTTTATCCGTGTTAAACCACAAATATTTTGTATGAAATTTCATTTTACTCTCCCGGTCTTTATTTTTATTATAGTAGTAAGACGTAATAAGTAAAACGGAACCTAATACCAAGAATATAAATAATTTGAATAATATATCAATTTTTTCCAAATCATAAAGAACTATTCTGACTAAAGTCAGCATGCTTAAACAAATACCTGTCTTTCTGCAAACTCCATCATTTTTGAATATACCATAAACAATAATGATACCTGTGTAGAGAAGCCAAATTATTGAAATCAAAAAATTTGTATCTTGATGTATCTTCCTCTTTTGGAGATTTATAGTTTAACTGTTTTAAATAATTTGACCTGAGTTCGACCGGTTTTGAATTTAATGTATCCGGCTTTTTGTCTAATTCTTTCATCCGGTTTGATAAAGATGAAAATTTAGCCGATATAACAATTACGAATATATACGGTAAAAATACAAAAAGTTCCATAATGCCTCATTTCTGTTATGATTATTATAAGTTCTTCCGGTTTATATGTTTACTTCTTAATAATTGTTTATATTTTACCTGTTTTATAAATACTATTGTTTTTAATTTCAAAGATTTCCACGTCTTCAAGATACTCTTTTTTGAAGTGCAGAGTGTCAACCGAGGTTATTATTGTTTGGGTATCATTACCGATAGCATCTAAAAGGAAGTTTTGCCTTAAATCGTCAAGTTCTGCCAATACATCATCTAACAAAAGAATAGCATTAGTATTAATCTTTTCTTTTATCAGTTGAAGTTCTGCAAGTTTTAATGCTAAAACGATTGTTCTTTGCTGCCCTTGGGAAGCATATTTTTTTGAGTCCGTATTATTTATAAAATATGAAATATCATCACGATGAGGACCCGCTACACTTTGAGCTCTTATTATTTCTTCTGACTTTTTCTCTTCAAGTTTTTCTTTGAATTTTTCTAAAATATATTCATTGTTAAACTCGAATTTTTTATCGGAAGAAATATTCCCTAAAATAGAACTGTTATATTCTATTCTAAGAATTTCATTATCGGAAATTTGTCTGTGCTTTTCAGCTGCGGTTTTTTGTAATTCGTATAAAAAGTTAAGTCTTATAAAAATAATATTAGAGCCTGTTACCGCTAATTGTTCATTCCAAACCTCCAACATTGAAGTATCTGCATTTATGTTGCCTTTTAACTCTTTAAGATAATTATTTTTTTGGGTTCTTATTTTGTTATATTTTGTCAGCCTGTCTAAATAAGCAGGGAATATTTGTGAAATTGCAACATCAAGCCACTTTCTTCTGTCCTCGGGAGACCCTCTTAATAACAACAAGTCATTTGTCGTAAAACAAACGGTTGAAATATTACTTATAAACTCTGATGATTTATTTTTATTTAATCCGTTCACTTTTAATTTTTTTTTGCTTGGCGGATTAATTATTACTTCTAAATTAACATCAATGTCAAATTTATGAATATCAGCTTTTATATCTGCATAAGTTTCTCCCCAGCGAATTAACTCACTGTCGGTTTTTGCTCTCAAAGAATTTAAAGACGAAAGAAAATAAACCGCTTCTAATAAATTGGTCTTTCCTTGTGCATTTTTCCCGATAAATAATATTTTATTGGAATTAAATTCGACATTAACATCAGAATAATTTCTAAAGTTTTTTATCTCTAATTTCTTTATAAACATAAAATAATTATAACAAACTAATATAAAATGTAACAAACTGATTATGCAACTTTATTATGATATAATTTTTTTGTTGGCGAGGGATATTATGTTTTTTGCAAGGTTTAATAAATTTTTGAAATATTTTGGAAAAGGGTACGGAAACAGACTTACCGTTATCTATATTTTAGCCTTTATTACAAGTTTATTTGAATTTCTAAGTATAGCTCTTGTATTTCCGTTTATTATGATTTTTATTAACCCCGGTAGAGTAGCGACTTTGGCTCCTGCAATATATATCCGTGAACACTACGGAATAGTTGAAACCGATAAATTAATATTAATTATCGGTGGTATGATTGCGGCAGGTATCATAATTAAAAATATGATATCTATCTTTATTATTTACCTTCAAAACAAGATTATTAGCGAATGGGGTCTTAAAATAAAGAAAGAAATTTTAGGTTATTACCTTTATTCTCCTTACGAGGCAGATTTAAGAAGAGGAAAGGTAAATACTGTCGGCAGAATAACAAAGAATATTGATGATGTTATGCAGTTTTACATTTTTAAATTTATTTCATTCATCTCAAACTCTTTTGTTATCGCATTTATTTTCATAATTTTGTTTACTATTCTGCCTGTTCACACAATAATTGCTATTACATTTTTCTCTATAGCAGGATTAATTCAAAGCAGTTTTTTCCAAAAATGGGCTGATAGATTAGCAACAAAGAAATTTAAGTTAACAGATGGACCGTATAACTCCGCAATAAACAATTTAAACAGAATTAAAGATATAAAAATCAACGGGTGCCAAAAATATTTTTATAATTTATTCTCTTCGATATCAAAGAAAATTATTCCCTATGATGAAAAACTTTCTTTAATTCCTTTAATGCCGCAATATATTATAGAAATTATTTTCATATTTACAATGATAATTCTTTGTTTGGGTATTCTTTCAAAATACGGTCAAAGCCCCGATATGGTAATTATTAACATGGGTATTATTGCCATTGCAATATACAGGTTGGTTCCTCAAATATATAAAAATCAAATTTACTTAAATTATATAAATATCCATACAAAAAGTATAGAAGAATTGTTTGCTGCTTATGAAGAATTTAAGAAGTATGAATATGCTCAAAATAAGGACTCAGTTGAAAAAATTCCGTTTAATGACAAAATTTCGGTTAGTCATATTTCATATTCTTATGATACAAAAAGTAACGCTCTGTTTAATGTATCAGTTGATATCAAAAAGGGCGAGTTTATTGGAATAGTAGGGCTTTCAGGGGCAGGAAAAAGTACGTTTGTAGATTGTCTTTTAGGTCTTTTAGCCTATGATGGCAATATATCTGTAGATGATACCTTGTTGGATGTCGAAAACATTAATTCTTTCCGTAACATAATCGGTTATGTACCGCAAAAAGTCAGCACGGTTGAGGGGGATATATACTCAAACGTCGCTTGGGGTATTGACAGAAAGGATATAGATAAAGACAGAGTTGATGAAGTATTAAAAACAGTTCAATTATATGATCAATTAAAACAAACCGAAAACGGGCTGGGATTAGAATTAAAACAAGATGGAACGGGACTTTCAGGCGGTCAAATGCAAAGAGTAGGTATTGCAAGAGCATTATACCGTAATCCTGAAATAATCATTCTTGATGAAGCTACATCAAACCTGGATGTTAAAATTGAAAATAAGTTAACAGAAGTAATTTCGGACATAAAAGGTAAAAAGACGGTTATTGCAATAGCTCACAGGTTAAGTACTCTGCTAAATTGTGACAGAATAATATATTTGAACGATGGTAAACTTGTTGATGTCGGTACATTTAAAGAGTTAAGCGAAAAACATCAAGACTTTGAAGAAATCATAAAACTGTCAAGAATCAAACTTGAAGATGAGGACTGACTATTTTATTTCTTCATATAAAGTTGAAGCCTCTTGAACAGACACATTATTATTTGGTATCTTTACGATTTTTATTTTAATTTCACATTGGGATTGAACAATTGTAATAATATCCCCCTCTCTTAGCTGTTTAGCGGGCTTTGCTATAACACCGTTTACATATATACGACCTTGGTCTGAAACTTTATTTGCAACGGTTCTGCGTTTTATTAATCTTGAAACTTTTAAAAATTTATCTAATCTCATAGCGTAATTATATCAAAAAGTTGACTTTATAAAATATATTATTAAAAAAGAAATATGTTACTTGATTTTTTCTTAAAACAATATGAATGTCAGCACAAACATGTACCATTTAATGTTGATGAAGCATATTGTCCCGACTGTGGAGCATTAATCAAAAATCAATGGTTCATTGCCCGTTGCAGTTGTTGTAATATAAAAAGGACTGCCCACTTTGAGTTTGACGACATAAAACCTGACACAAAGTATTGCCCTAATTGCGGAGCCTCTGATTTCTATGTAGAAATGCCTGATAGCATTACAAGTATGGATTTACAATTTGCAGTATTCAAAAAAATCGTGATTATGCAAGGTGGTCAAAAGGTTACACACCAAATCTGGATTGAAAAGGAAGAACCTTTATTATCGGAGAAAAAACTATTGGCAGGAAAATAAGAAAGAAACAGCCTTTTAACAGGCTGTTTCTTCTGTATCATCATCTGATTTTTTGATTTTTTCAATGAGTTCTTGTTTTGTTTCATCTGCTTTATCTGATGTAACTTGGCAAGTTCCTGCATTTATATGTCCGCCACCCGCAAACTCATACATTAAAGCCCCGATATCAATCGGACAAGAACGATTAATAATAGATTTACCGACTGCAAAAACAACATTTTGATTTTGTTTCCCGTTGAAAATATGGATTGAAATATTACATTCGGGGAACAGTGCATATACCATAAATCTGTTTCCTACATGGATTACATCTTCGTTTCTTACGTCTAATATTGCAATTTCCCCGTCAACGTGAGTACATCTTTTAATTTGTTCTTTAAATAAATCTTGCTCTTTATTATAAAGTTCAATTCTTTCTCTAACGTCAGAATCTTCCATAATTTCATTAATTGATTTTTTAGAACATAAATCAACCAATTTCAACATTAAATTATAATTTGAAATTGTGAAATGTCTGAAACGTCCTAACCCTGTACGAGGATCCATTAAATAATTTAATAAAACCCAACCTTTAGGATTTAAAATATCTTCTTCATTAAAACTTGTACAGTCAGCTCTATCAACTGCTTCCATTAAATCATACAGATTTGAAGAAAATCTGTCCTCTCCGCCAAAATATTCATAAATTATTCTTGCAGAAGACGGTGCAGCAGGTTCAATAATATAATTATCTTTTGTATTTGGTATTCTTACCGCTTCACTTGAATGGTGGTCAAATGCCATATAAACACCGCTCGAGTAGGGTAAACTTGCAGTAATATCATGTTCCGTTAATTGTATTTTCCCGTCTTGTACGTCTTTGGGGTGAACAAATTTTACTTCATCAATAATACCCAATTCTTTAAGTAATGCGGCACAAACCAACCCATCAAAGTTTGATCTTGTATATAATGTATAACTTTCACTCATAAATTGCCTCCGTACATATTGTACTATATTTGAACAACCTCTTAGTCATCCTATCAGATGAATTAATATATACAAAAATATCAAATTTTTTAGAAAATTTCAATATTTATAAATTCTCTATTTGATATTTTTTGGGAGAACAATTAAGTATGTTATATGATTGGTTATATTTTTGCAATAAAAAAAGCACTTAAAGTGCTTTTAAAATGGAGCGAGAAACGAGGCTCGTGTCTTGAAAAATTTGCATTAAACGGCATTCCGAGTTTTGCTTTCAGCGGCAAAGCCGCTTTCAACAAAAGCTCTCCAGCCTCTGCAAATTTTTCGCAACTCGCTTTGTCGCTCGTTCAAACCTTTGCTAACAAAATAAAAAAGCCCTACCTAACGGTAAAGCTTTTTTATTAGCGAGAGACGAGGCTCGAACTCGCGACATCTTCCTTGGCAAGGAAGCATTCTACCACTGAATTACTCTCGCAACTTCTATGTGTAATTAATTATACATGCACAATTTTTAATTTCAAGTACTTTTTTTATTTTCCGTTTAAAAGCATTTGAAGAGGGCTTCTATATCTTACTGTTGTAATACTTCCGTCATCTTCGTAAATTACTTGTTCATTTCTTGCTTTATCTGCCGAAATCGAAAAATATTCCATTATTGAAGCAAACCAACCTGCTTGATACGCATAAAATAACAATATTGCTAACGCTATCCAACCAACTGCTTTACCCATAATTTCTCCTTTATATTCTTAATATAAAGATAAATTATTTTTCGGTTTTAGTCAATTCTTTTTCTTTGATTAGAAACGGTTTTACAAAGTTGTATGTTCCGTATATTGAAATAATATTTCCTAAAATTCCAAGTCCTTTTGAAAGTTTATTACTTCCTGCAAGAGAAGCAATAGCATTAATTGCAGTGCCTGCCGTAAAGCATAAATACCCTTTAAAAATTGTTCTCGGGACAGTAACCATATCTGTTAAATCACGTTTATTTACAACTTTTTCACTGAATATATCCAATATATCAGGTTTATGCTCAATTTTTGGGAAATCAACAATATTTTTTTGAGGTGCATTTGACACTGTTTGCTTAGGAGTATTATTAGTTGATGAAATATCTGCAAAAACGTTCATAGTTGTCCTCTTTCTTGTTTATTCTAAAACCAAACATATTTTATTTTGTTATTGGTTAAATTTATAATAGAATACTATAAAGGAGTTTTATATTGAAACTGATTGAGCAAGAATTAAATTTAATGAATTCCGAAATATCAAAAAGTTTATTATCAAGTGATAATAAACTCTCATCTGATATTTATGATTTGGTTTTTGCAAAATCAAAAAGGTTAAGACCTAAACTAATCTTCTTGTTTGCTAACGCTTTCAATAAACCTGTTAATGATAAAGTTATTGCATTGGCATGTGCTACTGAATTATTGCATAACTCATCTTTAATTCATGATGATATTATTGATAATTCGGACATCAGAAGAGGTAAAGAAACACTCAATAAAAAATTCGGAAATTCAATAAGCGTATTAGCCGGTGATTATTTACTTTCTTTGGCCATGCAATTTCTTTGTAAATGTGATAATATAAACTGCCTGCAAGAATTTTCAAAATCCTTTCAGTTAATGTGTAACGGGGAAATAAACCAGCATTTTGAATTAAAAAAGCTTCCCGTAATTGATGATTATATTCAAAAATCACAAAACAAAACGGCGGAGTTATATCGAGCTCCACTGTTATCCCTTTGCCATATTTTAAATATTAATAATTACAAAGGAGTTGAAGAATTTGCAATTAATTTCGGAATAGCTTTTCAACTTAAAGATGACTTGATAAATATAAAAAACACTGACCCGTTAAAACCTGCATTTAGTGATATTTTAAATGGCGTTTATACGGCTCCTGTTATTTTCTTAAATAGGGATATTGATGTAAAATCTGTTTCATCGGAAAAAATATTGAACTTATTACTGACAAATAATAAATACTTTGAACAAAGTGAAAATTTAATTAAATTGCATGTTGAAAAAGCAATTAATTCTTTGATTCTTATAGAAAACAACGAATACAAAGAAGAAATTTTAAATTTAGTAAGAAATCTTATTTAAAACAGTTATTCATATTGGTTTGGACGTTTATTCAAAGAAAGGCTTGAAAATCTGAAAACTTGAACAGCCTTACCAATAAATCTGTCTTTAGGCAAAAGACCCCAATATCTGCCGTCTTTTGAGTTTCCTCTGTTATCTCCCAACATCAAATATTGGTTTTCCGGGATTATGGCAGGTCCGCAGAACATTTCTTCCGTACAAGGCGAAAATTCCAACGGGTTTTTGATGTAAGGTTCATTTAACATCATATCATTGATGTAAACGTGATAAATTCCATCATAATCAGGTTTTATTTCATATTTTTCTCCGGGGAGTCCTATAACTCTTTTTATATATGCAACATCATCACAGAAAAATCCTGTTAAACGTTTAAATAATTTAATCGGAGTGTTTTCAAGTTCAACAAACGGCGGATAAAACACCATTATATCTCCACGTTTCGGGGTCGATACAAATCTTGAAAATCTTTCTATAAATACCTTATCCCCCTCAATTAAAGTAGGTTTCATTGAGCCTGACGGTATCCAGCGAATTTCTCCGATAAAAAATTTTAAAATAATTATTGCAACCACCACGAATACAACGGTTTCAATAATATCTAAAACGCACAATTTAAAACTGATTCCACGTTTTATAAAAACTTCTTTTGTGCAAGGAGTTGAAAAAAAATCTTTAAATTTGCAGAAAAAAGATGAACATTGAGAAAAAAACTCTTTTGCCTCATCAGTTGTAGTTTTCTTTTCTGCTTTATCTTTTTTATATGCCATAATTTCTTTCATGGCAGCATTAAATTCTTCTTTAGACATTTCTCCAAAATATTTTGACATTATTTTTCCTTATCGGGTTGAATTATATGCAAACATATTATAATAAAAAACGCACATAATTTCAATTGCTACAAATTTCATAAAATGTCTATTTTTTTAGACAAAAATGTAAAAGAATAATCGCAAGTAAAATTATTGTAGAACCGATTGAAAAGTTTACGATGTTAACTCTTTCATGGAAAAGCAAGATTGAGAAAAGAACCCCTAGAGGAATTTTTAAGTTGTTCATTACTGCAAGAGTTGAATATTTTACACTTGCACTTCCTTTATTCCAAAGCCAAAATCCTATACCTGTAGGAATAACAGCTAAATATAATATTGATAAAATTTGGGCTAAAGAAACTTTTATTGATAAAAGATTAACATTCATTAGTGCAAATGGCGTAACAAAAATAACAGCACCTAAATATGCACTTGCCATAAGTTTTAAATCATCTTTACCCAAGTATTTTTTCCAAAGAACTTGTCCAAGTGCAAATGCACAGTTTGAACTTTCCATTAAAAGAACACCTTTTACAATCATATTGAAAGAGATATTATGCCAAACAACAATAATTGCACCAATTACAGACATCAAAATGCATGCTATATAAATCGGTTTAAATTTTTCTCCGAGAAACATTGACCAAATTGCAACGAATACAGGGGTTGAGGTTGTTAATAATGCGGCTTCATTCCCTTGTAAGTATCTGAACGCTTTAATAAAACATAAATACATAACCCCGAATTGAATTATCCCGATGATAAAGGCTATAAACTGTTTTTTAAAATTAAACCTTTTTAAAAACGGTATAAAAATTAACGTTGCAATTAAAAGTCTGGCAAATACAACAAATTCGCTCGGTAAAGATACAAGTTGACTTCTAATCAACCCGAATGATAAAGAAAATAAAACTGTTGCAACTATCAAATAAATCATAACTTTAATTTACAATTAACAAACAGAATTGCAAACACTTTGCATTGAATTTGAGAATTTTATACTATTGGAGAAACGGTATCAAAATTTTAACTGACAGAAGTCAGATTTATATGACATTTATTGAACAATGCCCGACTGATGTTATTCGTTCAAACAATCGGGTTTTTGTTGTTGTTTAAGTGAAGTTACGAAATTTCATAATTAATATTTATATGTATTGTAAGGACTTTAAAATTTTAACTGTTTTACTAATGTGAAGTTTAGCTCTAAACAATTTCACAACGGTTATACCGGCTTTAACTTTGCAAGAATTGTCCTTTCTGACGGTGTCATTTATGAGGCGGAACAAAAGACAGGTGTGACGGGTATTATATTTCCTGCGTTACGGATCAATACGGAACGTGTAAAAAAGATGAAAACGGAAATAATATTCCAACAACAATATACCAATCCGAATGCCGATACATAAGAAATGATGTAAACGGAACAAAAGGATCAAATAAATTCGGAAAGGATATATTTTTGTTGAATATATATAAAGATAACATAGGATTAAATTTTGGCTATCCGTTTGGATGGACTGCGAGCAAGGATATTATTACGGAAAAAATATAATTAGTTTTTAAAATCTATAAATAGTTTATAATAATAAAATTTGCTTGATTATCGCTTATGTTTCATTTATAAATAAGTCATGAACAATAAATCATGGTAGGTAATCTAGAAGGAGTTCAAAAACTATGGTAAATGTTGCAATTAACGGATTCGGAAGAATCGGAAGAAACACTTTAAGAGCAGCTATCAGAGAAGGTATCTTTGATAAAATTAATTATGTTGCTATAAATGACCCGGGTTTAAAACCGGCAGATGCAGCTCGTATCTTCAAATATGACTCGGTTATGGGTAAATTTGACGGCGAAGTTGAAGCTTATGAAGAAGGTATTATTGTAAACGGTAAGAAAATTAAATTTTTCGCTGAAAAAGATCCGGCTCAATTACCTTGGAAAGATTTAGGTGTTGAAGTTGTTGTTGAATCAACAGGTTTCTTCACAGATGCTACAAAAGCTCATGCTCACATTGACGCTGGTGCTAAAAAAGTTATTATTTCAGCTCCTGCTACAAACGAAGATATTACAATCGTTTTAGGCGTTAACGATCAAATGTATGATCCTGCTAAACACAATGTAATTTCTATGGCTTCTTGTACAACAAACTGTTTAGCTCCTGTAGCTAAAGTTATTAAAGAAAAATTCGGTATCGTTAAAGGTTTGATGACAACAGTTCACTCATACACAGGCGACCAAAGAATTTTAGACGCAGGTCACAAAGATCCTCGTCGTGCCAGAGCAGGTGCTTTAAACATTGTTCCTACAAAAACAGGTGCTGCTAAAGCTGTTGCTCTTGTAATTCCTGAATTAAAAGGAAAATTAGACGGTTTCGCTATGAGAGTTCCTACTCCGGATGTATCTTTAGTTGACGTTGTATTCGAAACAGAAAAGAAAGTTACTGTTGAAGAAGTAAACGCTGCATTAAAAGCAGGTGCTGACAACCACGTATTATGCTATACGGAAGAACCGCTTGTATCTTCCGACTACATCGGAACATCTCAATCATCAACTGTTGATGCTTTATTAACAAGAGTTATGGGCGACAACATGGTTAAGATTATTTCTTGGTATGATAACGAAATGGGTTATTCAACAAGATTAGCTGAAACAACATTAATGGTTGCTTCTAAACTATAATACTTTAACTTAAAATTTAGAAAGAGAGAAATTGAAAGGTTTCTCTCTTTCTATTTTACAAATACTATAAAAAACTTAACAAAAATTTTAGTATAAATTTCATAATAGTAAAGAATGAGCGGGTAAATATTTTTCTGTATATAATTGAATTTTGGGCATGTTGAAGAGTTTAATTACATGTAAAATTAAGCGTTCGTGTACAAAGTTTTTATTTAAATTATGACAAGAAGTGTATAAAACACAATAATTTTCTTTAAAAATTTTTATGATTGAGATACAATGTTAAAGCTAATGTAGTGAGGAAGTATATAGTGGGTTTAACATTTCAAGAATTAATATTAAATTTATCGAAATTTTGGTCTGACTATGGCTGCATAATACAACAGCCTTATGATATTGAAAAAGGTGCAAGTACAATGAATCCTGCAACTTTTCTTCGTTCGCTCGGACCTGAACCGTGGAATACGGCAATGGTTGAACCATGCCGCAGACCTACGGATGCAAGATATGGTGAAAATCCTAACAGATTAGGACATTATTTCCAATATCAAGTTATTTTAAAACCTTCACCAAAAAACTCTCAAGAATTGTATTTAAAGAGTTTAGAGGCAATGGGGATTGATTTATCTAAACATGACGTTCGTTTTGTTGAAGATAACTGGGAATCACCGACTTTAGGTGCTGCAGGTGTGGGCTGGGAAGTTTGGCTTGACGGTATGGAAATTACTCAATTTACATACTTCCAACAAGTAGGCGGTCTTGAAATCAGACCTGTCGCTTTAGAAATCACATACGGTCTTGAAAGAATCGCAATGTATCTTCAAAATGTTGATTCTGTTTATGATGTTATGTGGAACAAAGAATTAAAATACGGAGAAATTTATCTCCAAAATGAAATAGAACAATCTAAATATAATTTTGAATATTCGGGTGCTGAGAGATTATTCAAAATGTTTGATTTATTCCAAGCAGAAGTTGAGTCATGTGTAGAGGCAAAAATTGTACTTCCTGCTTATGATTATGTGCTTAAATGCTCTCATACGTTCAATTTATTGGATGCAAGAGGTGTTATAAGCCGTGACGAAAGAATAAATTATATAAACAGAGTAAGAAGAATGGCTGCTATGGTTGCCAAGTTATACGTTGAACAACGTGAGGCTATGGGCTTCCCTCTATTGAAAAAGCAGCATAGTGTAGTATAGAAAAGGAATTTAAGATGCACTTAAAAAACTTATTAGGAACATTCGTATCTAATTTACTCAGAAGAAAAAATCCGGATGAGTTTTTAGAACAATCAGCAGCAGGTGGGTTGAAAAAAACCTTGAATGCGTTCGATTTAATTATTTTAGGGATAAGTGCAATTATCGGTGCCGGAATATTTGTTATGATTGGTTCTGCTGTAGTAGGTACCCCCGAAAGAGTAGGTGCCGGTCCGGCATTGGTTATTTCAATAGCATTAGTTGCTATAGCATGTATATTTCCTGCATTATGTTATGCGGAATTTGCATCAATGATACCTGTTTCAGGTAGTGCTTATATTTATACTTTCTCAACAATGGGTGAGTTCCCTGCTTGGATGATGGGCTGGGTTTTAATGCTTGAATATGCTATCGGTACAATCGCTGTAGCTGCAAGTTGGACAGGTTATTTGTTGAAACTTCTTGAAGGTTTCTCATTTATTCCCGATGGACTGAGAAATCCGCCGGCATGGTTAATAAATGATTATCAATCTTTAATGACCGCACATCCTGACGCAACAGTACCGCATTTGTTGGGTATCCCTATTTGCGTAAATTTACCTGCAATGTTCATTATATTGGTTATTGCATCTGTATTATTTAAAGGAATTCAAGAATCAGCAAACTTTGCAAAAATTATGGTTTATGTAAAAGTTGCAATTATATTGTTATTTGTATTAGTTGGTGCTTTTTACATTACACCTTCAAATATTACAAGTAACTTCTGCCCGAACGGTATCAACGGTATTTTGATGGGTGCGTTTGCAATCTTCTATGCTTATATCGGATTTGATGCTATTTCAACCGCTGCAGAAGAAACAAAGAATCCTCAAAAGAACTTACCAATCGGGTTAATTGGTTCACTTATTATTTGTTCTGTTATGTATTGTTTGGTTACAATCGTTTTAACAGGTATGGTTCCGATGGATCAAATCGACCTTAAAGCTCCGATTGCAGCTGCTATGAATGTTATTCAACAAGGTTGGGTTGCAAGATCATCAACAGGTATTATTGCTATTGGTGCGTTAGCAGGTTTAACATCTGTTCTTCTTGTATTAATGTTTGGTACAACAAGAATTTTATACGCTATGGCTCGTGACGGATTCTTACCGCCGGTAATGAAGAAAGTTCACCCTAAATTCCAAACACCTTGGGTTATTACAGTACTTTCTACAATACTGATTTTAATCGGAACTTTATTCATTAATATGCAAGTTGCTGCTGAATTAGCAATCTTCGGTACATTTACTTCATTTGTAATTGTATGTGCAGGTATATTGATTCTAAGACATACTGAACCTGACAGAGAAAGACCTTTTAAAGTTCCGTTCTGCCCGTGGTTTCCGATTATCGGTATTGTATTCTGCTCAGGCTTAATGTTTGTAGCTTTAAGAGAAGTTAAAACATCTGCTGTATTATTCCCGTTATGGCTTGTAATCGGTGTTGTAATTTACTTCTTATACGGATACCAAAGCAATAGAAAACAAGTTGCTTTAAAATTACAACAAGTTGAAGCGGAACAACCGAAAGAAGAAAAAGTCGAACAATAACGAATAGTTCAAGATAATTTAAAAGCTCCCAATCGGGAGCTTTTTAGTGAAAAATTTTTATTTATATTAACTAATACAATTTTGAAATAATCGGTTGATGATATTCAACATTGTTGATTGAATGGATATCTGTTATAACAGATGGCGGAATAATATGCCATTTATAAGTTGCAAATTGCATTTTTTTGAAAAACTTTTTAATCCATTCTTCTTTTTGTTCTTTTTCAAGTGTATGAGTTTTTTCATAATAAAATTTGTGTTTAAGCAGCTTGGTGAAACCAAATCCGTTGTTTTCAATCTGCCAGACTATTTCATCCAAAAATTCGTATGGCATGTTGTCTTCTTCTGCACAGACGGTTTTTCCTGTTTTGGGGTTGATTTTTAGTTCAGCTCCCGGAGGTTTTTCCAAAATCGTTTGCGGAATAGCATTTTTAACTTCTCTTGTTCTATTCAAAAAATCACCAAGTGCAAAAAGTTTTGTTTTTGTAACATCAGCTATAGGAGCAAATCCTCCTGACATATCACCATTTACGGTTGCATAACCTATATATGCTTCAGATTTATCACTTGTCGCTATCGGTAACATTTGTTTGAACTCATTTGAAACACTCCACAATATTGTGGCTCTTGTCCTTGCCTGTAGGTTTTCAATTGTGGTTGATGTTGAGTATTTATCCGTATTAATTTCTTTAAATGTGTCATTTAAAGTTATTTTCATTTGTTCTATGCTATCAGCCAACGGAATTTCAAGGAAATTAATTCCTAAATTTTTTGCAAGCATTTCAGCGTCGTTTTTGCTTTCTTTTGAAGTAATTTTGCTTGGCATTGAAATTCCCCAAACATTTTCTTTTCCTAAAGCATCAGCTAATAATACTGCACTTATTGTTGAATCAAGTCCGCCCGACAAGCCTAAAACTGCCTTTTTAAAACCGTTTTTCCAAAAATACTCTTTAATGCCATACAGGATACTTTTGTAGGTTCTATCTAAATCGTATTCATAATTAAGACTAAAAGATTTTATATCAATCTTCTTTTCCATGCCTGAGGGCATATTTTTTACTTCTCCCGCATAATTTTCGCATATTGCAAAATCTTCTTCAAAGGAATTTGCCCTTAATGTAATTTTTCCGTTTGAATTATAAACTCTGGAAGTTCCGTCAAAGACTAAATTATCGGCATAACTTGCCTGATTAACATAGATGTAATTAACTTTGTATTTTTTTGCGATTGAAGAAAAAAGAGCATTTTTCAAGTGTTCTTTGCCTGTTCTGGTGGGAGAACAAGAACAATTGATAATGGTATCAGGTTTTTTCTTCATTAATTCTTCAATCGGGTCAATTTCGTAAACACATTTCTTACCGAAAAATGTCTTATCGTTAAAACTGTCTTCGCATATTATAATTCCGAACTTTTCACCGTTAAGTTCCAATAGTTCAGCGGTTTCTTTTGCAGGTTCAAAGTATCTGTGTTCATTGAATTCACAATAATTAGGAATTAACGTTTTTCTTATTATATTGATTATTTTTTCGTTTTGAAGAATTGCAACAGAGTTGTAAAAAGGTTTTTGATGAGAATACTCTGTCGGTTCGGCAAAACCTATTAAAGCAGTTATATTTTTTGTGTATTTAGCTAATTTATTTAATTCATCAATTTGTCTCTCTATTATGGACGGATGACGAACAAAAATGTCGCCAAACGGATATCCCATAAGACATAATTCCGGAAATATAACTAAATCAGCGTTTATATCTTGTGCCTTTTTAATATTCTCTTTAATCTTGGTGCTGTTATATTCTATATCGCCTGCAATTGTATTAATTTGTGCTAAAACTATTTTATTCATATTTTTATTATCTGACATGAAAAAAAATAGTCAAAGTGATTTAGATATGTTATAATTTTATACATGAATCTATCTGAAGATAAGAAAGTTAAGTCATTATTTAATTATTTATTTTTATTTATAATTATTGGATTTGGTATATATTGGAGAGTTCATATTTATTTGTCAAATATTCCCTTGTGGTGGGATGAAATTTCATTAGCATTATCCTTTTTTGATAGAGATATATTTGGAATGTTCGCCTATTTAGAGTGTGACCAGAAGGCTCCCCCGTTGTTCTGTGTATTGGTTTGGATAATAAAACATTTTTTTGCTAATGAACAAACATCATACGCATTAAGACTTTTGCCACTATTGGCGAGTATAGGCTCCCTCTTTGCGTTTTATTTTTTGTTAAAAGATTTTTATAAGTCTAAATTTGCAATTTTGATGAGCATGTGGATTTTTGCTTCTTCATCAGTGCTTATATATTATGCTCGAGAATTTAAACCCTATGGTTTTGATGTATTGATTTTTATTATTATATTGTTGTTGTATAAAAAAATTAGTTTTAAAAACCTTACTGTTATAAAGAGTTTAGGATATTCGGTTCTTTTTGCTTTCTTTATATTGTTGTCTTTTCCGAGTATGTTTATAATTCCTTCTTTAAGAGTATGTTTATAATTCCTTCTTTAATAATAGTAAAAATGTTTGAGGAAAAGTGTCTTACTTGGAAAGTTTTAATTCTTCCTAGCGGATTTTTTTGTTCTTTGATATATTTGTATTTATTGTATAAGGAACGTTATGTAATTGAAATTGCAGAAGAAGATTGGCAACTTGGATTTTTGAATTTTTCGTTTGAATCATTTCGTTATATTACATCAGATTTAATAGAGTTCTTTTTTGGTTATTATCCGGAAAGAGGATTTTATGTACTTTTATTTTTGGTTGTTTTTATGTCAGGATTCTTTCTATTATTACTTACAAAAAGGAAAGAATCTTTTCTCCTTTTACTAACCTCGTGTCTTATTCTTTTGGTATCGTTCTTTCGGATTTATCCTATAACGAACAGAGTTGCATTGTTTATTTTCCCTTTTTGTATTTTAGCTATAGGAAAACTTATCGATGTTGAAGATTTTGAGAAAAAAACGGAAATTGTAAAATCAATTGTACTATCTTTTTTTACAATACTTATACTGCAAGCATATACAATACCTTTTTATGGAATGAATAATCCTAAAAATTATTGGATGACACCAGATTTAAGAACTTCATATAAAGAAATATCCGAGGAAATACTTTCTTCAATGTCAAATGGAGATATTTTATATTCTCACTATTCAAATTATGTGTTTTTTAAGTATTATTCTTTGTTGAATATCAACAAAGTTGATTTTATCTTTTATGATATAGGTAATGATAACCCAATAAATACATTAAATATTGATGAATTTGGTAATTTATTATCAAAGATGGATAAATCAAATAAATTGTACCTGGTATTAGCAAAAGAAGGAGATGAATATGTTCCTTCCGAAGAAGTTGAAAAATATTTAACACAAAATAAAACTTATTTATATAGTGTATTTGAAAATGAGTTTTTCAAAATGTATAAAATATATAAGAAATAATTTTGCATTTTTTATTAAAATGACTAATTTAACGAAAAATGCAACAGTTATAACAAAGTATGCACTCAAAATTCAACAAAATTGTAAATATTTATGTGCAATTTTTGTTAAAATTAAAAATTTATTATTGTTTTTTATCAAAATAAATGTATAATAAAATCTTGTTAGTCGGAATATTAAAAACGAAAGGTTAAGTATGACTGAGAGAAAAAACTACACAGAAGCTGATATCAAGGCTATTATCAAGGAAAAAAAGGTTGAATTCTTAAAATTGCAATTTTGTGATATTAACGGACAAATTAAAAACTTATGTTTACCTGTTTCTCAATTGGATAAAGTGTTAAATAATGAAGTTATGTTAGACGGTTCTTCTATTAAAGGTTTTAGAAGTATTGAAACTTCTGATATGAACTTTTATCCTGACTTATCTACATTTGCAATCCTTCCGACAAATACAAATGCAGTTCATGCCAGATTAATATGTGACATCTATAACACTGACGGAACTCCGTTTGAGGGGTGTCCTCGTGTAAATTTAAAAAGAGTTATCGAAAAAGCAAAAAAAATGGGATTAGAAATGAACGTCGGACCGGAAGCGGAATTTTTCTTATTTAAACGTGATGCAAACGGTCAACTTACAATGGATACTCATGATAATGCTCATTATTATGATGCGGCTCCGGATGATATGGGTGAATATATCAGAACTCAAATTATTCGTTCAATCAGCGAGTTAGGTTTTGATGTTGAAGCAAGCCACCACGAAGTTGCAAAAGGTCAGCACGAAATTGATTTTAAATATGCTGATGCACTTACGAGTGCTGATAATATCATAACTTTCAGATACATAGTAAAAACAATTGCACGTGCAAACGGTCAACACGCAACCTTTATGCCAAAACCGATTTACGGAATTAACGGTTCAGGCTTACACTGCAACTTATCATTGTTCAAAAACGGCAAAAATACTTTCTATGATCCGAAACGTGCTCACCAATTGTCAGAAATTGCTTTATATTCAATCGGCGGATTATTAGACCATGTAAGAAGTTTTACCGCTATTACAAACCCGACAGTTAACAGTTATAAAAGATTGGTCCCGGGATATGAAGCTCCTGTATATTTGGCTTGGTCATTGGCAAACCGTTCTGCATTAATAAGAATTCCAATGAAGAGAGGAAATGCAACAAGAGCAGAACTTCGTTCACCTGACCCGTCTTGTAACCCGTATTTAGCATTTGCGGTTATTCTGGAATCTATCTTAGACGGTATTCAAAAGAAAACAAAACCGCCGTTAGATATCGATAAGAACATTTTCAAAATGGACGATAGAGAACGTAAACGTTCTAAAATCGAAACCTTACCCGGTAGCTTATATGAAGCATTAATGTTGATGAAAAAGAGTGCTATTGTAAAATCTGCTTTAGGAGAACACATCTTTAAAGAGTTCTTGCAATCTAAGTTAATGGAATGGGATGGCTACAGAACTTCCGTAACACCTTATGAACTTGATATGTACTTGGAAAGATACTAAATTTCAAACAAAAAGGAGAATTTTTAAATTCTCCTTTTTTGTTACTTTCTTCCATTTTTCTTTATTTTCTATTAAAATATTGAATATTATTTAATGAAAAGAGGAATTTAGGGGAAATGGAAAATGAAATCGAAATAAGTGTCATTATTCCATGTTTGAATGAATCTGCAACGATTGGATTATGTGTTAAAAATATAAGAACAGTTTTGTCTGAAAATAACATAAACGGAGAAGTAATAGTATCTGATAACGGCTCAACCGATGAATCTGTTAATCTTGCGAGAAGTGCGGGGGCTATAGTTGTTTCAACACTAAATAAAGGATACGGGAACGCTTTACAATACGGTTTTCATAGTGCAAACGGTAAATATCTCTTTATGGCAGATGCTGATAACACTTATGATTTTAATCAAATTCCCGAGTTTTTAAACAAAATAAAAAATGAAAATTGTGATATGGTAATTGGTTCAAGATTTAAAGGGAAAATAGAACCGGGAGCAATGCCGTTTATAAACAGGTATATAGGTAATCCTGCATTAACTTTGTTTTTTAATATTCTATTTAGGACGAATGTATCAGATACTCAATCAGGAATAAGGATTTTCAAAAGAGAATGTTTTACCAACATAAAATGGAAGTCGTCAGGAATGGAGTTTGCTACGGAATTGCTTATTGCGTTTATTCAAAATAATTACAAAATAGCTGAAATTCCAACAACATTAAGACATAACCCCAAAAATCGGAAACCTCATTTACGACCTTTTTCTGACGGAATGAGAATAGTATTTTTTATGTTGAAAACATGCAAAAAAAGAAAGTAGTTGTTTCACGTGCAAATTAACAAAAAAAGATTAACTGATATCTATATATAAAGAGTTATTTTAAGAGGTTTTATATGAATAATAAATATGTAAAAGAAATTATTATTTTTTTTAGTATTTGGATTATGTTTATAATTATATATATACTTCGTCCGATTATGCCGGATTGGGATTGGTATAATTATCGAGCATATAATTGTTGGGCGTTTTTAAACGGAAGATTACCAATTGATTTTTTTGCGTCAAATCTAAGAACTTGCATAAACCCTCTTATAAATCTCCCGGAATATTTTCTGATGGTGAAAGTTAAAAATTTTTATTTGGCAACAATCTTAGGAACTATTAATATATCCATACTTATGTTTTTCTTATATAAGATGATAGATTTTTTGTTTGCTCAGCAAGGTAATTTATTTAAAATTATTTTATTTCTTTTCTCTTTTATTTATTTAATTAATTCTCCCATGTTTCTAAAATTGTCAATTATAGGTGGTTCAAGTGATGTAATAATTGCAATGTTATGTTTAGCAGGATTATATTATTTAATGAAAAATCTTTTTATAATTCCTGATAAAAAAAGAAATCTTTTCATTTTTATTTGTGGTTGTTTATTCGGAGCTGCTGCGGGATTAAAATATACTGCTATTGTATCATTCATAACAGTATGTTTAATTTTTATTATATTTAGAAAAAAAACTTTTCGACCTTATTATACTTTAATGTTGTTTTTGTTGGGTGGTTTTATTTCATTTTTTATCACGGGTGGAATATGGATGATTTATTGTTACAATATATATCATAATCCGGTGTTTCCATATTTTAACGATATTTTTCATTCTGAATATGCAGATTTTGTAAGAGTCCATAATTCAGATTATGAACATATACTACCAAAAAACCTTTTTGAATATGTTTTTTACTCTTTTTTGAAATATGAAAATGAATATAAAGTATTTGGGTACGATAATAGAGCTTATGATCTAAGGTGGGGTATTTCTTATATTTGTGTGGTATTTCTTTCTACAGGTTGTTTTATTAGCAAATATTTAAAAAAAGGAGAACAACAAGAATATTTTCCTAATTTAATTAGTAATAATAGTTTTTATTTGTTATTATGTTTTATTACATTTTCATATTTAATAAATACGGCTGTATTTGGAACATATCGGTATATAATGGCATCCTATTGTTTATTTGGAATAATAGTTTATCTTTTTTCAGAAGCCTTATTTTGTAATATTAAATTTAAAAAGTTTATTATATTCTGTTTTTGTGTATTAATTACTTTATTTGTCTATCTGAAAAGCGGAAACGGATATATAGATTTAGTATTTAATTTTGGTGAAACTATAACAAAGAAAGAGGTTTTAAGTAGTCCTGTATTTAAAAATAAAAATTTAGAATTTAAGAATGATTCAAAAGTTTTCATTCTAAATAATGGAACTGCTATTGGTGCAGTCGGACAAAATAAAAATACTCAATATATCGGTTTTTCTTTGGATAGAGAAAACTATGATATATTAGACAAATATAAAGAATTTTATTTATTGGGTGCTTATTTTGTTCCAAGTAATTATATTGCAGGATTAAATAAAAAAATTATTTTAAGTAATGATTTTGTTCATATAATATATAGTGAAGATACAGACCCGAATATTGTCTTAAGAATATTGGAAAAGTATAATAAGGAGAGAGAGATTCCCCGAAAGATATCAAATTGTATTCCTGCTGATATTGCGTATTATGGTATTTCAGCGAATTATATGAACATAGTGAAATGTGATTTTAACTAATTTTTATAATAATATTGAAAAAAATAAATGTTTATATTAAAGTAGATATACAAATGGCGGATATCGTCAAGTGGTTAAGACCTCGGATTGTGGTTCCGATATACGTGGGTTCGAATCCCACTATCCGCCCCATAAAAAAGACTTTGACTTTGGTCAAGGTCTTTTTTATTTAGAATTACCAATATCTGTTGTTTTTCAAAAATATATGAAATGATAATTTTTATGTAATTTAATGAGTAGTTTGGTTTGCACGGGAAGTGTGGTATTTTTGTGAAATG
>CAYYPD010000015.1:0-34813 GCA_964473445.1 uncultured Muribaculaceae bacterium
AACTAACTAACGAATTAATGGATGCTTCAAACGGTGTTGGTGCAGCATGCAAAAAACGTGAAGATACCCACAAAATGGCAGAGGCAAATAAAGCATTTGCTCACTACAGATATTAATTTGGTATTAAATATAATGAAAAGAGAGAACTTAACTTATTATTAAGTTCTCTCTTTTTATTTGTAAAATCTTTCTATATAGTGATTATTTGGTTTATCATAAATTCTTTATTATTCCTTAAACCGGGAGTTTAAAGCTGATTACCCGTATCATATATAATATCTCTATTCAAGCGAACTGATTGAAACGCTTATTGAGTTTGCAAAGTTTTTTTCCAGAGTTTGGGTCAGCTCATTAGATGCGTTTGTCCAGAAATTAGAAGAAACCAGTACTCTTTTCTCTTCTCCGTCATTATCTGCTTTTATAACAATCGGGTCATCACCTTTAAAGTTTGAAAGCAGGTCTTTTAATGCAATTAAACGTTCAAAATTCATGTTTTTGTTTATTACAATAGTTACTATATTACTGTTCTCAACGGGTTTTATGCTTTCAACTATTATTTGAGGGCGGTTTTCATCTCTTTTCTGTAATTTGCCTGACATTATTACTTTTTTCTCAAGTTCGATTAAAGAGTTGTAACTTTGAAGAGTCTTATGGAATGCAATAAATTCAATTTCCCCTGTTAAATCTTCAATTACACCTGCCTTTAGAAATTTTGTAGGGTCTTTCTTTGTCGGAATTTGTCTGACAGAGCTTATTAAGCCGCAAATTGTTATATTTGAGCCGTCTGCTAAATTCTCCATATCAATAATATTGTGAGTAGTTAAAAAGGGCAGTTTATCCCTAATTGATTCAAGCGGATGGCTTGTTACATAAAATCCTAATAAATCTTTTTCAAATTCCTGAATTTCTTTATCTGAGAACTCTTCATTAGTGTCATATAATTCAAAGGCTTGCATTTGATAGCTGTTTCTGCTTTGAGCTCCGCCAAGTGCCGCAAATAAGCTTACTTGCCCGAGTTCTCTTGCCGCAGCTTCTTTTTGTGCAGAATTTAGAATGTTATCTATGTTGTCATATATTTTTTTTCTGCAATGTTCTAAACAATCAAAAGCACCTGCTCTTGATAAGTTTTCCATTGCTTTTCTGTTTATTATTCTTGGATTAATTCTCGTAGTAAAATCTGCAATCGATTTGAATTCGCCGTTTTTAGCTCTTTCTTCTTCTATAAATTTAAGAACCGCATCTCCAATCCCTTTAATAGAACCCAACCCAAATCTGATGTTATCTCCGTCAGGAGTAAACTCTGAATCAGATTTATTTATATCAGGCGGAAGCACTTTTATTCCTGTTTTTTGTGCTTCTACCAAGTATTTTTGTGTTTGCTCTTTGTTGTCAGATACGCTTGATAGCAAGCAAGAAAGATACTCTACGGGATAATGGCGTTTTAAATATGCGGTTTGATAAGCTACAAAAGCATAAGCTGCAGAGTGCGACTGGTTGAAACAGTATGAAGCGAATGCAAGAATTTGGTTAAACAGGTTAATTGCATCTTCTTTTTTCATATCGTGTTTTGCAGATGCTTCAATGAACTTGTCTTTCTGCTCTTCCATAGCTTTCAAGTCTTTTTTACCCATCATTCTTCTGACTTGGTCAGCTTGACCCAATGAGTAATCCGCAAGGACTTGGAATACTTTCATGATTTGCTCTTGGTAAACAATTGTTCCGTATGTATCTTTTAATACGGGTTCAAGTAACGGATGAGCGTATGTAATTTCTTGCTCGCCGTGCTTTCTTGCTACGAAATCATCAACCATGCCTGAACCGAGCGGTCCCGGACGGAACAGAGCAACAAGAGCACCCAAATCGTCAAAAACGTCAGGTTTTAGTCTTCGAACAAGATTTTTCATCCCCTCTGATTCTAACTGGAATACCCCTATCGTATCACCTTTTGTCAGCATTTCGTATGTAGGTTTATCATCAAGCGGGATATTGTTAATATCAACTTTTATGCCACGCCCTTGTTCAATCAACTCAACGGTTTTGGTAATCATTGTCAGGTTTCGAAGTCCTAAAAAGTCCATTTTTAATAAGTCTAAAACTTCGGTTGCTTCGTGTTTAGGATAACCTGTTTGAATAATCCCGTCTTTTGAGGGCTGAATAGGCAGTACTGTATCAAGTGGTACGTTACAGATGATAACTCCGGCTGAGTGCGTACCCGTACCGCATTTTAGTCCCTCAATAGCGATGGCCATATCTACCCAGCGTTTAAAACTTACGTTCTTTTGAGTATCAGGCGAATAGATTTGATAATCTTCATCGTATAAAGTTTTTAATTCCGAACCCTCTGCCAAAATTGCATCTTTTAACCATTCAGCTTTTGGATTTGTTGTTTTGGCTATTTCTAAAGCCGGTTCAATAAGTCCGCAGAGTCTGTTACTTTCTGTAAACGGAACTTGTAATACTCTGCCAACTCCCTTAAATGCTGCTTTAGGGGCATAAGTACTAAATGTAATAATCTGGCAAACTTTGTCTTTACCGTACTTCTGCTGAACGTAATCAATTACCTGCCCTCTTTTTTCAATACAAAAGTCGATATCAATATCAGGCATTGTAAACCGTTCGGGATTTAAAAATCTTTCAAACAACAGTTTATGGTAAATCGGGTCAATATCCGTAATTTCAAGAGCATAGGCAACCAAAGAACCGGCGGCGGAGCCTCTGCCGGGGCCGACCGGAACATCATGTGTTTTTGCAAAGTGGATAAAGTCCCAAGTTATTAAGAAATAACCGGGGAAACCCATTTTTTCAATAACACTAAGCTCATATAAAGCTCTTTTCTTTAAGTCTTCGGAAATATTTTCTCCGTACCTTTTTTTTAGCCCTTCCATTACCAAATAAGATAAATAAGAGTCTTGAGTGTATCCGTCAGGAACTTTATACTCAGGGAAAAGAGATTTATCGTGCAATTTAATATGTAAATCACATTTATTTGCAATTTCTTCCGTATTTTTGACGCATTCTTCAAACATATCTGCATCCATCCAACGGAAAGCATCTCTCATTTCATCTTGTGTTTTTACATAGAATTCTGTTGTTTCAAATCTGAATCTTTTTTCATCATCTTTATTTTTACCCGTTTGCAAACATAAAAGAGTATCGTGCATATCTGCATCTTCTTTTTTTAGGTAATGTGAGTCATTTGTAATGACCATTTTTATACCTAATTCTTTTGCAATACTGATTAATTCAGGGTTTGTCCTTTTTTGTTCGGATAAGCCATGATCTTGTAACTCAATATAATAATCATCACCAAAAAGTTCTTTATGTTTTTTTGCTACTTCAACGGCTTTTTCTCTGCCGTCTTTCATTAAAACTTGCAGCAACTCTCCGCCTAAACAAGCAGAGCAGCATATCAATCCTTCGTGATATTTTTCCAGCAGCTCCATGTTAATACGGGGGTGATAATACATACCCTCGCACCAAGCTGTTGATACTAATTTTATTAAGTTAAAATATCCTTTTTCGTTTTTTGCAATTAAAATTAAGTGGTAACAAGGGTTGTTTTCTTTGTTTTTTTCGTGGATATCTCCGTTATGCATATAAAATTCGCAGCCGACTAAAGGCTTTATCCCTACTTTTTCGGCATATTCATAAAATTCTATTGCAGAATACATAACACCGTGGTCGGTAATTGCAACTGCGGGCATGTCATTATTTTTGGCGAAATCAACCAAATCTCTGACTCTTATTGCCCCATCCAATAAACTATATTCCGTGTGTACATGTAACGGTACAAAATGCATTAAAAATCCCTTTTCTCAACCTCGAATAATTTTATCGTATCACATTAAATTTACTTAAGTATAAAATATGTTCTTATTGTTACTTTTTTTATTAAAAGTTTACTTTATAATTTCTGCAATTAATTTTTCAGGATATACCGAAAAATCAACTAATTTTATTTTCTGTAAAGTGTCTTTATATTCATCTTTATCATCGATTAGAACGTTAATATAATTTTTAGTTACACCCTTGAGCAGTCCTGATTTCTTATCTCTGTTTTTTTCAATAATAACTTCATTTTCTGTATTAAGATTTTTATTAAAGAAGTTGTGGAGTTTTTTATCTGAAATTTTTTGTATTATTCCGACTCTTTTTTTCTTTTCATTATCGGTAATTTGATTTGGCAGTTTATCCGCTATTGTTCCTTTTCTTCTTGAATAAGGGAAAACATGAATCCTACTCAACCCTAAATTTTCAAGATTTTTCCTTGTTTCTTCAAAATCAGCTTCTGTTTCATCCGGAAATCCGACTATTATATCGCAACCTATAAAAGCATTTGTGAATTTTTTGTTTATATAGTTAACAAGTTCTTTTATTTGTTCTTTAGAGTATCTTCTGTTCATATTTTTCAAGGTTTTATCACAAACCGATTGCAATGAAAGGTGAAAATGCGGACAAAACTTTTTTGAATTTGAAAGAAAGTCTATAAATTCTCTGTTTAGTTCTAACGGGTTTAAAGAGCCTAAACGATACCTTTTTATGTCGGTTTTTTCAATTTCTTCCAACAAATTTTGAAGTGTCATTTTAGGCGTTAAATCTTCTCCCCATTGACCGATATGAATTCCTGTAAGAACAGTTTCAAAGTAATTCTCCGAGGCAAAAAGATTTATTTGCTCAACTGCATTTTCAATTTTGTTTGAACGGTTTTTCCCTCTTGCAAACGGAATTGTACAGTAACTGCACCTGTTGTTACATCCGTCTTGGATTTTTACGAAGGCTCTTGTTCTTTGTGTTTTATTTAATTTCTCATATCTGAACTCGTCATGAGAAAATATATCCGAAACCATATATTTTTCGTCGGAGCTTATAATCTTTGCAATATCATTTTTTTCATAATTTCCGACAACTATATCTATGTATTCGTTTTCAATAAAACTTTCCTGCCTGAGTTGAGCCATGCATCCTGTTAAAACAACCTTTAGGTTTGGATTTTCTCTTTTCGCCCGTCTTATGTAGAACATATTTTTTGTATCTGCAATATGTGTAACGGAGCAGGAATTTATTATATAAAAATCCGCTTCTTTTATATCATTTGTTTCAATGTATCCAAAGTTGCACAAATTTTCAGCTATTTGAGCTGATTCAACTTGATTTGTTTTGCAACCTAAAGTTTTAATGATAAATTTTTTCATAATGAACTTATTATAAATTAAAAATGTTATTCTTTACAGATTAAATTCTTTTTAGAAGTTTTTCCCAATTTTTTTGCTATAGTTGCAATTGTTTCGGGGAAAAATCTTACTAAAATTTGATTTCTTGTGTTTAAGGAAGTTTCGCCTGCTCCGTATGTAGTTGCAATTATGTTTGTTTCGGCTATAAATTCACTTAACCCGTAACTTTCGCATAAGTCTGCACGAGGGGAGAAAATATTCAATAAATTTTTGCTCATTGTATGAAAAATTCTTTTGAAAACTTTCCATTTCCTTATTATAGACTTCTTTTATTTTTTTATCCTCTAACAACGCATCATTTCTTTCATAAGATTTTAAATGTCCTGTTTCGTGGGTTATTATAGGAATACTTTCACTCGTTGCAAGTATTTTTGAGTACCCGTCCGCATAGTCATTTGTGCTTTGACAATGGTACCATTTCCTTACATCATTGTATATTGTCAGTAAAGTATCAATATCCGTTTTCTTTATAATTGCCCAAAGATTTTCTTTTGAACATTTTGCAAGTTTTTTGTCAAATTTAATTGATTTTACTTTTCCGTTTGATTTTATATAAATAATTTTATTTTTATCATCAAATTTTAAATTATATTCGTTTCCGTTAATAATATTTGTAACTGTTCCGTCTTCATTTCTCATCCAAGACCGTTCAATTTCCGAAATCGCATTTCCGTCTTTATAATAAATATTATAAGAGTATGTTCTATAGATAAAATTACCTGCTTCATCTTTTTTCTCCGAATATTCACGCTCTGTTTCAAATCCGTTCCAAGTAAATCTTTCATTAAAAGAAACGCTTCTGTCTGAATTTTTTGTAACTTTAGAAAGAGGAGTTCCGCTTGATTTTACGCAATCCGTTATATCAACATTAACTTCGCCCAATAAAGACGTTGAATCTGTTTTAAAATCGTTTATATCGTAATATGTAGTTTCAAAACTACCTCTTAAATCATCTGTTATTTTTGAGAAATACACTCCTTTTAAATTTCCTGTTTCTTCATCGGAAACATAATGTAGCATTCTCTTTATATCTCCGCCTTTTTGGTATGCTGATTGAACAACATTTCCGCTTCCTTTTACAGTTCCTGTGGTTGCAAAATTAGAGTATTCTTCAACCCTGCTTTTAGTTTCATTTCCGTTTGAATCAAATATTACCGTTAATGCAATTTTTGCGGAACCCGGAACTACATATTGTTTCGTAAGGAGAAGATGAGCTTTATCTTCCTGTGTATTTTGTAAAATAGCCATATTAACATCAAAATTGTTTTTGAAATAATCTTCAAGTTGAGGAAATTTTGCTATCATTTTCTCTAAAATCTCTCTTTCTCCCTCTTGGAGTGTTGATATAGTATAAGCAGCATTTACTCCGTAGCCTTTTCCTATGCATTCTTCATATATCGGATTTATTTTATTTTTCCGTTTCATAACCATTACATCGTATGCATGTTCAGGGTACGTTCCGGTCTTCATTGAATCTAAAATATACTTGTAATCATCATCATTTAGCTCAGCACAATCTGCAACAATATCATCTCCGATATTCATTGCTTGCAGCTCTATTATTCTTTCCGCTGCTTTCTCTTGTAAATTAGAAATACTTACGACAGACTCTTCTGCAACTCCAGATTCTATGTTTTGAACTATTTTTTCTCGTTTTTCTTCAGGATATTCTACTATTTCCATTGCAGTATCTAGTGATATATTATTATTCAGTAAATATAAAACATAATCGGCATCTTTTTCATTAACAGAGGCTAATTTAGTGGCGATTTCGGACGGCAGCCCTTTATTTATATATCCATATACTCTTTTAATCTGTTCATCGCTATAACACGCTAAATCGGTTCCTCTATCGGGGGCAAAGTCTTCTTTCAGGAATTTTACCGATTTTTTGTATGCTTTTTCCTCCAAACTTGCTATCTCGACCAAAGATTGGTTTGTTACATTCATTTTGAATAATGATAATGTTCTTTTAAAGTGATTATCATTTAATTTACTTGCTTCCTCGACAACATCTTCTTCAATATCAGTATCTAAAAGAGTAAGGGCTTTTTTATATCTTTCGTCATCATAAACTGCAATTTTTTGTATAAGCAGCGGATATTCCCAAAGTGTCTTTCAGATAAGTTAATCTTTTTTGAAAATCAGGATGTGTTTTTTCTTTTGCACTAAATCCGATTTGAAAAGATTGTAATGGGATTTCCTTGAAATCCTGTTTTGTATAACTGATTGAAGTATTATTCTTTGCCGAAAGTTTCTTGATATTGATTGCTTTTAATATCGGTATAATTGGTGATATTTTCATACCGATATTAAAACTTGTAATTTACAATTTTGCTAAAATTAGTTATTTTAGTTTTGTATAATCATGGAATATTTAACTCCTTTTATATCAGGAGTAATGTTTAATTTTTTAAGTTTGCTGTTTTTTACAATGAGCAAATCAGTTTTAGCATTTTTGTCATCAAAATAAACTTTGTCTGAATCGGAGTAATATAAAAGGCTGTATCTTGCTCCGGTATATCGTGTCGAAATTGTGTAATTGTTTTCTTTTGCGAATTTTGCAAACTTTATCAAATCGTCTTGCCCGAAAGAATAGTCATATTTGTAAATTATTGGGGCTCCTATGCATGATAAAAATACCATAAAAATTGTTATAGAGATGAAACATAAAAATCTTTTATTTTTTACGAGAAGATATATGTTTATTGTTGAGAACAAAATTACTGCAATAATACCAAATCTTTGAAGTGCTTGAACGCTTATAAGGTAATCACTCGGCAAGAGATAGTTTAAGAATAAACCGCCAATTGCTCCGACTACTAACAAAGTGTTTAGTATGATTAAGGATATTTTGGTTGATTTCCTGTCATTAATAATAAAATCATAAAAAGATTTTCCTACAATTACGGTCAAATACGGATATATAGGTAATATGTAAGTTATCAATTTTGTTGATGAGGAACTGAAAAATAAAAGGGTCATCACGGCTGCAATAATATTTAAGAATATAAATTTATCGCAATCAGTGTTTAGTGAAAAACTCTTCTTTTTAAATAAGTTGGGGATTTCACCCAAGAGAGTGAAAATATAAGGGAAAAATCCCCATAATATTGTTAAAACGAAAAAGTAAAAAGGTTGTCTTCTGTTTATTACATCGCTGCCGATAAATCTCAATAAATGGTGTTTTATTATATATTCATTGAAAAATAGAGCTTTATACTTGAATAACATTATGATATGCCACGGTAAAACCACAACTAAAAATATCGGAATTCCCCAAATTAATGATTTTAAGGTTCCTTTATAGGTTTTAAAATATATAGAAGCAACAAAAATTACGGCACATGGAATAGCAACTCCTGGGATACCTTTTGCAAGAACCGCTAACCCTGTAAATATGTAAACTAATGCCCAAAAGTATTTTTTATTTTCTTCTTTTACAAAGAATGTAAAGAAGTAACAAAGAACCGCAGTTGTAACCGTACTTGTTAAAACGCTATCCAAAATGGCTATTTTAGTTAAAATTATATATTCTAAAGAGGTCATTAAAATAAGTGTATTAATAAACCCGAATTTTATATTCTCTACTTTTTTAGAGAGCATAAACAAAAATGCAGAAGGAATTATTGATAACAATACTATCGGTAATCTTGCACTCCATTCATTAGCTACTCCCGTTAATTTAAAAGATAATATTTCAAGCCAAAAGAATAAAGGAGGTTTTTCAAAGAAGTATTCTCCATTTAAGTATAATGTAAGATAGTCTTTTGTATGCAGCATTTTCTTTGCCATATCAACATATCTTGTTTCATCAACATCTAAAAGCGGGTAAGAACCTAAAAATAATATATAAGTGAGAATAAATATTCCTATAAGTATTAAATATAAATATTTATCATTTATCTTTCTTTCATCTTTTTCATTCATTAATTTATTCCAATACAAAACTGACATTCTATTTTCAGATTAAATAAAGAATGTTAATTTTAAGTTAGGAAAAATTATTTATAATAATTTGTAATAATCCTCAAAAAGCCCGAAAATATAACAAAAAATAAAAGTTCTGTTAAACAGAACCTTTATTTAATCCCTAAATCTCGCTCGACAAAATCAATATTTTTCTAATAATCAAACCTTCTTAAATAAACAATTAATAAGTTAACCCCTTTTTTCTCCCTCTCTCCTATTGAGAAATTTTATGCCATCACTCCTTCCGCAAGCTGTTTTCTCTCTCAGTGTATATATAGTAAAGCCCATAAGATTAGATTACAAGGTAATATTTTTTAATGATTTTTTACAATTGACTTTTAGCCCGAAATACAGGGTTTAAATTAAGTTTTACAATTAGTAATATAGGTATTTTTGAGAATATAACATAACTTTTACTTGACAGGTGCATGTACGGTTAAATAGTGGGTTTAACCGGATTTACTATTTATATAGTACATGCGAGTATGTTACAGGCATGAAAAAATATTAATAAAATTTAAGTTTTTGTTTGCAATTATTTATTTTTTGATTAAAAAAAGCAACTCTTTTGTCCCTCATTTATCCCTATGTTATAATATTTTCGAACGATATAAGAAGGATAAATATGATATTCAGATTTTTGACATCAGGGGAATCTCACGGAAAGTGCTTAAACGCAATAATTGAGGGGGTTCCTGCCGGAATTAGAATCAATGAAGATTTTATAAATAACGAACTTAAAAGAAGACAAGCAGGTTATGGTCGTGGCGGTAGAATGACAATTGAAACAGATAAGGTAAAAATTTTATCCGGTGTCAGATTGGGTAAATCTATAGGCAGCCCGATTTGCCTTGAAATAACAAATAAAGATTGGGAAAATTGGACTGTTTCAATGAGTAGCAGCGATGTTGAAAAAACTGACGAAAATTTAAGCCTTATAGAAAGTGTAAAAATAAAAAATGTACGCCCCGGACATGCCGATTTAGCAGGTGCAATAAAATATGACCATGAAGATATCAGAAATATTCTTGAACGGTCAAGTGCAAGAGAAACTGCTATGAGAGTTGCCGTTGGAGCAATTGCTAAGTGCATACTTAAAGAGTTTGATATAGACGGAATTTCTTATGTTAAACAATTCGGAAGTGTAAAATCAAATTTGGCGGTTAACCCTTTTGAAGTTCTTTCCGAGTTAGAATATAATGACCTTAGGGTTGCTGATAAGAATATTTATCAAGAAATGAAAGATTTAATTGATAAAGCAAAAGAAGAAGGAGATACTCTTGGGGGTAACTTTGAAGTCAGATTTAGAAATATTCCTATTGGGCTTGGCTCTCACGTTCATTGGGACAGAAAACTTGACGGATTAATTGCTCAAGCGGTTATGAGTATTCAAGCTGTTAAATCTGTTGAAATTGGTTTGGGCAAAGACGTTGCCGAAAGAAGCGGATTTAATACCCACGATGAAATCTTTTCAGAAAACAATAAATATATCAGAAGAACTAATAATGCAGGCGGAATTGAGGGTGGAATCTCTAATGGTGAGGATATTATTGTTAACGCTTCAATGAAAGCAATTCCGACAATGAGAAAGTCTTTAAATTCCGTTCAAATTGATACAAAAGAAAATGTTGTGGCTCATTTTGAACGCTCTGATACCTGTGCGGTTTCAGCATGTGCCGTTGTAGCAGAGAGTATGGTTGCAATTGTTTTAGCGGATGCAATGCTTGAAAAATTCTCGCACGACAGTTTGAACGAAATGAAAGCAAATTACAACAACTATATGGCAAGGGTTGCTCAACGATAATGAAAAATATTGTATTAGTAGGCATGCCTGCTTCGGGGAAAACAACAATCGGAAAACTTTTGGCAACACAACTGCAGGGATATTCGTTTGTCGATACGGATGAGGTAATTGAAAAAGAACAAGGAATTTTAATATCTGAAATTTTTGCTAAAAACGGAGAAGATTATTTTAGAACTCTTGAAACAAATACGTTAAAAACTGTTTTAGAAAAGGAAAATCAAGTTGTATCGACAGGCGGAGGAATTATTTTAAAGGAAGAAAATCGTCAATTACTGAATGAAAACGCTTTTGTTGTGTACTTGAAAACGGATATACCTACTTTGTGCGAAAGAGCAAAGAGAAGTAATGTAAGACCGCTATTAAACGGAAGTGAACGAGAGAAAAAAATTGAAACATTATTAAACCAAAGAGAAAATCTTTATGAGAGTGTTTCGGATTTTATTACAGATACAACAGATAAAACGTTATCGGAAATTATAAATATTATATTAAGGGAAATATAGTTAATCTTTATGGTAGAGCGTTTTTACCTTATAAATATGCTATAATCTTATAAACAGTTTTGGAAATTAAAAAATGGAAAAAGTAAAAGTTAAGATTAAATCTGCAAGCGAGAGTTCATACAATATTTATATTGGTGAAAACCTTTTAAATAGTGTTTACGACATCATAAACAGGCATACAAATGCAAATAAGTTTTTGGTTGTTACAAATGAAACCGTGTATTCTCTGTATGGTGAAAAATTAAAAAGACCTCAAACAGAATTTGTTATTCTGCCGGATGGTGAAATTTATAAAAATATAGATGTTCTGATGCGTATTTTGGACAAAGGTTTTGAGATAAAACTGGAAAGAAAAGATTGTATAATTGCTTTTGGTGGAGGTGTAATCGGTGATATGGCCGGCTTTGCAGCTTCTATTTATGAACGTGGAATTGATTATGTTCAAATTCCGACAACGCTACTGGCACAAGTTGATTCATCAGTCGGAGGGAAAACTGCAATTAACCATTCGTCGGGGAAAAATTTAATCGGCAGTTTTTATCAGCCAAAAGTTGTTATTTCAGATATTAGTACCTTAGAAACTTTAGATTTAAGACAGTTTAAAACAGGTCTTAGCGAGGTTTTAAAATACTCTTTTATAGAAAAATCTTGTAATTCGGAAGAAGAATATAACTTTTTGGAATTTCTGCAAGCTAATAAACAAAATATTTATGATAAAAATCCTGATGTATTGGTAAAAATGATAAAAATATGTTGTGAGTTAAAGTCTTGCGTTGTTAATCAGGATGAGAAAGAAAAAGGATTGCGTGCAATATTGAACTTTGGTCATACTTTTGCACATGCTATCGAAAATTTAACGGGATATTCCGAATATACTCATGGAGAAGCTGTTTCTATAGGAATGAGAGCCGTTTTTGATATTGCCGGAGTAGAAAATTATATAAGTCAAGATTATTACCAAAAGGCACTGGATTTAATTTGCGAGTATGAATTAATTACCGAAACAGACAATCATTTTAACGAAAATGAATTCTATAACGTAATGCTTGGTGATAAAAAGGTTTCGGATAATAAAATTAATTTTGTTATTCCGTGTGATGAGAAAAAAGTTGAAATTATAAATAATATTGATAAAAAATTGGTCTTTGAGGGAATTAAACATATATAGAAGAGAAAATAAGGGGTTTATATGAAAATTTTATTATCAAATGATGACGGAGTAATGGCAGAAGGCATTAAGGCTTTAACTATCGAGCTAAGTAAAGAACATGAAGTTTATGTTATAGCTCCTGATAGAGAAAGAAGTGCTGCCGGTCATTCTTTAACTTTGCATACTCCAATCAGGGTTGAAGAATTGGAATCTAAATTTGGTGCAAAAAGAATTTGGATTACAAGCGGAACTCCCGGGGACTGCGTAAAAATCGGTATTAATGCTATTTTAAGTGACGATGAAAAACCTGATTTAATTATCTCGGGAATTAACCACGGACCAAACTTGGGGTCGGATATTTTGTATTCTGGAACCGTAAGCTGTGCAATGGAAGGTGCTATGATGGGATATCCCAGCATTGCGATTTCTCTTGCAAGTATGACATCAGAACCGGATTTATTTGCGAATGTTGCAAAATTTATGCTGAAATTTATTCATAAAATTCAAGACTACAAGTTTCCGCCAAAAACAATTTTAAACGTAAATGTTCCCGGACTTATGCCCGAAGATTTGGCAGGTGTTGCGATTACAAAACTCGGCGGAAAAATGTTCACGGATGAATATGACAAGAGAATAGACCCGAGAGGTAAAGTATATTATTGGATGGCAGGTGAACTCATAAGACATTGCGATAATGATGACTCTGATATCAATGCTTTAAGGTGGAATAAAGTATCTGTTACTCCAATTACATTTGAAATGACAGAAGTAAGTGTAATTCCCGAGCTTGAAACTAAATTGTGTTGCGATAACATCACGAATTGGGCTTAATACAGACCTATGTTTTTAATATGTTCAATGGTGGGGTTATTTAGCCCCACTATTGCTATTCCGTCAATTCTGTAATCTTTATATTTTACTGAAGAAAGAGTTAAATAAGCATAAGCAGCGGTTATAATTTTATCAATTTTATTTTTTGTAATTGCTTCAAACGGATGTCCGTTTGTTTTCGACTTTCTTGTTTTAACTTCTATAAAAACAATACAATCTTTATCTAATGCAATTATGTCAATTTCTGCATTTTTTGAATAATGCCAGTTTCTGTCAATAATTTTGTAACCTGATTTTTTGACATAATCACAAGCTATGTCTTCACCTTTTTTTCCGGTTTGTATATTTTTAAAAAATAACATAAAATAATTATATCAGATTAATGAAGAATAATATATGAAAAAACAACAAACGATATTTATTACGGGTGCATCCTCGGGAATTGGAAAAGCAACAGCATTAGAGCTTGCGAAAAACGGTCATAAAGTTTTTGCAGGGATAAGACGCAAAACGGATAAAGAACACCTTGAAAGTTTAAATGAAAATATAAAAGGAGTTTATATAGATGTAACAAATCCTGCAAGCATACAGAAAGCATTTTGGTATATAGTAAAGAACTCGGATAAAATAGATGTTTTAATAAATAATGCAGGAGGAGTTACGGCAGGTCCCGTTGAGTTGCTGAATGTTAATAACTTAAAAGAGCAGTTCGACTTAAATACTTTTGCACCGATTGCGGTTGCTCAAAAGTTTTTGCCTTTATTATCAAACGGAAAAATAATTAATATAAGTTCAATGGCAGCAACAGGTTTATTCCCTTTTATATCTGCCTATTGTGCTTCTAAAAGGGCATTAGATATTCTTTTTAATGCGTTTTTAGTTGAAAATAAAGATAATATAAATGTTATTTCAGTTAAACCGGCTGCAATAAAAACTCCGATTTGGAATAAATCGGTGAAAAAAGCAAAAGAAAATGTTGAAAATCTGAATAAACCAAGTCTTGAAAAATATAGAAAAGAACTTTCAATATTAGAAGAACATGCACTGAAAAATAATACAAAAGGCATCGATGTCGGCTGTGTTACATCAAGAATAGTAAAAATAGTTAATTCAAGTAATCCAAAATGTACATATAATGTCGGCTTTCAATCACATTTTGCAGATTTTGTATCAAAATTTCCGCAACCTTTTATCAACTGCCTTATAAAAATGAAGATAAACCGTTTGAAATAAAAATTTTCGTATAAAAAGACCTTGATAATTCAAGGTCTTTTTTTATGTATAAACTTAAATTTTAAGAAATTCTTTGGAACATATATCCGATTCCACGAGCTGTCAGGATAAGCTCGGGATTTGCAGGATCTGTTTCAAGTTTGGAACGTAATCTTGAAATGTGAACATCAACTACACGAGTGTCAATTCTGTGATCCGGCGGATAAGACCAAACGTGTTGAAGAATTTCATTTCTGGAATATGCTTGACCTGAATTGTTAACCAATAATTCGAGTAAGCTGAATTCCATGCCTGTTAAGCGAATACGTTCATTTTTTCTGAATACTTGTCTTCTGGCTGTATCAATTCTGATATTGCCTGTAGTAATAACATTTTTAGCAATTTTACTTGTCGGAGCAGCTACTTCTTTAGTGTTAGTTCTTCTTAAAACTGCTTTAACTCTTGCTTCAAGTTCTTTCGGACTGAACGGTTTTATTACATAATCGTCAGCACCTAATTCAAGACCTGTAATTCTTTCCGAAACATCACCTAAAGCTGTAAGAATGATAATCGGAACATCAGAGGTTCTTCTTATTTCTCTTGTTACACCGTATCCGTCAATTTTAGGCATCATAACATCTAAGACAATCAAATCGGGATTATATTTATTAAACGCCGCAATAGCTTCTTCGCCGTCAGTGGCTGTAATTATGTCATAGCCAATCATGCTCAAACGTGCTTCAAGAATTCTTCTGATACTGGCTTCATCGTCTGCAACCAATATCTTTTGGTGAGAATCATGTTCGGCTTGTACTTCGTTATTATCAGTCATTTCTTAGACCCCTCACATTAAAAAATATTACCTTTGTTTACATTATATTACAAATTATAAAAAAATCAAAACATTTCTTAAAATAAAATAAATTAATATATTTTTGTTAACTATTTTGGGAAAAAGTTTGATTTTTCAATGTTTTTATTCAATCATTAAACTAATGCTTTATTATAGGGATTGAGGAATCTGTATGAAATGAAAGATTTATTGTCGAAATATAAAAATCAAAACGAGTTGTTTGCATATTTATCAATAGCAATTGCGGTTTTGTTATACGGAACAACCTTGACAGCAACAAAAATTTGTATGCAATATTATTCTACCCCACAGTTAATGACGTATAGAATGTTAATTTCGACAATATTATTTTTGCCTTTCATTTTTACTGTATATAAAAATATCAGAATCGAAAAAAAAGATATAAAATTAATACTTTTAATGATGTTGTGTGAGCCATGCTTGTACTTTCTTTTTGAAACAAACGCACTTAAATATACAACTTCCGGGCAGGCAGGAATTGTGAGTTCGCTTGAACCTGTTCTGCTTGTAATTGCAGCTCGAATTATATTAAAAGAAAAGTTTATGAAAATCATATATTTAGGACTTGGTATTTCTATTTTAGGTTCTGTCTTATTAAGTGTTACTTCAGATGCATCGGAAACGGCTCCAAATCCTTTATTGGGAAACTTTTTAGAGCTGATTGCAATAATACTTACAGATACTTGTGTTATTACAACAAAATATCTTATGGATAAATATCCGCCGTTCTTTTTGGCAGGGATTTCGGTTATTGGCGGCTTAATCTTCTTTACTTGTTTAAATATTTCTTCTCATGGCTCTTTTAATCTTGTCTTTAACCCGAGTTTGTTGGTTGTAATTTATTTGGGAATTTTAACCGTTGTTGCTTATGCTTTATATAACTTTGCAATTTGCACATTGCCTGCAAGTAAATTTTCTCCGTTCTTGTTTATGCTTCCTATTGCAGCCGTATTCTTCGGATGGTTCTTCCTGGGCGAAACAATTAACCTTAAACAACTTTTAGCTTGTTCTTTAGTTTTTGCAGGTATATATATTTGTCAAATTAATAATAAGAAAAAATTGGTTAGATTTTTAAAAATATTTCCGTTTGGAAACAAACTGTTATTAATAGGCAAAAAATAAATTGTTCGTGTTATAATCAATTGTGATTAAAATGGTAAAAAAGGGATTTAGTGTAAATGCAAGTCGGAATACCAAGAGCGTTATCATATTATGATTTCTTTCCGTTTTGGTACGGTTTTTTCTCTGACCTTGGAATTGAAATAGTTTTATCAGACGCAACTACTAAAAAAACAATGACGTCAGGTTCTTCTTTGGTGGTGCCTGAAACATGTTTACCTGTTAAGGTTTATGCCGGGCATATATTAAATTTATTGGATAAAGGAATAGATAAAATTTTAGTTCCGTCTATTCAATCAATAGCACCAAAAATTTATAATTGTTCAAAAATCAGAGGACTCCCTGATTTAATCAGAAATGTTGTAAAAAAACCTTTTACAATGATTGAAGCTACTTTTGATAAATCAGAAAAAAATTGCGGACTATATGATTTCCTAAAAGAAATTGCTTCTCAATTTGGAATTACTGATTTTTCAAAAATTAAAAAGGCATCTAAAAATGCGTGGAAAGTTTATAATAATTTCCATGTTATGACAAGGAGCGGTATTCCTTATAAGACAGCATTAAGAAATGCCCTTGAAAATAAGGTTGTTATAAACGATAACCAAAAATCATATCCTATAAATATTGCACTTATTGCTCACGGATATAATTTATACGACGAGAGAGTAAGTATGAAAATATTTGATAAACTTGAAAAGTTGGATGTGAAAGTATTTACTGCTTTAAATTTAACTCGAGAACAAATGCTTGAGGGTTTAAATTCAATGAATACAAAGTTGTATTGGGCAAATGAATATGAAATTTCAGGGGCGGCTTCACATTATATTCAAGACAGAAAAATAGATGGAGTCATTACAATTAATGCATTCGGCTGTGGTCCTGATTCAATGATGATTGAAAGAATTTCAAGATTTGCAAGAATTCATTCTAAACCTGTTTTACATTTGTCAATAGATGAGCAAACAGGGGAAGCAGGCTTTGTTACTCGTATTGAAGCGTTTATTGATATGTTGTACCGAAAGAAACGTTCTAAGATATTGAATAAAATCAATATTCAAGCAACAGAAAATACACATGTTAAAGAAAAAGCAGATTTATAAAAATCTGCTTTTTTATTGTTATAAAAAAGAATGGCTCAAATTAATTGAAACCATTCTTTTTTGTTTGAAACTGTTTTATTGTTCATCTTCTTCAACAATGACGTCTTCTTCAACTTCCTCATTAGGCATATCTCCCGTTGTAGCTTCAAGTGAAACAACCGTAGCCTCTCCGTCGACGATATGTTCTTCTTCTTTTTCATCTTCATCTTCTTCGTTGTCATCATCATCGTCAGAATCAGAAACTTTCTCCTCTTCTTCTTGCAATTTTTTACGAATTTCTTCAAGTTCTTCTTCTGTTTTTGCTCTTACAATAGGAATATTTAACATTAAGGCAACTGCATCTCCCTCATTTTTTAATCCTATTTCAAGCTCTTCCTTGTCGATAACAACATATTTTGAAAATACATCAATAAGCTCTTCTCTCATTTTATTCATAATAAGAGGGTCTAATTTTGTTCTGTCGTGCATTAAGATAACTTGAAGTCTGTTGGTAGCACATTCGCTTGTATTTTCGGACTTTGAAGATTGGAAAAATTCCATTATTTTATTATAAATATCAGAAAATAATGCTTTCATTTTTTACTCCTTTCCTTGCTTACCTAAGCCGGAAAAGAATTTTTTCAGCTTTCCTACTAAATCTTTAGGTTCATCAATGTCTAAGAACGGAACATCTTCACCTGTAATTCTTCTTGCAACATTCATGTAAGCCTTACCTGCAAGTGATTTTTCATTATTAACAATCGGTTCACCTCTGTTTGTAGAAGTGATAATTCCTGTATCTTCCGGAATTATACCGATTTTTTGGCAAGAGAGAATATTTTCAACATCTTCAACACTCATCATGTCGTTTGATTTAATCATATTAGGTCTTACACGATTAATAAGGAGTTTGTAGCTTTCAACCCCATCAGCAGCTTCCAATAAACCGATAATTCTGTCGGCATCTCTAACAGCTGACATTTCGGGAGTTGTAACTACGATAGCTTCTGACGCTCCTGCAATTGCAGTTTGGAAACCCTGTTCGATACCTGCAGGACAGTCAACCAATATAAAGTCGTAATCTTTTTTCAATCTTTCCGTAATTTTCTTTAATTGTTCAGCACTTACAGAGGTTTTATCTCTTGTTTGAGCTGCAGCCAATAAGCATAAATTCGGATTTTTCTTATCTTTTACAAGAGCTTGTTTTAACTTGCAACGTTCTTCAACAACATCAACAAGTGTGTAAACAATTCTGTTTTCTAAGCCTAATAATAAGTCTAAGTTTCTTAAACCTATATCAGTATCAATAAGGACAACACTATAACCGTGTTTTGCAAGTGCCGTACCAATGTTGGCACTTGTAGTAGTTTTACCTACTCCGCCCTTTCCGGATGTAATTACTATAACTCTCCCTGCCATCTAATCCGCTCCTTAATCATTTATTTTAAATACAACAATTTCATTATTTACAATTCTTGCTTCTTCCGGGGTGAAAGAATTTGTTTTTTCAATATATACTGTGTTTAAAGAATCAGGTCTTCTTGAGTAGCAATTAGCTATTCTTAACTGAATTGCATTCATTTTTAATGCTCTGACTCTTGCTTTTTGGTTTCCGCCTGCTCCTGCGTGAGCTATTCCGCTCAAAATTCCCCATACGGTAATATCTCCGAATGCAGTAATTTCTGACCCCGGGTGGCAATCTCCGATGATTACGATATTTCCCTCATAGTTGATAACTTGCCCCGAACGAATTGTTTGTTTTATATATTTTGTGGGGAATGCTTCAAGTTCAAAGTCTTCTTTTGTGTATTCTTGTTCGGGAACAATAATGTCTGTTAATTCTTCTCTGTCGGCATATTTTGGTTTATCAGAGTCTTTCATTTCAAAAATACTTGATTGAGCCGGATTAGAGCCAAAAATAACATCTAATTCATCTTGAACATCTTCTTTGACCGGAACATTTCCCTCGTTAAAGTTATTCGTTTCTTGTATGATGTTATCAACATTTATAACATTTTCATTTTGAGTTTCACCTTTTGCTTCAACATTATTTTCTTCAACAGAAGCAGTTTCATTTTGATTAGAAAAGTCAACATTTACTTCATTTTGTGTTACTTCCGTATTTTCATTATTGTCAGTCATTTGAGCTTGAGGTTCAACTTCTTGAGATTGAACTTCTTCATTTCGTTGAGGTTGTGCTTCAATAGTAGTTTCAACAGTAGGTTCTGCTTCTTCAACGATGGAGAATTGTTCTTCTTCTGTTTTTTGAAGCGTTTCTTCTTTAAATTCTTCAACAGATTTATAAGGCATAGCCGGAGCTACTTCCGTTGAATTTTCTGCTGAAACATTTGAAACAATAATTCCTAGCGACAGAGCTGTTTTTTCTGTTTCCAAAGACTTTGTATCAACGGTAGAAAGAGTTGAATCAATGCCGTTAATCAAAGATTTAATGCTTAAAAGTTGAGCTTGATTTAAGTCGACATTTCCCAGTTTTAAGCAGATTCTTTTATTTCTTGCTTCTTCTTTATCCAAATCAGAACTTAACTGAAATATAATTTCTTGTGCGGTATTTATTTCGCCTAAATCTATAATATAAAGACTGTCATTGAGAATTTGTTTCATAATCGCTCTCTCTCTCTTTTAGTTTAGAAGATTTCCCTAAAACACTTGTAAACTACATGTCAAGAATATATTAAACAGCTCATAATTTCAAATTTATTAGCAGTTTATGTATAGTTTTATGTATAAAATATTTTTTGTAATTCAATGCTTTTTTTTTTGAATAATTGTTTCTTAAATTAAATTTACAAATCTTGAAAATGGCTTTATACAGAAGATACAAAGATAATTTAATTTTTATCAGACAAAAAAATTTGTCCTCAAAAAATAAATAAGTAATAATTATATTAAGGATTAGGTGATTAAGAATGTTGAAAAAAAATATATGTTTATTTTTGTTTACGGTTTCTCTTTTAGGACTTTCTGTTAACGGTGTTTATTCATTTTCGGGTCTTGATGAAAACAAAATGAAAGTAAATGCTGTGCAGGGAGAACTATCTTCCGCTCAGTCCGAATTTGATACTGATGCATACGCTAAGAAGTATAAAAAAGTTACAAAAGATGGTGCGGTTATGCAGGCAATGGAGCTAATGCAAACCGTAAATATTGCAAAATATTCTTATAATGCGTTAATGGGTAATAATTTAACAGAAAAGCCGTTCAAAATTGAATTTAAAAACATAGCGGAAATAAGAGAAGAATACGCTTCTTTTGATGCATTAGGCTGGACAAAAAAGGACAGGTTATACATTTATATAAATGAAAAACACAGAAATGCTCCGCCGGAAGCAATTGCGGCACTACTTGCCCATGAAGCAATTCATCAGGATAAATTTGCTTCATTAAACGAGGAAACTTATGCGTGGACTCTCGAAGCGGCAGTTTGGTTAAAATTAAGCGAAAAAAATCCGAATGCTGAAAAAAGTGCATCTCCTTTGGTTTCAAGAGAAAATATGTTGAAGAAACTTTTTATCAAAGGTGATTATACGGATAAATATATAAAAAAAGCAGTATATACAAACCCCGGATACAAAAACCTCCCGACTCGTTCCCCCGGATTTGAGGATGAGGACTTATAAATGTTATTGATAAAAGTTGGAGAACTTCTCTTCAACTTTTCATTTTCACTGACTCATTTTTGTATCAATTTTACTGTTCTTGAGAGGTTAATGTTGCGATTGCTTCTTGAACTTACCTGCGTTTCATTTGTAAAGCAATATTAACTTAACAACTTGTATTATTTTATGTTTTTGTATAATATTAAGTTAAGGATTTATATTATTTGTATTTTTGTATAGAAAATAAAACCGAAATCAATTAATTTATCTAATCAACATGGTGGTATTAAAGAGGAAAGCAGAAATCCTACAAAGGAAAAAGTAACTTGCTTAGTTAAAGGGGCATTTTGAATGTACGTAAATAAGTGTATTAAATGTGGTGCAGAATTTGAAACAAAAAATCCGAAAAGAGTAATTTGTCCGAATTGTTTATACTCGGATAAAAAATACACCGAGGAATTATCTCAAGAAGCGGCAAACGCACAATCCCATCAAGAGACGGAAGAACCTAAAAATTCATATTCTGTTGGTTCTGAAGCAGGAAGAGAGGAAAGAAAATTTAGAAACTTTGATCGTAATGACAGAGGAGAAAAAAACGACCGAAACTTCGCTGACAGAGGGGACAGACCCTATAGCAGACCATATAATCGCTACAATAATTACGATAGAAATGACCGTGGTTTTGATCGTGGTGACAGAGGCGAAAGAAACTTTGGTGATAGACCCTATAGCAGACCGCAAGGCGGTCAAAGACCCTTTAACAGATTTAACAAAAATGACGGACAGCGTCCGAGAAATAATTTTAACAGGGGCGGTTTTAACAGACCTCGTCCGAATGGCGGCGGAAGACCAAGACCGCAGCGTCAAAAACAATTGCTTATCAATAAAGAACAAATGGAGCAAATTGAAATATTATACAAGAAGGCTCTACCGTTGCCAAACCCTGATGTACACGAAATCATCGGGCAAGCAATTGGCTTAGAACCGAGAAAAGTATTCTTTGGTATTAATTTAATCAGACAAAAATTAATGCTTCCGAGATTGCCGTTCCCGAAAAGAAAATTGGCAGTTTCTCCGGATCAATTGTTTGCTATAAAAAATCTATATGAACCATTATTACCGTTACCTCCTATCGGATGTCATAAAATTATTGCATCTCAATTAAGAATGGATGAATGGAGAGTTCACGTCGGTATCGGTTTAATCAGAAAGCAAATGGGTCTTGACAGATGGAACCAAGACAGAGAAGACGCTCCTGAAGAATATAAAAAGAAATAATCATGAGTGATAATCTTATTTCAATTGCAAAAATATTGAATTTTCACGGAATAAAAGGCGAATCAAAACTTGGCTTTACAAAAGGTAAGGAAAAGTTAATTGTGTCCTTAAAAAAAGTTTTTCTGAAAAAAGATAATCAATATATGGAATTAAATGTATCTTCTGTCAGATTTCATAAGCATTTTGCCATAGTTAAATTCAAAGAATTTCAAACTGTAAATGATGTTGAGGAATTCAAAGGTTGTGATATTTATCTTTCAAAAGAAGAAGTTGAAAACAATCTTGATAATGATGAATTTTTAATTAACGATTTAGTCGGGATGGATGTTTATGATGAAGATGGCAGCTGCGTCGGTGTAGTCAGTGCTGTTGGAGAAAATTTAGCTAATGACTTACTATCGGTTAAGGACGCAAACGGAAAAGAACATCTTGTACCTTTTGTAAAAGAACTTGTACCGATTGTTAATTTAAAAGAAAATAAAATCGTTATCTATAATATAGAAGGTCTTATAAGTTGAGATTTGATGTATTAACATTGTTCCCTGAAATGATTGAAAATTCTTGTTCTTTCAGTATTTTGAAAAGAGCAATAAGTGAGGGATTTATCAATATTAATGCTGTTAATCCGAGAGATTATACACTTGATAAGCACCGAAAAGTTGATGATACTCCATATGGTGGCGGAGCAGGTATGTTGCTGGCATGCCAGCCGTATTTAGATGCTTTAAAAGCAGTCGAAGAATCAGAAAGTTCAGAAACGATTATATTATCTCCTAAAGGGAAACTTTTTAACCAAGAGATAGCAAAAAATTTTGCAACAAAAGAACAGTTGATTTTAATTTGCGGGCATTATGAGGGTTTCGACGAAAGAATAGTTGAAATATCAAATGCAACAGAAATTTCAATCGGGGATTTTGTTATGACAGGCGGAGAATTGCCTGCTTTATGTATAATTGACAGTGTAACAAGGCTATTAAAAGGTGTTTTGGGTGATGATGAATCCTCAGAGTATGACTCGCATTATGACGGACTGTTGGAACATCCGCATTATACAAAACCAAGAGAGTATGACGGGATTGAAGTTCCTGAAATACTGACTTCCGGAAATCACGAAAAAATAAGAGAATGGCGAAGATTACAACAATTTATAACAACAAAAAATAAACGCCCCGATTTATTTGAGAAATTTTTGAATTCCGAACTTTCTGACTATGACAAAAAAATACTGAAAAAAAATAATCTTTTTTAAATTCGCTATATTTGAATTATAATTTATAGTTGTTTGTATTCTACAAAGGAATAATTATGAAAGCGGCGGTACTTAGAAACGGGCAATTTTTAATTGAAAATATAAATAAACCGAAACTTAATGACTTGGGAAAAGGTGCAATCATAAAGGTTTTAGGCTGCGGATTGTGCGGTTCTGATATTGTTAAATTAAGAACAGGCAAAGCTAAAGACGGTGCAGTTTTAGGTCATGAGGTGGTTGGTGAAATAGTTGAAACAGATACTGATACAGATTTTGAAAAAGGAAACAGAGTTGCATTAGGACATCACATCCCTTGTTTTGAATGCCATTATTGCAGGGGTGAAAACTACTCTATGTGTAAGCATTTTAAGTCAACAAACATCCTCCCCGGAGGATTTTCAGAGTACATTTTTGTATCGGAAGAACACTTAAAAAATACTGTTTTTAAAGTTGAAGAAACATTGACTGACGTTGAAGCCTCTTTTCTTGAACCGTTAGCTTGCTGCTTAAGAGCAGTAAAGAGAGCTGAATTAAAAGATTCTTCAAAGAGTTTGATTGTCGGATTAGGTTCTATAGGACTATTAATGGGGCAAGCCGTAAATGCAACTGGACATAAAGCGTACGGTTGCGACTTATTGGAAGAAAGAATCAGGCGTTCAACAAAATATCATTTTGAAAAGTCTTTCAACTCAAAAGATGAAGAAATGTTCTTAAATTTTGTAAAAGAAACAACAGAAATCGGATTTGACGCCGTATTTTTAACTGCAGGAGCAGCAAGCACAGTAGATTTAGCACTTAAAGCAGTTCGTGACGGCGGAACAATTATTGTATTTTCAAGTATTAAAAATGAGAACGGTTTTAAAAATAACGACATTTATTATAGGGAACTAAAAGTAATGGGAAGTTATTCCCCCTCTCCAATGGATTTAGAAGATTCAATGGAATTAATTAATTCAGGGAAAGTTTATGTTGACGAAATAAGTGAAACATACCCGATAGAAAAATTAAACGAGGCAATTGCGGATACTTTATCAAATAAAATAATGAAAGCATATATAAAACTATGAAGATGAAATCATTGCAATTTTACGCTCCTTTGGAAGTAAAATTTGAAGAAGTGGAAATAAAAGACCCAAAAGAGGGTGAAGTCCAAGTAAAAATAATGGCGGCATTGACTTGCGGAACTGATGTAAAAACATACAGAAGAGGTCATCCTGTCCTTATAAAAAAAGTGCCATCAGGATTTGGACATGAATTTTCGGGTGTTATAACAAAAGTCGGCAAAAATGTTGTAGGTTTTAAAGAGGGGGACAGAGTTGTTGCTGCTAACAGTGCTCCTTGCGGAGAGTGCTTTTTCTGTAAGCGTGGCGATTATAACTTGTGCGAACACTTAGAGTTCTTAAACGGGGCTTATGCGGAATATATAAACATTCCCCGGTCAATAGTAAAAAGAAATCTTCTTCATCTTCCCGATGATTTGAGTTTTGAAAAAGCCGCATTCTCTGAACCATTGGCAAATGTAGTTCACGGCATAGAAAAAACAGGAATAAAAGCAGGTCAAACTGTAGGGGTGGTCGGATTAGGACCTATCGGTTTAATGTTTGTTAAACTTGCAAAATTAAAAGGGGCAAGAGTAATTGCAGCGGGCAGAAACCCGTTAAAACTTCAACTTGCAAAAGAGTTTGGCGGGGCTGATGAAATTATTGATTTAACAAAATATAAAAATCCCGAAAAAATATTTATAGATTTTTCTGACGGAAAGAAAGGGCTGGATGTTGCGGTTGAATGTGTCGGGCTTCCTGAAATATGGGAGAGAATGTTCACTTTCGTAAGAAGGGGTGGAACAGTACATCTTTTTGGCGGATGCAAAGCCGGAACATCAATTTCTATTGATACAAGACGCCTTCATTATGATGAAATAAAAGTACTGAGTATATTTCACCATACCCCTCTTTATTTTAGAGAAGCGTTAAGACTTATTGCGGAAAATGAAGTTCCCGTTGAAAAATTAATAACGGAAATAATGCCTTTAGAAAGAGCGGAAGAAGCACTTATTAAACATATGAACGGTAAAGCTATAAAAGTATTAATAAAAAATTAGAGGTTTAAATTTTAATATTTTTTATAGTATAATTTTTTCAAGGACTAAGTGATAGTATGGATACAAATTTTGCAAATTTAAAAAATGAAATAGAAAAAGCTGAAAGTATTATTGTTCTTTCACACGTTAGTCCTGACGGTGATACGTTAGGCTCAAACCTTGCATTGAGCATTGTGCTTGAAAAATTTTTCAATAAAAAAGTTGATTCCGTATATGTAGGTATGCTGCCTAATACATATTCTTATTTGCCGAGTTTTGATAAACTTATAGATGTTCAAACGGTGGATAAAAATAAGGTATATGATTTGGCTATTGCGGTTGATGTTGCTTCTAAGGACAGAATGGTCTATGGAACTGTGCTTTTTGATAATGCAAAACTTCGAGCTAACATAGATCACCACAAAACAAATATAGGCTACGGAAATATTAACATAGTAGAGGGAAATTCCTCTTGTGTCGGAGCTATATTGTACAAAATTTTTAAAGATTGGAAAATTGATATCCCGCTTGATGTAGCACGTTGTTTATACACATCATTAATGACGGATACAGGTTGTTTTAAATATGAGAACACAAAACCCGAAACATTTATGCTTGCTGCAGAGTTGGTAAAATTAGGTGTATTCCCCAACAAAGAATACAGAGCTTGTTATGAAACAAAACCTCAATCAATGGTTCAATTTCAGGCTTATGTTGTGTCTAATACGGTATTTTATAACAAAGGGAAAATTGCTTTTTCTAAAATAACAAGAAGCGATATGAGCAAGTTCAATGCAACTGATGATTATACGGAAGGTATAGTTGAAGTTTTAAGAACATCAAAAGATGTTGAAATTGCAGCAATTTTGAAAGAAACAAAAGAAGGTTACACAAAAATCAGCTTAAGAAGTAAAACCGTTGATTTGACACCTATTGTAATTGAATTTGGAGGTGGCGGTCATACTTTTGCGGCAGGTTGTACTATAAAGAAACCTATTGCTATTGCGTTTGATAAACTCTTAAAACGTGTTCAAAGTGAATTACAATGAGAAAATATATAGAATCTTTGATAAAAAAAATACTTGAGCAGGATTTTTGTGGCGTGGCTGCAGAAATGGCCTTTTGGTTTATTTTGGGATTGTTTCCGTTTTTACTGTTTTTAACCTCTCTTTTTGCTTGGATGGGAAAACAATCTTTAATAAACCCTATATTGAACTTTTTAACCAATATTGCACCAAAAGACGTTGCAAACTTGATTTTAAATACTTTAAATGAAGCAATGATATTTAAACAAGGAAAATTAATTGCTATTTTCGGTTTCTGCATAACGCTATTTTTGGCGTCAAACGCAATAGCAGTAATAATAAAAGGCTTAAACAGAGCCTATGCAATAGAAGAAAACAGAAATTTCATTTATACAAGAACTCTTTCTATATTAATGGTTTTTGTGAACTCATTAGCACTGTTTTTAGCTGTAAACCTTATTATTTTAGGGAAAGTTATTCTTGATTTTATGTTGGAATATACAATATTATCCCAGCTTTCCGTAGATTTACTTTCAATAATAAGATGGCCTGTTTCCTATTTTGCATTAGCATTTTGTGCAATAGGAAACTATTCCATATTGCCTGCAATTGAGGGTAATGAAAAAATGAAATTCAGAAGTGTTCTGCCGGGGACATTATTCTTCAGTTTTTTCTGGATTTTAGGTTCTTGGTGTTTCTCTTTATATTTGAGCAACTTAAACGCATATAATAAAGTGTATGGAACAATCGGTGCATTTGCGATAATGATGGTATGGCTATACTATACTTCTTTAATAATTCTTGTCGGTGGAGAAATTAATTCAAGAATGTATGCTCGTTTAAAACGAAAAGAAGAAGAAAAAAAGTTATCTGTTTCAGCTGAATAATAGCTTTTACTCTGAATTTCACAATCAACAAATTGGAAAACGATTTGAAAATACAGCGAATATGGCGATGAGATTATCGGCCGGTGATATGTTTTGTTCTGATTGGACTACACATTTAAGCAAACACGATAAGTCAACGCTTGATAAATTACAACGAGGTATTGATAATTGTAACAGAGAAGATTTTGAATCTTAAGAAGGATATCAAAAAATACCGGAATTAATTCCGCTTTTTTGTTATAAATTCCATTTATCACTTAATCTTGCAAATTTAAAATCCTTATAAAAATAGTCAAGAATTTGATAGGCATTATAGCCTTGTTGAGCAAGATTATTGGCTCCGTATTGGCTCATCCCGACTCCGTGTCCGTTCTTTTTTATACCGTCATCAAAGGACGGAACAGATTGAAGAAAGTTGCTTCCTCCTGCCCAAACTTTTGTTTGTCCGCCGGAACTGGCATGGTAGTATGTCGGAAGTACGTTTTTATTTTGAACTAAAACAATTCCCTTTGTATCATCAACGGCTTTAGATGTGGTTGTTTTTTCTGCACTTGCTCCACCATAGGCTTGGTCTGCGGTTGTATCCGATACGTCAAATCCTTTCGACCCGTGTTTGCCTGCATTTTTGGTCGCAACTGCATAGCTTCTGGCTGCAATAGCTTGTGCTTTAAGTGCTTCTTCATTCCATTTTGAAGGCATTTCAGCCGGAACTACTCCTTTTAAATAATCTTCCAGCGGTAAATCATTTATAAGTGTAACCGTACTTCCCATATTGTTTATAACAAAATCACCTCTATACCAAGTACGTTTAGCACAAAGAAAACCCTCTTCTTTTGTTCTTATAATTATTTGGTTTGTACCAAGACCTACTGCTTTACGGTTAATCATAACGGCAAGTTCATCACCTTTTGTTTTAAATTCGTAAATTTTCATCGGACGAATTTCATATAAAAGTTTGTTTCTAAGTCCGTCATATATTTCTGCAGAAACGGAAGATGCCATTTTAATTTCTTTTGTACCTGTACTTAAACCGACTTTAATGGCTTCAGCTTTGGAGCAAAATAAAAAAATTAAAAATACTGTCAGAATTATTTTTCTGAAAATCATACCCTAAACCGTTATCCGCTTTAACTTACAACATAATAACACATCAATATTTATACGACCAAAAAATCCACCGTACAGTGTAGAAAAACCATGATAATTTAATATATATCCACCAAAAAAACGACAACTTTTGACTTCCGATATTATATCATTATAAAGAGAGAAAAAGGGTAAGTTGTATGATAAACGGCGGTGTAAATTATACAGAACGAGGAATAATAAACAACATTCGAGCTATGAGAATGCAGATGGCACTCATGGGTATTACTAACGAAAATGTTGTGGGTTTTGATAAAGTCGGATATCAAAGAAAAATTCCGGTAGTTTCTTCGTTTGCTGAATTTATCGGAGAAGAAGCTATTTCTACTACAACTGATGATACCATAGGACGTCTTGTTTTAACAGAAAATCCGTTAGATGTGGCACTTGCTGAAAAAGGATACTTCCAAGTTCAAACGGCTGACGGGATAAAACTGACTCGTGACGGCAGGTTTAAAATGACAAAAAACGGAGAAATTTTATCTCTTGACGGAAGCAAAGTTTTAACAGATATGGGAACACCTTTAATTCTTCCGTTTGTACCTGAAAAACTTGACGATATAACAATTGATTTGAATGGTGTCGTAAGGGTTTTAAACAATCAAACAAGAAAGTTTGAAACAGCCGGAACTCTATCGGTAGTATCACAAAACGGAGTTGCGGTATTGGCTCCAAACGTAAGACAAGGTTATAATGAACATTCAAATGTAAGTCTGCAATCGGAATTTATGCAGGCAATGCCTTATACAAAGACATTTGAAGCAAACAGACAATTATATCAAATACAAAATACTAACTTACAAAGAGTAATCTCATCATTAGGAAGCTAAGGGTAATAAATGACAACACTTCATGGCATAATTAATAAAGGAATAGTAAACGCAGAACTCCAATTTGAAAAAATGGGATATATTTCTTCAAATGTATCAAATTGGAATACAAACGGATATAAAGCAGTACGTTTTGAACAAATATTAAACGAAAACGGCTATTTATCAGGCGTTGAAAGAACTGATTTCTCTCAAGGTGCAATTCAAAGAACATCAAGAGAATTTGATGTTGCAATAGATGGGGTAGGTTTTTTCCCCGTAACATCTCCGACAGGGGAAGTTACTTATACAAGAGAGGGTTCTTTCAAAGTAGATAAAGACGGCTATTTAATTACAAATGACGGATACCTGGTAGGTGACGGCATACAAATTCCGATAAACTATGACAATCTTGAAATAAAACCGAACGGTGATGTTGAAACATATTCTAACGACGGAACAGAAAGAGAATACATAGGAACAATTCCTATTGTAGCATTTCAAAATCCAGAAGCTTTAAAAAAATCAGACTTTAATAAGTATTATTTAACGGCTGAATCAGGTGAACCAATGCTTATAAAGAAGCATAACAGAATTAAACAAGGAAGTATTGAAGTTACGAATATAGATATGATAAATGAAGTTAACCAAATATTAAGACTGAATGCTTCAATGCTTGCAAGTTTTAAGGTTATGAAAACTATCAACGATATGTATTCACAAGCATTACAATTAAATCAATAGTAAGAGGTAAATAAAGGGTGATAATTCCAAATAATCCGATGAATTCAACATTAAGAGCATTAGACCTTGTTGCAGAAAGACACAAGGCTCTTTCTTGTAACCTTGCTAATATGGATACTCCTGACTATACAAGAAAAGATGTATCTTTTTCTCAATATTTAGGAGGGTTAGCTAATCCTTTGGAAACAAAGTTAGCACAGGTAATGGGTCCGTCGCCTGTAATGGTTGATAATGTCGGAGGGAAAGTTAATCCTGCAACAGAACTTTCCGAAATACAAAAGAACTCGCTATTGTATACTGTAGCGGCAAGGAGAATGACTTCTCTGATAACTGAAATGAAATCGGTAATTAATATGGGTAACGGCTAATGGGTATATTTAGTGCAATGAACGTAGGCTGTGACGGTCTGAAAGTACACGGTGCAAGATTGGATATAAGTTCAAGAAACATAGCCAACCTTGATACCCCAAATTATGTAAGAAAAATTCCGCTTGTGGTTTCAACTGACAGAAGCTCATTTTTGAGTGTTATGAATGAAATGAGAGAATCTGTATTTGGAGCAGGCACAATGCCTTATTCATCTGGAAGTGTTGCAATGGCCGGGATTGTTGAAGATCCTACATTGGGGGATAAAATTTATAAACCCGGACACCCTGATGCGGATGAAAACGGATATATAAGAACTTCAAACGTAGATCCGCTTGTTGAAATTACTGATGCGATTATGGCACAAAGAGCATTTGAAGCAAGTTTGGCAATTATAACAATGTCAAAATCAATGGCAGATAAGGCAGCGACAATAGGCAGCTAAAATAAAGGGTAGTGTGTAATGTTTACAGGGATAATTCAAAACTTATTAAATTCATCAGGGCAGGCTCAAGCAATACAAAGAGCCCGTCAAATAAGCGATTATGTGCAATCTCAACCGAGAACACAAGAATTATCTCAAGGTGTAGAGCTTAACACCTTTGAAGATGTAATGAACTCTTCTTTAAATGTTCACACAAGATTTAATGTAAATAAAACATCGACAATTGCAAAATTCGGAGAGCTTACGGCAACAAAGACAGTTGAGGCAAAACCTGTTGATAACAATATATTTGTAAACAACATAAAAAAAACAGAAGAAATTCCTGTTATCCCTCAACTACCTGTAAAACCGGAAAAATCACAAATAAAAGAATTAATTTCAAAGATTTCAAAAAAGCATGGAGTTGATGAAAAACTTGTAAATGCGGTAATTAAACAAGAATCAGGGTATAATCCTAATGCTGAATCATCAGCAGGAGCACAAGGTTTAATGCAATTAATGCCTGCTACTGCAAAATCACTGGGTGTTAAAGACTCATTTAATCCTGTTCAAAATATAGACGGTGGTGTCAGGTATTTAAAAAGCATGATGAATAAATATAACGGGAATGTAGTTCTTGCTTTGGCAGCATATAATGCAGGACCGGGGAATGTTGATAAATATAGCGGAATTCCGCCTTTTAAAGAAACGCAAAACTATGTAAAAAAAGTATTGGCAAATTATCTCTCATAGAAAGGTTTTAAAATGATAGAAAATAAAATAGTTCCAAACATGAATATCTTTTCAAACATCAATCAAACAAGCAGAATTGATGATTTTTCAATGAAAGGGTTCGGAACAAGTGCTTTAAAAGAAAGCAACGGAGCTGATTTTAAAACCGTTCTTTCAGGACTTGTAAGCAACTTAAATACAGAAATCCAAAAGCCTGACCGATTAATGAATCAACAATTAATGGGAAATCCCGATGTTGATATTCATGACGTTATGACAGCTATTGCAAAGGCAGATATCAGTATTTCAATGGCAGCACAAATGACCTCAAAGGTAGTTACTGCTTACAATACGGTAATGAATATTTCAATATAGACTTTTTGAAAAATAACATTATATATATAGTACGATTTTCTTAATATAACATAGTATTAAGCAGTTACCCATTGTAAAAAAAAATAGTATAATGTTAAGAGAGTAAATGTAAAGATTAGGGCTATATGAATATAAAAGAGTTATTGCAAGATAAAAAGATACTGTATTCTGTAATCGGCGGAGCTTCATTATTACTGCTGATTATAATCATTTTTGCGTTTGTTGCGGTCGGTAACAATTCTAACACCGCAAAACCTGTTGAAGTAACTCAAACAGAGGACTTTGACATTGTTACAACAGATAATGCGGGAAAAGCAATTGAAATACAAACTTTACTTGCAAGAAGCGGAATAATTTCAAAAAGGAAAACCGAGGGTTCAAAAACTACAGTATATTTAAAGAAAAAGGAATATACAAATACCGATAGAGATGCTGCATTACTGGCAGTTGTAAAAAGCGGACTTGTTGACCAAAATGTAGGGTTGGAAATATTTGATAAGAGCGATTTTACATCAACAAGAGAAGATAAAAGAATTAAACTTGCAAGAGCAGTTAACGGCGAATTGGCAAGGTTAATAAGACAAATGCCGAATATCGATAATGCTTCCGTATTGGTTGCAATACCTGAAAATTCAATGTTTAAGGTTGATAAAAAACCGATAACGGCAACTGTCATGCTTACGGTTCCGAGCGGAGTAAGATTGGATAATTCCGTAATTAAAGCAATTAAGAGCTTATTAATGGGAAGTGTTCAGGATTTATCCTCTGAAAATATTTCAATAACCGATTCTAACGGAAATGTATATAGCAGTTTGGTAAAATCAATTGATGACCAAATTTCTAAGTTGCAAGAAAATGATAATTATATGCAAAATAAAGTTGCCGCACAGCTTGATATGTTAATCGGAAGAGGTAATTACGTTGTAACTGTTAGTACATTCTTAAATCAAGTTCCCGTCGAAGAAACAAGTATTCAATACGACCCGAACAAGAAAACTTCTTTAACAGAGCAAATTTTCAAAGAAGGTTTAGGTGATAACTCAGAAGATTCCAGCAAAGGTTCTGATGCAGTAAGCATATATCTTCCGAACGGACTTCAAAATTCAGCTTCATCATCTACTCAAAATAAAAACTATGAAAGAACTGCTACTGAAACAAGTTACGGAGTAGGTAAAACGCATACTTCAAAATATTATAAAACAGGTATTATTGAAAAAATTTCAATAGCAGTAACGATGAACGCAGATTCTATGCCTCCTAACTTATCAGAGGATGAATTAAAAGAACAGATTGCAAGAGCTGCTTCTCCAAAAGTTAATCCGGAAGATGTTTCTATTGCTTATGCAGAAACTATTGACCCGTATTTGGCTTCTGATAGACCTGTTAACTTGCCTAAACCCGAATCATCAGGAAATCCGTGGTGGTTAGCATTGGCTTTGCTTGTAGTCGGCTTGGTTGTAGGATTTATATTTGTTCATAAGAAATTACAAGATTCGACCGCAGATCAGGAAGAAACCTTAAAGCAATTACAATTACAGTCTGATGAACAAGAAAAGAAAATTGTTGATGTTAACTTAAAAGCTGCTGAATTAATAGAAAAACAAACTATTTTAACTCAAGAATTATTAGCTCAACAAAAACAATTACAAATTGAAAGAAAGAAACAACCTCAAGATTCATTGGATGAAGTAATTGATGAGGTTACATCAGATATATCTCAATCTGATAAAGATAAAACAAGCAAAGAATTAAAAAGCTGGATAGAAAGGTCTTAATGATTAAATGGCAATAAAAGGCTTTGATTATCAGGGAATAGCAAACAATTTTGCACAGCAATCAATGGCATTGCTTAATCAGACAGATGAAAATCCGGATCCGGATTTTCCGAGCAGTGATGCGGTAAAAGCATTTTCTCAAGAAGATAAACAATATGTAGTTAATATTGTAAAAAAATTCTGTTTAATGGCCGGCAGTGCATTAAATAATGACCCAAAAGTTAATTTTACTGCAGAACAAGCATCTATTTTGACCCAATTAATCGGAGAATGGACTTTTCATAAAGCAATTGACTTAATTACGGTTAAAATTCCGCCGGAACAAAGAGATGTTGTACTTCAAAATATAGCAATGAATATATTTAACTCTGCTCAACAAGCATTGTTAAATAATTTGCCTACTCAAAATTTACTTAATTTAATTGAAGAAAAAGTAAATAAAATTTATAACGAAGAGCTTCAAAAACTTGTTAAAAAGGGAGTTATTGACGAAAAAAAATATGAAGTTGCACTAAACACTTCTAATTT
>CAYYPD010000016.1:0-33858 GCA_964473445.1 uncultured Muribaculaceae bacterium
ATTTTTTATCATTTTAGGCATAGAAAGCGAAACAGTAAAGTATAAAGGTTTAGCAAGTGCGGCAGCTAAATCGCTTAAATTTACACTAACGGACTTTCGTCCGAGTAAATAAGAATTTGTCGTATAGGTTGAAAAATGCACATCTTCAACAAGTGTATCCTGAGTTACAAATAACCCGAACTCTTCAAGATAAGCACAATCATTACCTATAAAAGAGCTGTCATCTAATGTTTCAGCTATTATTTTTAAAAAATCCAATTCTTTCATACACAAATTTTAACATTAAAAATTATTTTGTTAAATATAATTTATAATTGGTTTAAAAATAGTTGTGAGCATGTACAATAACAATTAGTGAAGTTTGCGTTGGAAACATTAATAACCTGCGAGGAAAAATGATAGAAATCAATTATCGTAACATTAAGTCTGAAATCATCGGTGAAGAGAACGGTTTGAACATTGAAAACGAGTTTAATAAATACAAAGAAACCATTCACAGAATAATAGCAGACTTAAATTCAAACAAAGATAAACCGGGATACAATCTTCAATGGATGAATTTAGGTTATAACGAAGAAACCATTTGGTATGTTAAAGAATTTGCAGCTATGGTTGAAAATAGATTTGATAACATTTTAATTCTCGGCATGGGTGGTTCTGCTTTAGGCGGGAAAGCCGTATGTGAAGCACTGCTTCCTCCTTATTGGAATTTTTTGACAAAAGAACAAAGAAATAATTATCCCAGAGTTTTCTTTTTAGATAACATTGACCCTGACCAAATGAATGCACTCTTCAAAATTCTTGATTTAAAAAAGACGCTAGTAAATGTAATTACAAAATCAGGTTCAACGGCGGAAGTCATGGCTCAATTTATGGTAGTAAAAGACTTAATGGAAAAAGAATTAGGCGATGACTACAGAAAAAATATAATTGCCACAACCGATAAAAACATGGGAATTTTAAAACAACTTTCCGACCAAGAAGGTTATAAAACATTCTACATTCCCGATGACGTAAGTGGCAGGTTTTCTGTATTTTCATCCGTAGGTCTTTTACCGTTTGCACTTGTCGGTATTGATATCGAAGAGATAACCCAAGGTATTAAAGATATGGATTTGGATTTGAAAAACACAGATATCAATTGCAACATAGCTGCACAAAATGCTCTGATTCATTACTTAATGGATACAGAAAAAGGCAAAAAAATCTCTGTAATGATGCCTTATTCAAACAGACTTCGTTTTGTAGCAGACTGGTATTGTCAATTATGGGCAGAATCTCTCGGAAAAGAAAGAGATAAGAATAATAACGTTATTAATTGCGGACAAACTCCTATTAAAGCATTAGGAGTCAGTGATCAGCACTCTCAAATTCAACTTTATAACGAGGGTCCGAATAACAAAATTATCAGCTTTTTAAGAATAAAAGAATTTGATACGGAGCTTGAAATTCCTAATATATTTGAATACACGGGAATAAGCTACTTAGGGGGAAAATCAATTAACAAGTTATTTAATGCGGAAGCTGATTCAACAAAAGCCTCTTTAATTGATTACAAACGACCAAATCTTACAATCACAATACCAAAAATTACACCTTACTACTTAGGTCAACTTTTATACATGTTTGAAGTTCAAACAGCAATTGCAGGAGCTCTTTATAACATTGACGCATTTGACCAACCCGGAGTTGAGCAATCAAAAAATTACACCTACGCTCTAATGGGCAGAATCGGTTACGAAGATTCAGCTAACGAACTTAAAGAAAAGTTACTTGATACTGCAATTTCTTAATATTTTGTTCAAAATAAATGCCTGTATGGTAAAATATTTGTATGGGAAGAATAACAGAAAAAGTATTGGGATATGATGTTGACTTACTGACTTTTGATGAGGCAGTAAATGTTACGGTTAATAATATGCAAGCAGATAAAGGTATGCATATTGTTACTATTAACCCTGAAATAATAGAAAATGCACCTGGGAATAAAGAACTTTCAAGAATAATAAAATATGCCGACTTGGTTGTTCCGGATGGTGTCGGAGTTAAGCTGGCACTCCTTTTTAAAGGAATTAAGCAAGAACAGGTCAGAGGAATTGATTTTGCAAAGGCTCTTATTGAAAAATGTAATGATAACTACTTTGAAGTCGGACTAATCGGTTCAACTCAAAATGTAATTGAAACTACAGTAAAAAGGCTTTCCAATGAGTTTAAAGAACTAAGAATAACATACTTTAGAAACGGTTTTTTTACTCAAAATCAAGAAAATGACATAATAAACGAACTGGCAATGGAAGAACCTAAACTGGTATTAGTTGCACTTGGCTCACCAAAACAAGAACTTTTTATAAATAAATGCAGAGAAAGCCTTCCGAATACTGTCTTTATCGGAGTCGGAGGAACTTTCGACGTTTGGGCAGGAGCGGTAAATAGAGCCCCTGAGTTTTTCCAAATCACAGGTACAGAGTGGTTATACAGAACTGTAACCCAACCGAAAAGACTAAAAAGAATTATTTTAACACTACCGGTATTTTTTATAAAATCATTATTAGACGGAATTAAGTTTAGATTTACTAAAAAGGGAAAATAATGAATAATCTTACACAAACAGAAATTGAAGAAATTAAGAATACGTCTAAAAAATTAAGACGTGAAATTTTAATGATGATTCATAACTCTAAATCGGGTCATCCCGGTGGTTCTTTATCTTGCATTGATATTTTAAATGTCCTATTCACAAAATGCATGAAAATTTGTCCTGATGGAGAAAAAAATCCTAATTTTAAATCTCGTGACAGATTTATACTTTCAAAAGGTCATGCTTCTGCAGCTTTATATTCGATTCTGGCTCACTGCGGATATTTTGACGAAAAAGAATTAATGACATTCAGAAAGTTTGGTTCAAAATTACAAGGACATCCCTGTTGCCACAAAGTTAACGGGGTAGAAATTTCAACAGGTTCTTTGGGACAAGGTCTTTCAATCGGCTGCGGTATGGCACTGGGACTTCGTTTGGATAACATAAATTCTAAAGTTTATGTTTACATGGGTGACGGAGAAACCGAAGAAGGCAGCGTTTGGGAAGCTGTTATGAATGCTTCACATAACAAGTTAAACAACATAATAGCTTTTGTTGACAGAAACAGACTACAAATTGACGGTTGCACGGAAGATATAAAATCCGTCGGCGACTTAAATGCAAAATTTAAAGCATTTGGTTGGAATACGCTTGAAATAGACGGTCATGACATTGGACAAATTTTTAATGCCGTACAACAAGCTCAAAACAGCGATAAACCTATTGTTATAATTGCAAGAACAGTTAAAGGTAAAGGCGTTTCATTCATGGAAAACCAAGCAGGCTGGCATGGTAAAGCTCCAAGTGATGAAGAACTCAAAAAAGCATTAGAAGAATTAAAGTAGGGATAATTATGGAAAGAGAATATAAATCGGTAAGAAGTGCTTATGGTAAAGCGTTAGCTGAATTAGGCAGAGAAAATAAAGACATAGTTGTTTTAGATGCGGATTTATCCTGCTCAACTCAAACTAAAATCTTCGCAAAAGAATTTCCCGAAAGATTTTTTGATGTAGGTATTGCGGAACAAGATTTAATGACAACCGCTGCAGGCTTGGCTTGTACGGGTAAAATTCCGTTTGTTTCAACTTTTGCGGTATTTGCTGCAGGCAGAGCTTGGGAACAAATCAGAAACACAATCTGCTATTCAAATTTAAACGTAAAAATCGGTGCAACCCATGGCGGTATCACGGTAGGAGAGGATGGGGCAAGCCACCAAGCTCTCGAAGATATCTCTTTAATGAGAAGTATTCCGAACATGATGGTTATTGTGCCTGCTGATGAAAAAGAAACAATGGCGGCAGTAAAATTTGCAGCCGAACACAATGGTCCTGTTTATGTAAGAATAGCAAGGTCAAATCTCCCTGATGTTATGCCGTCTGATTATGTATTCAACTACAAAAAAGCAATTGTTATGAAAGAAGGAACAGATGTTACTCTTATAACCAACGGTGAAACATTGGTTGAAACTCTTGATTGTGATAAAATATTATCAGAAAATGGTATAAATGCGGAAATAATCAGCATACCTGTTGTAAAACCGATAGATTCCGAAACCATAATCAAATCAGCAAAGAAAACAAATTGGGTTATTACTGTTGAGAACCATTCAATAATCGGCGGACTGGGTAGTGCGGTTTGTGAAGTACTTGCCGAAAATTATCCGACAAAAATTACAAGAATCGGTACAAATGATGAGTTCGGACAAAGCGGAACTTCTAAAGAACTACTTGACTTCTACGGTTTAAATGCTAAAAAATTAGCCAAAAAAATTATAGGACTTATTAAATGATTCAACTTAGAAACGTATATAAAAAATATAAAGATGTTTATGCACTGCAAAATATTAACTTGGATATTATGTCAAGTGAGTTTGTATTCTTGACAGGTTCAAGCGGAGCAGGAAAATCTACTCTGATGAAAATGCTATACAGAGAAGAAGTTCCGACATCAGGCACAGTAATGATTGGAAACATTAATATAGCAAAGTTGCCTAATGACAAAGTTCCGAATATAAGAAGATGTATGGGAATTGTATTTCAAGACTATAAACTTCTCCCTAACATTTCTGTTTACGATAATATTGCATTTGTAATCAGAACCTTAGGAATGCGTTCAAAAGAAATACAAGAAAGAGTTACAGGTGCATTAAAGGTTGTCGGGCTTTTAAATAAAATGAATTCAAAGCCTTATGAACTTTCAGGCGGCGAACAACAAAGGGCAAGCATTGCAAGAGCGATTGTAAACGGACCTCCGCTATTGATTGCAGATGAACCGACAGGAAATTTAGACCCTAAAAACTCAATGGAAATTATGCAAATTCTTGAACAAATTAATGAAAAGGGAATTACGGTAATAGTTTCCACTCACGATAGGGATATTGTTGATTACTTTAGAAAAAGAGTTATAACAATGTCGCAAGGTCAAATAGTCAGAGATGTACAGGCAGGTACATATGAGTAAGAAAACAATTATTAAAGAAACAGTAAAAAAACATATACCGCAAAGACATTTATCTTCTGTAAGAATTATATACAGAATTATAATGGAAACTATTTACGGTATTAAAAGAACAGGGCTTATCAACCTTGCGATTGTTGCAGCTATGGCAGCTATTTTAACAATATTCGGTGCATTATTCAGAACAGGCTATTCCTTAAGCTCTTTTGTTGATAAACTCGGAAACGATTTTGAAATTTCGGTATTTCTAAAACCTAATGTTGACCCTGTATATATGTCTTCAAGGTTAAGAGAAATAGAACACGTAAAAAGAATTACCATTATCACAAAAGAAGAAGCCTGGGAAAAAATGAACAGAGATATGGATGTTTCAGGGCTTGAAAATCCTTTGCCTGACACATTACATGTTACTGTTGATAACCCAAGCAACATTGTAATTGTTTGTAATGATATTAAAAAAGTTTCAGGAATTGAAGATTTATCCTATGCACAGGCATTTGCAAAAAAACTTCAAACAATTACCACCGTATTTAATACTGTTACAATTTTTGTGCTGATTGGTGTAGCAATGCTTACAATAATCATCATAAATTGTACAATTCAACTTGTAATTCAATCAAGAAAAGAAGAAATTGAAATTATGAGATTAATGGGTGTAAGCAATTGGTATATTAAAATTCCGTTAGTCTTACAAGGTGCTATATATGGATTTTTAGGAGCTTTAATTTCACTAATACCTTTAAATACCTTGCAAAATGCCCTTTTAAGATTACACGAATTTATGAATGTACCACCATCAGAAATGGCTATGAACATAGTCGTATTCTGTACTTTTGTTATGGCTATATTCTTTAGTGCAAGCGGAAGTATGCTTTCAATAAAAAAACACTTACAAGTATAAACTTTTTATTTACCGGTGAAAGGAGATTAAAAATGCGTTTTGATAAAAGTTCAAACCCTATGTTAAGAGACAGCGTTTTGGATAAATACGCAGGTGTAATTGATACCCCGATGAGCGTTTCAGGTTCGGTTAGTAAAATCTTGCTTTTAATGCTGATATTCTTAGCTAGTGCAGGCGTTGTTTTTTACCAATTTTTATTACAAAAATTTGACTATGTAAACATATTAATGATATTAGGGTTTTTGGGTTCCATTATTTTTTCGATTATAATTGCATTTAAACCCAAAACAGCACCTTATTTATCACCCTTCTTTGCATTTGCAGAGGGTGCATTGTTAAGTGGTATTTCTTGTTTCTTTGAAGCCGGTTTTCCGGGAATTGTTGTTCAGGCAGTTTCAATAACATTTATGGTTATGTTTGCAATGGCAATTCTTTATATTACAGGTATAATAAGAGCCACAGAAAAATTTAGAGCCGTAATATATTCTGCAACATTAGCAATATTTATTTTTTATTTATTAGGAATTGTTTTAATGTTATTTCATATAAATATACCTTATTTTAGCAACACGTACTCGCTTGCTTTTGTAATTTTGAATATTGCAATTGCAGTAATAGCAGCATTAAATTTCATACTTGATTTTGATTTTATTGAAAATGGTGCAAACAGAATGTTACCTTCATATTTTGAATGGTACGCAGCAGTTTCTTTAATAGCAACATTAGCTTGGTTATATGTTGAAATTTTAAGATTGTTAGCTCGTTTTAGAAACAGATAATAAGAATTTCCATGATAAAAAGCACCCTTAATCGGGTGCTTTTTTAGTAAAAAAATCTCTTAAAACCCTGCAATGTTTTCTTCTCTTGAATGCTCAACTTCACATTTAACTTGAAATATTTGACCGTATAATTCACAATTCATACCAAGCTCGTGAGCAGTATTTAATGTATGTTGCATAAGATTATAGATAGGCATTAAATCTTTATCCACATTATCCATAATCCATCTGAAATCAAGATTTAAAACAATGCTCTTAATATTTATATCTTTACATTTATGAAGCCACATATTAATTTCATCTTCACTGTCATTCAATCCCGGTACAATTATATATTTTGCTTTAACATAATCAGCACCTTTCGGCTGATGTTTTGCATATTCTTTTAAATTATTCCAAACTTTATCATAAGAATCCACTTGTTTAACTTTTCTATGGATTTCTTTAGAACCTGCATCTATAGAAACAAGAGTTCTCACAACACCCTTTTTAAGACCTTTTATAATTGAATTACTCTTTTTTATAGCGTTTGTGTGAATAATTATTCGATTAAAATCGTTTTTAATAAATTCATGAAGCAAGTCTTCAAACTCACAATAAATAGTAGGTTCTCCGCCCGCAAAATCTATTGTTCCGTCTTTTTTTAATATGTTATTTTTTATCATATCTTTTATTAACGGTAAAACTTTATAAGGTTTTGTATGCTCTAAAACATATTTATCTCTTGGAGCATCACAATAAATACAATTTGAATTACAAGGTACCCACGGAGTAAGAAGCAAATAATCTATATAATCATCTTCATCCCACTCCTTAAAAGCAGTATTTACGCAGTCCTTACACAGTTCGGGACAAGAATTTTCTCTGTACTTTTGTCGTAATTCTCGCTTAATTCTGAAAAAATCAGCCCAATCAATTTTTTCGCCATTATAATTTTCATAAATAACAGGTCGTCCGCCATATCTCGGGTTAAAGTTGTTACAAAAACGAATACGATTACAATGGTCCAAAACCATTCCGTGTTCTATATAACTGCAACTTTCAAAACCTTCCACAATATACCTCTACATTAAATTATATTCTGAAACTATATATCTGAAATTGTTATAATCAACTAAATTAAAATCAAGCTCTTTCGCTCTCATTATGATATAGTTGCACAACTTTGCCAATTCTTTCGGTTTGGGTAAATTTTTACCTCTTAAATCACGACAATAATCATTTTCTATATCAACTACTATTGATTTAATTCCGCAAGCCATATTCAAGCTGAACCATTTTTCAATTTCTTCCCTGTTAGTATTTACTCCCGGGATTAAAATAAATTTTGTTTCAACTAAAAATTTGTTATCAGCAGGTTGAACAGCAGCATACTTTTCAGCGTTTTCCCAAAATTTATCAAATTTATCAACTCGTTTTATTCTGTTATAAGTATTTCTTGAGCCACAATCAGCTGACAGACAAACATTTACTTTGCCTTCTTTAATTCCTTTTTCAATTGCCTTTGAATACTTAATACCTGACGAGTGAACAGTTATTCTCGGAACATTATTTTTTAACAAAAGATTTATAATATCGTCAAATTCATCAAGAATAGTAGGCTCGCCACCTGCAAAAGTAACTTCCCCATCCGGTCTGAATAACTTCTTTTTGAACATTTCTTTAAGCATTGGCATAACTTTGTAATGCTTTTTCTTTTGGTAATTTTCTTTATCCCAAGAAGTATAACAATATGTGCAATCACAATTACAATTAGTCCAATGATTAAAATGCAAGTAGTTAATATATTTTTCTTCGTCATCCCATTCTTTGTAAACAAGATTAAAACATCCCTCACAACGAGGATCGATTTTACCTGCTTTATTCTCATCTATAAATTTTTGCTTTAACTTGAAGATATCATTCCAAGTAAGACCTTTTCCGTTATATTCATCTTTTATATATAACCTGCCACCACCTTTATGACAACATAAACAGCACATTTCAATATGGTCTTGTTCAAAACTTAATCCGTGTAATAGCCAATGGCAACTGGTAAATTCATGCATTTTGCTTTGCCTCTTTTTCATTCCAATAACGCATCATATGTTCGGCTCTTTCATATAAAACATATTTTAAGCCCATAGAGTTTGCTTTATCTTCCGTATATTTGAATAAATTTATTATTTCATCCGGAACATTTTCTCTTCTCGCATAAAACCACTTAGATTCAATTTCGTGGAATACACAATTTACACCGTTTTCTTTTGTTTTTTCAAGCCATAAATCAACTTCCGACGTTTTATCGTTAACCCCGGGGATAACAATATATTTAGCCTTTACCGCATAAGGATCTTTTTGACTTGCAGCATATTTTTTCAAATTATTCCACACCTTATCATATGAATTTACTTGTTTAATTCGTTTGTGCATTTCCTTTGAACCTGCATCAACCGAAACAATAAGGTCAACGCAACCGTTTTTAAGTCCTCTTTCAACGGCTTTAGAATATTTTATACATGAAGAATGGATTCTTGTTAAGGGAAACCCAAAATCCATAAATGTATTTAACAGTGTATCAAATTCTTTTAAAAGCGTAACCTCTCCTCCACCAAAACTCACATGTCCGTTGGGTCTTAGAATATCACGCTTAATCATATCCTTTAATACCGGTAAAAAATTGTAATTTTTTAAACTGTTATACTTGTCCTTATCAAGCATAGTATGACAGTACGAGCATTTTGAATTGCACTTTGTCCAATAATCCAAATTAATCATACTGATTTTTGAATGGTCATCAGGCCAATCCTGCTCTTGCAAGAATATACAGCCCTCGCACTTAGGATAAGTTTCGCCACGTTTGTGCATATCTTTTATCATTTTCTTAAATTCAAAGACTTTATCCCAATCTACCGGCTTGCCTTTGTAATCTTCTTCAATGACGGTATTACCGCCACCTTTAGCACTATAAAGGCAGCATACCTTATATGCATCTATATCGAAATTAATTCCTGTTTCTATCCAATAGCAACTTTTGTAACGCAAAGCATATCCCCTCTTACATACATAATTTTAGCATAGCGGATATGAAATGTAAAAGAATTAATTCTTTTGAGCTTTTGTATTTTCTGATTTTATATTTTCTGCCACGTGAAATTTACTTGAACCTGTTTTCATTTCTCTGTATTTATAAACCGCCTTTGGTATTAAATAACCTAATATTACACAAGAAATTCCGACATTTGCCATAACGGAACCGACTTTTAGTAATTTAGTTTTAGATAGAAATTTCGATACACTTTCGCCTGATGCTGCAAATTTATTATTTATACCTTTCATTTTATCGGCAAGTTTTGATAAATCGTCGGTATTTATAAATTTTGAAGTATCAACAACGCTATTACCAGCCTTATCTTTAACCGTAGATATTATTTTAGACTTTTTAGCCGCTTGAACAAGTGCATTATTAGGATTATTAATTATAAAATTTAATTTATCGGTTAACGATGAACTTTTTTCAGGTAATTGAGCTATATCGGACAATATTTTATTTGAGCCTAATGCCTGCTCAAAACTCTTATCCATTAAAACATCTATCTCTAAATCAATAGGTTTATTTAGAACTTTCTGAGCAAACTTATTGATACCGCTTTCAATTTTGCCGCCTAAACCATATAGTGTAAATAAAAATGCACCCTCTTTTATGGCATGCTCAGCAAATTCAACAGGGTTTCTTGAACAAGCTAACCTTTCAGCTGTAATACCTGCATCAATAATTTTCATATTGTGTACAGGATTAAACATAACTCCGTCAACACACTTCTTTGCAATACCTTTAAATGACGGATTACTGTTTTTATCCGTATAGAATTGGCTGAAAATATTATTTTCTTGCTTTACTTGCGGAGTAAAAGTGTCATGCGACATAGATTTAAGAACAGTTGTTTTTGTATTTTTCTGTTTTAATTTTGTTAAAAGAAAATATGTAGCAAGCGTCAAAGCGGTAGCTCCAATAATTTTACCTTTATATAAGTTTTGCATTTTTTTACCGCCGTCAGCCAAACAATCATCAATTGCACTTTTTACGGTTTGACCTGATTTATCTATAATTCCTTTAGCATTTTTAGTTGCCCAAGCAGCATACTCTTTATTTTGTATGACTCTCGGGTCAACATTGGGGTTAATTTTTGCATTTTTATAAATTGTCCAATCTGCAAGTTTTTTAAAAAACGGTATTCCGCCTATCCATATAACTTGAGTTCCAAACTCATCTATTGCTCTATCAGTACCCTCAACAATTCCGCCTGCTTTATAGGAATTGTATGTTAAACTTGCACTGTCAACTCCGTCTTTTACAATTATCGGTATTAATGATTCTTTATTTCCTAATGTAGATATTAATTTTGTCGTAACTGACTGTATCGGCATTTGTTCCTTCTCTTTCTATTTTAACTATAAGCCCCATATTAAATTCATTAATCTGACAAGTTTTGAATTTGTCTTAACTTCAAATCTTCGTAATTCCATATCTTCTCCTTTCAGTAAATTTTGACAATAAAAAAGCCTTCTTAGAAAAGAAGGCTTTTATTACTTATTTTGTAACACCAAAATCGATACTACCTAAATAGTAAAGCCTCCTTTATTAAGTTGACGTCGATTTTGAATGTGTAACATTTTAATTTAATTTTCCTTTTATATTATTTTAACATCATTAAAGTTTTTGTAAAGCCTACTCAGCTTTTTCTTCAACATCAACAACTTCTTCTTTTAATACTTCAGAAGCTGTAATGTTAACATTTAAGTTAGCTTTTACTTTTGATGTTAATCTGATTTGCATTGTGAATTTGCCTAATTTGTTAAGAGGTGCATCAAGTGAAATTAATTTTCTGTCAACTTCAATACCTGTTTTAGATTTAATTTCTTCAGCAAGTCTTTTTGTTGTGATAGCACCGAATAATTTACCGCTTTCACCGGCTTTTGCAGAAAATTCAATAAATTCAACTGATTCAATTTTCTTAGCAGCTTCAAGAGCTTCAGCGTGTAATTTTTCTTGTTTAGCTTTAATTCTTGCTAAATTCTTTTCTCTGTTTTCTTTAGCACCCTTTGTTGCTAATTCTGCTAAATTTTGCGGGAACAAGAAGTTTCTTGCATATCCGTCTTTTACATTAACGATATCGCCTGCTTCGCCGATATTTTGTACGTCTTTTTTTAGAATTACTTCCATTTTATATCTCCTTAACTGTATTTTTTTTTTGATAAGTACTAAAATCATAATAAAAACATAAATATTTGTCACGTTTTATTAATCAATTTTAACGCCGGCAAGATTTTTATTAAATTTTTATGCTTATTCAATAACTGCGTTAAGGTCTTCAACCATTTTATCAGGGTCAATACCGTGTACTTTAGCACCTGCTTCAAGATTTTCAAATCTGGCAGCAGCACATCCGATACAACCCAAACCGTATTTTTGGAATACTTCAATAGTTTGAGGATATGCTTGTACAATTTCTATTAAACCCATATCTTTTGTAATTTTTCCCATAATATTTTCCTTTCGTTGATATTTTTACTTTTATAATTAAAAATTATACAACAACAAAAATGAAAGGTATATATGTTTAAATACATAATTGAAATTTTTTGTAAAGATACAATAATCGGACTAAGCGATTTTTCAGACATCAGAGCTATTGGAATATACAAAAACAGGCATAAAAACCTGTTTAAGAATAAAAATAAATTATATATGAAATATTTTACTGATCCGATTGCTTGTCATCTTTAAGCATTTTTTCAAAATCAGACGGTTTTAAACTTTGAATAAAATTCTTAAATTCTTGTGATTCAGCCTCATCTTTTTCACTATCACAAGAAACACTGCCGTCGGCAAGAACCTTTGCAGATACAAATATCGGAGCTTCTACTCTGATTGCAACCGCTATAGCATCAGACGGTCTTGAATCAACAGTAATTTCATTATTATCTTCATTTACTAAATAAATTGTTGAGTAATAAGTATCTTTTTCTACGTCATTTATTTCAACTCTGTCAACACGGTAGCCTGTTTTTTCGATAATATCAACAATTAAATCGTGAGTCATCGGTCTGATAACCTTAATGTTTTCAATTTTTCTTATAATTGCACCGGCTTCCGCAGACCCAATCCAAATCGGAAGAGCCTTTCTGTTTTCCATATCGTTTAATACAATTATCGGTGAACCGCTTGCTGTATCGATTGCGATGCCCATTACTTTCATTTCAATCATTATTTATTCCTTATAGTAATTTAGTCAAAATATCAGGTCCGTCGTCGGTAACGCAGACTGTATGTTCAAAGTGAGCAGACGGCATTTTATCTCTGGTTACAACTGTCCACTCGTCAGAAAGAACATCAACTTCATCACAACCTAAGTTAAGCATTGGCTCAATTGCAATTGTCATAGCTTTTTCCAATACTAACGGATTATTTGTTCTGTAGTTAAATACAAACGGATCCTCGTGCATTACTCGTCCTACTCCGTGACCGCCATACTGTCTTACAATTCCCAATTTATATTTTTTTGCAACATCTTCAATCGCACCTGCAACATTTTCAAGTCTGTCATGTGACCTCATATGTTCTAAACCTGCAAATAAAGATTCTTCCGTTGCTTTTAAAAGCATTTTCTTCTCATCAGAAATTTCACCGACAGGATAAGTCCAAGCACTATCACCGACAAAACCTTTAAAAGTAGCACCAACATCAATACTTATAATATCACCTGCTTTTAATATAACATCATTAGACGGAATACCGTGTACAACCTGTTCGTTAACCGAAGTACAGATTGTAGCCGGAAAACCGTTATAGCCGAGAAAAGTCGGGTCAGCGTGATTTTCTTTGATAATTTTATGAGCAAGTTCATCAAGTTCCTTTGTCGTAACACCTTCTTTTACAGCGTCTTTCATTGCAGCATGCACAAGAGCAACAATATTACCTGCTTGCTTCATTATATTTATTTCAAATTTTGATTTTCTATGAATTCCCATGTTGTTTTATAACCTCTGTTAAATTTGCATAAATTTCATTAATACTAAGACTTGCATCTAATTCAGCTAACCAACCTCTTTTTTTGTATAAATCAACTAAAGGAGCTGTTTGAGCAAAATAGGTATCAAATCTCTTACGAGCTACTTCCTCTGTATCATCTGCTCTTCTTGTAAGTTTACCGCCGCATTTTTCACAAACTTCGTGATTAGCCATTTTCATGGTTTTAATATTATAAATAGCACCGCACTTACTGCAAGAACGTCTGTTTACAAGTCTTTCAATCAAAAGTTCTTCATCAATATTGAAATAGAATACAATTCTGTTAACTTTTTCACTTCCGTCGATTTCTTCAAAAATTTTATCTAACGCTTCGGCTTGTTCTAAACTTCTCGGATATCCGTCAAGAATAAACCCTCTTTTGCAGTCATCTTTCATCAAACGATTTTTAATAATATTTGATACTAATTCTTTCGGAACTAATTGACCTTTTGACATAAAACCGTCAGCTAATTTACCGTTTTCAGAACCTGAAGCAATTTCTTCTCTTAATAATGCCCCTGTATCAATGTGAGGAATATTCATCTCTTTTGATAAAATAATAGTTTGAGTACCTTTTCCGCTTCCCGGAGGACCTACAAATATAAATTCTTGTTTCATTTTTCTACCTGCTTTTTGTATGTTCGACTCATTCAGTATAATTATATCACATCAATTTAATTAGAATAAATAATATGATATTCAATCCGAATAATATAAAAAATACCTGTTAAATAAAAATGGTTTACTTAAAAAAGTTATCAAAAGCAGATGAAGCAGTTTGAAAGAATTGCGTCAATTTGTCCTTATATACAAAATTGCTTAGAAAAAAGGCAGTTCATACATTACAAAATTTTCATATTTTTTTGTGTTAGCATAAAATTATGAAAAGAATACTTTTAATATTTTTATTAGTAACACTTAGTTCCTTTCCTTCTATGCACGCCGATGTAATAAAAGAAGAGGAACATCAAGTTCCCGTTGTTCAAAATCATGAAATTAACAACAATATAAAAAAAGAAATAAAAGAAGCGATTATTACGGTTTACGGAAAAGACTCGGCGGAAGAAATATATAATACAGTCCTTGATTATGCTGAAAAAGCAATTAAATCACGCCCTCAACAACTTATAAAAGAAGATATTGACAGAAGCTCTGATTGGTACAAAAACGAAATTATTTACATGTTTTATGTTGACCAATTCGGAACAATAAAAAACAATGAATCAAATACGTTCAAAGATACTGCAATAATGCTGGATTACTTAAAAGATTTAGGGGTAACAACATTATACATGCTCCCGTTTGCGGAAAGTCCTATGAATGACTCGGGATTTGACGTAAAAAATCCTCAAAATGTAAGACCTGAACTGGGCGGCACAAAAGAATTTGAATTATTTATAAAAAATGCAAAAGAAAAAGGGTTTAAAATAAAAGCTGATTTAGTATTAAATCACTTATCACAAGAACATGAATGGTTTAAAAAACTTGAAGCAGGAGATGAAAGTTACCTTGATTATTTTATATACACGGATAAAATGCCTGAATATAAAAGGTACAAAGATGAAAAATCAGGATTTGTTGCAGAATACACGGAAAATAACGGTAAAATTTCCAAAAGACGATTAATATTTCCTGATAGCAGTGAAAATAACTACAGGGAAGTAAGCATTAACGGGGAAAAGTATTATCTTTATCACACGTTTTATCCGTTTCAACTTGATATAAACTGGGAAAATCCGAAAGTTTTGTACTATATGCTTGAAACAGTTACTTATTGGGCAAACTCAGGCATTGATATTTTTAGAATGGATGCAATCCCGTACCTTTCAAAAGAAGCAGGAACAAATGCAGAAAACCGCCCTAAAACACACGCTATTGTAAAATTATTAAGTAATTATATTCAACTCACGGCACCGTCCGCCGTTATACAGGTTGAAGCCTGCCAACAGCCTAAAGATATTATTCAATATTTCGGTAAAGAACGAGATATTGATTTAAAAATAAATGACACAAATAAAAAGATTAAAAGAACAAATGAAGCACAAATAGCTTATAATTTTCCGTATATGCCTGCAATATGGGCAAGTCTTATTACAGGAGATAAAAAATATTTCGTTGAAGCATATAAAAAGACTCCCGAAATTCCAAAAACAACAGCATGGGGAATATTTTTGCGAGTTCATGATGAGTTAACTCTTGAAATGGTTACACCTGAAGTTCGCTCTATCATTTTTAACGATTTAGTATTTAAAGGAGAAAGTTTCAGAAACGGTTACGGAGTAAGCGGACGACTTGCAAACTTTTTAGATAAAAACCCAAACAGAATAGAAACGGCTTTTTCTATATTGTTTTCACTCCCCGGAATTCCGATTATATATTATGGCGATGAAGTAGGAGTAGCAAATAATTATGAGAATGCAAAAAAGTCTGCACTAAGAAGAGCTAAAGAAAAATTGCATATTTCAAGTTTTCTCTCTCCTTTTGACTCTCGTGACATAAATAGAGGGGATGTTCCCGCAAAACTTTTCTACGGCTCAACAAGAGGATATTATCAATTTAATTCAAAGGTTTACGAGAAAGTTAAAAATTTAATTACAATAAGAAAATCATTGCCCGTAATGGTAGACGGAGATTTTATTATTCTAAATACAAAGTCCAAAAGCAACTTTGCATACATTCGCAAAAATAAAAATTCTCAAATTTTGGTAATAAATAACTTATCAAATGAAAAACTTGTGGCAGAAGTCAGTCTGCCGATTGATATAATTCTAAAAAATGACGGACATATATCAACACTAAAAAATCTAATCAACGGCGATGATATAAAAGTAAATATTTCTTTGCAAAAAAGAGAAATGCACTTAAAACTGGCACCTTATCAAGTTTTATGGCTGGAGTTATAAAAATGGACGAAGTAAAGATTGAAAACAATATACTACCTAAAAAAAGTCGATTTCTAAATTATATAAATGTTTTTAGAGGGCTTGCAATTTTATTGATTATAATGGGACATACAATGCAAATAGGCGAAAAAACAAGCCTTGCTCACTATATAAATACGGAAATTGTTTGCGGAGGAACTGCTCTTTTTATATTTATTTCAGGATTTTTATTCCAACATTTGTCAGGAAAATTTGAATATAAAAATTATTTAACTAAAAAATGGACAAATGTAATAATGCCATATCTTATAACGGCAATTCCGGGGCTGTTTTTTTGTTTTTATTTTCCGATTCAATATAAAAACTCCTTTGACGGATTAAATTTTATCGTTCAAATACCGTTATTACTGTCAATCGGAAGAGTTCACAATGTTCCTACTTGGTTTATTCCAATGATAGCCATATTTTTTATATTCTCTTGGATATTCTTAAAACTTGAAAAAAAGAATATATTATATAAATTACTGCCGATTTTATTTCTTATAACTATTGTTGTTCCTCGAGGAACTGCCGAATACGAAGATACAATCGCTTTAAGCTACATTGCAAAATACTGGTTATTCGTAAAATATATTTTACTCGGGTTTATTCACTTTTTAGCTTTATATGTTTTGGGAATGTATTGTTCTGCTAACAAACATATTATTGATAAATTTTATGATAATAGATTGATTTTGTGGGTATTAATGATTTTGTTAAGTGCATTAGATGTGTACTCAATGTACAAATTCGGATATTCAAATTACACGATATCAAAGACTTTTTTGACAATGCTTGTTCTTGCTTACTTAAAGCATTATGACGAGTTTATTTTATCTCATAAGAAAACAAACAAAGTTTTAGATTTTATTGCAAAATACAGTTTCGGAATATTTTTTGTTCATTGGTATTGGTTCTTTATTTATGACCGAGTGTTTAATATAAAAGGCGTTATTCCAATAGCAGGAAGCAGCTTACCTGTTGTATTATTAGAAGTTATAATCAGATTTATTGCAGTTGCAATAATGTCAATTTTATCGTTATTTGCAGTAAAATTTATACTGTTAAAAGTAAATAAGGACACAAATACAAGACAATTTATCGGAATATAAAAGGAGAATACAAATGAAATTTTTACACTCAATGATTAGAGTAAAAGATATTGAAAAATCACTAAAGTTTTACACAGAATTTATCGGATTGAAATTAATAGGAAAATATTCACTTGAAGATTACGATTTATATTTTCTTGGGGAAGATGAAAACTCTTGCCAAGTAGAATTAACATATAACTACAAAACTCCCGAATGTGGCTATGAAAACGGAAATGCATTCGGACACTTGGCTTTTGAAGTTGCAAACATGAATAGTGTTAGTGAAAAAATTAAGGAAATGGGATATAAATACCTTTGGGAACCATACCAAATTGCTCTAAAAGATGAAAAAGGAAATGTATCAAACAAAAAAATTTCATTTATAAAAGACCCTGACGGTAATGAAATTGAACTTATAGAACAATTAAATTAAAACAAAAGAGAGCTTCTAAAAGCTTTCTTCTACATAATTAATTATCTTAAATTTTGTTCATAATTATATCAAGAGCAGTTCTTCCACCTCTTGGAGCATAATTTTCGATGGTTATTTTATTCTTTCCGACGAAGATTAAAAAATTATCCTTTCCAAATTGATTTGGTCCTTTTGTTCCATTAACATCTACATAAATAAGACCGCATGCTTTTCTGTGCCAAGTAGCCGTAATATTATTTCCATTTTCATCTTTCTTACAAGTGCCATCATTGTTCTGCTCACATGAAGTCTCATCCCCCTCGCAATTGGCATATTGACCAATTATATATAGAACCATCTGATAGTGCTATTTTTGCTCCAGGGGAATTCCACAAGTTATTGGTTTTTGAAGATTTAATCGGATAATATAAATCTGAACATCCGGCTTGAGATTGATTTTTACAAACTTTTATTGTGCTAAGGTATTTTGAAAAGCGTTTTGCAGTTTCATAACCAGCATTATAATCAGTTGATGGAGTAAAAACAACTGAGTTATCGCCAATTGCACCCTCTTCAACCTGTGCAATGTTAAGTGCATTTTCTATGACAGAAATATTTTTCTAGTACATAGAGTGTAATTCTTTGTTTTGAGAACTTTGAATAATGGTTGGAACTGTAATGGCTGCAACAACACCAATAATAACTAGGGTAATTAATACCTCACTAAGAGTAAAAGCCTTTAGTCTGTATGGGGGAGGGTAAATTTATCTTTAATTTTTCTTATTCCCATTGAGTTTTCACCTTATTACCTTTAGACATTGTAGCATTATTAAGAGATTTTGTAAAATGTTTTATATCATCTTTAAATGCCAGTTTATACATAGTAAGTAAAGCCCTTGCACCCCTGAAACGAGTTCAGGGCGTCATGTTCGTAGGATTTACAGTCTCTCATCAAAAAGACAAATAATAGACTCATGTCATTCTGAAAGATTAGAAAAACAAGCGTTAGCGTAGTTTTTCAATCTGTTCAGAAATTATTGGTAAAGTTGTTTGGGCTGGCTCTAAAATTGATACTCTAAAATAATATTATGGAATTATTTGTCTGACTTTTAGTTTTAAAATCTTTCCCACTAGAATTTATCAATTTAATAAATTATGCTTCTAACTGTCAGACAACCTACGACTAACTGTCTATTTATAAATTTGTTCTTTAGCTAACAATTTCATATTTATATTATACTTTTTTAACAATGGGTTGACTAATGAAAAAAAATAGTGTTATCATGCATTACGTATAGTACAACTTTTTGTTCCCTACGGAGATTTTTATTAAATTATTTTGCAATTATTAGCCAGGAGTTAAACATGAAAAACACAAAAAAAGAAACTGCAAAAAATAACCCCAAATTATGCTTTTTCAAAGTAGATGTAATGCCTATTGTAATGGGTTCTTGTTCTAGTAGAGCACTTACATCTGTACAAACTTGCTGCGGCACATGTTGTTGCTAATAAGAGGGAAATATGTTAATTCCACCTTGGATATCTTCAAATGTATTAAATTTTGAAACAGAAAACTCAAGAGCGTATATTTCAAATTTAAAGACATTTGGACTTTTTTGGTTGCAAAAAGAAGCAAGCGACTTATGGTATATAATTCTAAATTCTAAAAATATAAATGGAGTATATGAATATGCTAAGAAGAAAAAACTAGAAGAAGAAGTACCTCATTTTCTTTATATGTTAGAAGAAAATGGACTATTATTTAGTAAAGAAGAGAATATACATAATAAAAAAACTCTAATTTTTGCCAATAATCAAAAAGAAAAAGAGCAAGAAAATACTAGTTTTCTAAGCCAATGGTCACAATTAAATATAAAAGAGAACAAACTAACACGTATCCAGTTTGATGTCACATATAGGTGTAATGAAAATTGTATTCACTGTTTTAATGATAAAACAATGCCTAATGTTGAAATTTCTTTTGAAGAAATAAAACCTATAATTGATGATGCCTACGAACTAGGGCTTACACAAATTGTTTTTTCTGGTGGTGAATGTACATTAATTAAAGATTTTCTTAAAATTGCAAAGTATATAAAAAATAAAAGAATAGAATTTATCTTTTTTACAAATGGGCAAAAGCTTTATGATAACAAAGATTTTTTTGAAGAAGTAGTAAACCTATATCCTCATTATATTGGGTTAAGCCTTTATAGCATGGAACCAGAAATTCACGAAAAAATAACAAGAGTAAAAGGTTCACATTTTAAAACTTTAAAAGTTATTGAAAAATTAAAAGAGAGAAATGTTCCAGTCGAAATAAAATGTTTCCTTACAAAATATAATGCAGATTCTTATTTAGAAGTTGTAAATTTTGCAAAAGAAAATAATTTTAGATATGGACTAGATGAGAATTTAGTCCCAAATAAAAATTATTCAAATTTTCATGCACAGGTTACAGACAAGCAACAAAAAGATTTATACAAATATCTATATAAAAATAAACTAACAAAATTTAAAAATGTAATAGATGAAGAATTTTTAAATGATTTTCCTTGTATATCTGGAAGAACAACTCTTGATATAGACCCTAATTTAAATGTAACATCTTGTCCAACAGCAAATTTCAATTTTGCAAATCTACACAATATTTCATTAAAAGAACTATGGAATAGTAAAAATTCAAATTCACCATTGAAAAAATGGTCTAACGTAACAAGAAGAGATTTTACGAACTGTTTTAAATTTGAATATTGTGCATATTGTAATTTCTGTCCTGGAAAATGCATTGACGACTATACAAGAATTAATGTCCTTTGCAGAGTAGCAAAAATAAAAATGGAAATAGCTAAAAAATATGAATCTTGATTACAAAAAAGCAAAATATGTTTTCAGATACATATGTTTTCGTCTAGTTCCGCCATTTCTGTATAGTTTTATCCTAAAAGTAAAATATAAAAACGAATTTAAACAAAAACTAAATTTAAAATCAGCACAAAAATTAAGCGAAAAAATACAATATTTAAAATTGAATAATAAAAATATTAAAAAGACATTATTATCTGATAAACTAAAAGCAAAAGAATATATAAAAACTAATTTACCAGAATTAAAATTTGCAAAAGTCTATCAATCAGCAAGTAAATTCGAAGAATTAGACTTAAATATACTCCCCTCTTCTTTTATCTTAAAAACAAATCACGCGTGGAAAACAAATACTTTTATTAAAGATAAAAATAAATTAACAGAAAAAGAACTAAAAGAACTTAAAAACTATTATAATTGGGTTTTAAATATAAATTATGCATATTGGAGTTTTTATGAACTACAATACAAAGAGATAACAGCAAAAGTATATGCCGAAGAAATATTAGACACTTATGATACTGCAATGTTAATTCCAAACTATGAAATATTTTGTTTTAACGGTAAAGCAAAATTTATTTTACTAAGAAATGCAAATGAATATTTTCAACAATACATATATGATACTAATTGGAAAAGACTTAATTTTGACATATCTTATGGGAACGATGGAGAAAACCCAAAACCAAAATTTTTAGAAAAAATAATTTACTATGCAGAATTTTTATCTAAAGACATTGATTTTGTAAGAGTTGACTTTATGACATTAAATGAAGAACCATATTTTTGTGAAATGACCTTTACCCCGAATTCTGGGTTTATAAAATTTAATCCTCCTGAATTTGATTTGTATTATGGAAAAGAACTAATTATTGATTAATCTGGTATCTCTTTTTCATAATCTAATACAACTATTAATATATCCCATACTTTTCCAGAAGGATGGAAGCCATCATCAGCGAAATCTTCTGAATTGTTAAGTTTTCTTCCAACAAGATCAATTGTACCGAACACAGTATGTAGGTTGGGTTTTAACCCAACAAGTATATTTTTCTGTTTTTGTTAGGTAGTACGTGACCAATCATTTTCAATAATTTAATTATTTTTATGTCCTCCGGACGGGGAAACTTTTTAAAAAGTTTCACAAAATCGCAACCGGAGCTTCGCTCACTAATAAACTGTAATGCAATACTAAAGTTCACATAAGAATATGTTCACTTGCTGTCGTATTGCATAACATTTATTATTCGTTCCGCTATGGTTGCAACTATTAATTTATAAATTAAGGTTACTGTCGAATTGGTAAATCCGACCTGCAATTGATTATTAATATGTATGCAAACATATATGGAATTTTGTAACTTCACTTATTGAAACGGTTTTAAAAGCGTTTCTATATATTTCTTGAAAAATAATATCTTTACAAAATATTTTCTTTCATTTCTTCATCGCTCAAAAATGGGTACATATCTTCAAGTGACGGGCTTAGCATTGTTCCATCCGGAAACCTTTTTGATGAAAGTTTTGGAGTAAATACACAGTTTTCATCAGTCATTACTTCACAAACTACAGGTTCTTCTGATTTTAAAACTTCTCTAATTGTTTCTTCAATGTTTTCAGGCTTATTAAGTTTTATTGACTTAATTTCAAACGCATTACCAAGTTTTGTGAAATCAGGCATGCTTACCCCCGAATTTTCTTCCGAACCGACAAAATGCCCGGCAAAATGGTTTGTTTGAGTTTGTTTACAGGAAGAATATCCTTTATTATTTATTATAAAAATTTTAACGGGCAAACTATAGTGCTTTATTGTTTGAAGTTCTTGAATATTCATCATTATAGAGCCATCGCCCTCTAAACAAATAACTTGTCCGGCACTCTTGTTTATAAGTTTTGAAATTTCCGCTCCTATTGAAGCAGGTAACCCGTATCCCATTGAAGCATCTCCGGAGTTTGTAATAAATCTTTGATTATTTTTTATTATTCCTGCTTGAAAAGATGCTATTGTAGCTGTTGCGTTTGCAGCAACAATAGTGTCATCCTCTTTTAAGTGTTGAGTCAGAGTTCTTACAAAATAATAGGGATTAATTTTTTCTCCCATTTGACAATATTCTTTTGTATTTTTGAAGGAATACTTTTCTTTTAAATTTTGACAATGAATTAACCAGTTTTTTTTTGCATTGATTGTAATAGAACTGTTAAGCAATTTCGGAATAAAATCTTTTAAATCCGCATTAATTGCCAAATCCGGTTTTACAAGAGGTTTATTCAATTCCGATTTATCAATATCAACCATAATTTTAGTTGCATTTTTTGCAAAATTTTCCCAATTATAACTGACCTGCCTTATGTTGTTTCTTGTTCCTAAGCACAATATTAAATCGGCATTTTGAAGTGCAAAATTTCCTGCTCTTTGACCAATTGTTCCTATTCTTCCAATATTTAATTCATGTTCGGTCGACAAAATATCGTTCCCGTTTAATGTTGTAACAAAAGGAATTTTAAACCGTTCAATCAATGTTTTGAAATTTTGAATTTGCCCTGATAACCTTATTCCATGCCCGCAAATAACAAGAGGTTTTTGTGATTTTTCTATAAGGTTTATAACTTCACCTGTTTTTAAAACATATTTTTCTTCTTGTTGCGGTGTAAAATCCGTCAATTCATTTTCATTAATTAATGCTCCTTGTACATCAATCGGAATATCAAGCCAAACAGGACCTTTTCTGCCTGACATTGCTTCATATACCGCTTTATCCAAGTGATATTTTATTCCTGTCGGATCAGTAACTCTTATTGCATATTTTGTAATCGGAGAAACTATTGAAATAATATCCGCTTCTTGATCTCCAAGCTGCCTTAAATTTAAATCAGAGGTTGTTTCTTTCAGAGTTGCCCTTTTAACCTGTCCTGATATATATAGCACGCTTACACTGTCTGTCCATTGTCCGAATACCCCGTTAAGGCAATTTAATCCCCCCGGACCGGATGTAACATTAACGACTGCAAGTTTATTACATTCTCTGTTATATCCCTCTGCCGCCATCGCTACAGCCTGCTCGTGGTGAAAGCAGGTATAAGGAATATACTTCCCGAAACTGTCGTTTAGGTGCATTGCATTTCCGCCCGTAACCATAAAAATATTTTTAATCTTATAGGTTTCTTTTAGTCTTTTTGCAATATAATCGCTAACTTTAATCATCATATCTCCGATTTTATACGCTCAACCCTCTATCGTATATTTTCTTTTTTAGGCTTTCATCATAAGCATAAGGGGAATCAATATCATCAATTTTTATTGGAGAATCCTTCTTTATATCCCGTAAAAGAACTTCACCTTTCATTAGTTCCCGACAGGAGATTTGTCCCTTTTGAAGAGGAATAGCGAGGTAAACATCTTCATCTGTTAATTTCTCACCCTTTTTTATATCCCTTTTTGCATAAACTCCTCTGATTAATGCATTTAAGTACTCTGTTTCTTTTGGTTTAATTATTCTTCTTGTATCACAAGTTCCTCCGCAGAGTTCCATTGCTGTTTTATATGCCTTAAAACATTTATCAATATCTTTAGGAGTAGAACAGTATGGAGATATCCCTTCTTCGACAGAGATAATATCAATGTGTCTTTCAATAGTTCTTGCACCTTTTGCATACGCTATAAGTATTGATTTTTCAATATCTTTATTGAATTCATGCGTTGAATAACCAATGATATGATTTGGATATCTGTTTCTTAAATAGTCTATTTGATTTAGTTCCAGTTCATTCTTTTCACTCGGATAAATTGAAACACAATGATTTATTGCAAGCGGAATATTTCTGTTATCAAAAAACTTAACTATATCATCAATATCTTTTTTTGAAGAACCACCGGTTGAAACAATTACGGGTTTTCTTGTTTTCGCAATTTCTTCAATTAATATCCAATCATTCAAATCCGATGATGCAATTTTAATTATTTCAATACCTAAATCAACACAAGTTTTAACGGATTTTTCATCAAAAGGAGTCGCCATTGCTATACAGCCTGAATGCTTAATTGCATTTACAAGCGTTGTATAATCATTTTCACACATTTTCGTTTTTAAGGTTTTATTAATGTATCTTATTTCCGTCCTGTTTTGAAAATCTTTGTGTATAAAATGTTCGACATCTCTAAATTGAAGTTTTATAGCTGCTTTCATATTGTTAAAACGAACAATTCTTGAAAAATCCGTAATAATTTTTAATCCTCTTTCAAGGTTGCCCAAATGATTGTTTGCAAGTTCAAGTACAAATAAATCTTCAAAAATATTATTTTTCATCTTTAACCTCATTTAAGTGTTTAGGCACGATGTTTTTCCTCTATTTTGTTTTCATAATCAATAATCTGTCTTAACGAAAATTCGTACATATCAGTATTCTTTTTGTAGAAATATTTGTACCATTTTACTGTTTTTTCTATGGCAAAATCAATACTATAAATATTTTCCCAGTTTAAAAATTCTTTTGCTTTTTCACTATTAAGTTTTAAAACTTCATCCTCATGCAGATTATCTGTTTTTTGTGAAATTATTTCACCTTTTTTATAAAAAGATACAATTTTTTTTGCTATTTCTTCAACCGTAACAAATGAATCAGCACTCGGCCCAAAATTTACGGATTGAAGTTCTTCATTTTTTGCTTTAAATAAAGTCCCACCTAACAGCAGATACCCGAATAAAGGTTCAAGAACAAATTGCCATGGTCTTATGCTGTTTGGATTTCGTAAAATAATCTTACCTGTATCGTTGATATTTCTTATACAATCGGGAACAAGTCTTTCATCTGCCCAATCTCCTCCGCCTATGACATTCCCGGCTCTTACTGTCGCCATTTCGTAAGCATTTTTTAGAAAACAATTTCGGTATGAAGCTGCCATTATTTCGACACAACTTTTTGAAGAGGAATACATATCGTATCCGCCAAGTTCATCGTTTTCACTGAATGATTTATTTATATCCTTATGAATTGGTTTATTTTTATAGCATTTATCTGTTGTCACATTGATAAAAACTTTAACACTTCCGCATTTTCTTGCAGCTTCAAGCACGTTTAGTGTTCCGATTACGTTTGTTTGATATGTTAAAACAGGCTCTGAATATGATTTTCTAACCAACGGTTGAGCTGCCAAGTGAAATACAAAATCGGGCATAAAATCAAAAAAAATTTCCTCTAATTTTTTTGTATCAAGAATATCTGCATATACATTATTAAATACACACTCAAGTTTTAGCTCATTAAACATAGACGGATTTGTATCAGGTTTAAGAGAATATCCTAAAACATTTGCTCCTAAATGTTTTAACCATAAAGAAAGCCAACTTCCTTTAAAACCTGTAGCTCCTGTAATAATAATCTTTTTCCCGTTATAAATATTTTTTATCATAAAATAACCTTACCAAACAACCCACGGAGCCTTTTGTGATTGCCACATTCTTGTAAGGTCAATTTTATCTCGCAAGGTGTCCATGGAACGCCAAAAGCCATTGTGTTTATATGCATTCAACTGATTGTCTTTTGTTATATTTTCAATCGGCATCTCTTCAAATGTAACATTATCATCATTTTCGGGTATATAACCAAAAACTTGACTTTCGCAAACGAAATATCCGCCGTTTATTCTGCATTCATCACCTTTCGGTTTTTCTCTGAAACCGGTAACAGTATTATCTTCGCTTATCCCCAATGCTCCATACCTGCCCTCAAGTTGCACTGCAGTAAGAGTTAATATTTTACCTGATTTTTCATGGCATTTTATCAATTCGGAAATATTAACATTCGCAACTCCGTCCCCGTAAGTAAGCAAAAATCTTTCATTTCCTATATATTTTTGAGCTTTTTTTATTCTGCTTCCGGTCATTGCATTTTCACCGGTATAGAGTATTGTAACTTTCCAAGGCTCGGTTCTCGTTTTATGAATTTCAACTGTATTTTTCACCATATCAACAGTTATATCTGAGTATCTGTTGTAATAATTTACAAAATAATCTTTTATAACGTGAGATTTATAACCTGAAAGTATAATAAAATCGTTAAAGCCATAGTGAGAGTATATTTTCATTATATGCCATAAAATAGGTTTTCCCCCGATTTCAACCATTGGTTTAGGAATTAATTGAGTTTCTTCCGATAAACGAGTACCTAAACCGCCCGCTAAAATAATAACCTTCATTTGACACCTTTAACTTTCTAAAATTATTTTAACATAAATTTATTGCATATTGTTTTTTTATATACTAAAATTAACTTAATACTTTTGGGCAGGGGATATGGAACGTAAATCAAGCATATTAGTTGTTTTAGGATATTTGTATATAGTAATACCGAATTTAATATTTTTTATCGGTTGGTGTAACATTCCTACCGCAATAATTACTACACTTGCAACATTAATAAGTTCTTATTTTCTTATTAAAAATGCTCCCAAAATATGGGTTCCAAATACAAGAAAAGAATGGTATTTAATCGGTACAATTCTTTTAATTTCCATTATTTGGGTTCTATTATCCGGTATTGGCGGATACGTGTATCAAAACGGAGATCATTATGTTCGTAACGGATTATTTGAATTACTTGTTATTAAAAAATGGCCGATTATTTCATCAAGTCATAATTCAGTACTTACTTATTATACCGGGTTTTGGCTTCCTTCGGTAATATTAGTAAAATTCTTTAGAAATATATATTTGGGGTATTTCTTGCAATTTATATGGGCAGTTGGCGGTGTATTTCTGTTTTTTTATTTATTAACAGCTCAATTTAAACAAAAAAAATTATACCCGGTTTTTATATTTATATTTTTTAGCGGTCTTGATATATTGGGTTTTTTATTCTTGAACGACTTAAATATTTCGTATTCACCCACTGTTCATTTGGAATGGTGGGGGGCTCATCCTCATCAGTTTTCATCTATGACAACACAATTATTTTGGGTTTATAATCAGGCTATTCCTTGTTGGTTATTAATTTCATTGATTTTAAATGAAAAAAATAACAAAAGCATGTTGTTTTTATATGTATGTTTATTTATCAGTTCAACATTACCGACAATCGGATTTCTCCCGATTTTATTATGGTATATCTTAAAAAACGGGAACTATACGCAAAAAGAAGTTTTATCTTTTTCTCATATAAAAAAATCCGTAATCGATATATTTTCTGTTCAAAATATACTTGCATTACTTGTATTATTTCCCGTTTTATATTTTTATCTGAGTGGAAATTATGTAGCACCGCTGGTTCATTTTGGAGATTATTCTTTTTGGTCCCCGGTAAAAGAGCCTATACTTGTAATTACTGTTTTAGAATTTTTATCGATTGAAGTTTTTATATTTTTGCTTTGTCTGTTTCCGTTCCAAAAGAAAAATATTTTATATTGGGTGTGTATTTTAATATTTTTAATTTGTCCCTTTATCAGAATTTCAGATGGGACTGATTTTGAAATGCGAGCCTCTATTCCGGCATTAGTATTTATATATATATTTATTATTGACGTTATTCAAGACGGTTCTCTTTTTAAACACAAAGTTATGGCATTTCTTCTTTTTGTTTCTTTTTTAATTGGAGCTGTAACACCGTTTAATGAGTTTTCAAGGACTATTTTAAATACGAATTTTTCGGATTTTAGAATTAATTCCAATACTGACATGAATAACGCTAGTATCCATTCGATGTTTTATGCACCTATAAAATCTCTAACAGCGGATATGAATTTTGTATATGAAGAAAATAAATATTGCAAGTACTTTGCTAAGAATAATTGTTTAAGGGGAATTCCTAATGGAAAATAAATCAAATATTATTGTTATTTTAGGCTATCTGTATATAATAATACCGAATTTAATATTTTTTATCACTTGGTGTAATCTTCCTACTGCAATAATTGCAACACTTGCAATATCAGTCAGTTTTTATTTACTTGTTAAGAATGCTCCCAAAATATGGGTTCCTACAACGAAAAAAGAATGGTATTTAATTGGTGCGGTTCTTTTAATTTCCATTATTTGGGTTTTATTATCAGGTGTTGGCGGTTACATGTTTCAGAATGGGGATCATAGTGCCAGAAACGCTTTACTCGAATTATTAACAAAAAAGAGTTGGCCTGTTGTCTATAATGAGTATCAGGCTATGCTGTCATACTATGTGGGATTTTTTCTCCCTTCTGCATTAGTTGCGAAAATGTTTAAAAGTCTTAATATCGGATTTTTCTTTCAGTTCTGTTGGGCGATTTTAGGAGTTTTTACATTTTTTTATCTTCTATTGGCTCATTTTAAACAAAAAAATATTTTCCCCATAATTTTATTTATATTTTTTAGCGGTTTGGATGTACTGGGGATGTACATTATACATGGTGCAAATTTTTCATATACACCCCAAGCACATCTTGAATGGTGGACATATCATCAATATTCCTCTATGACAACACAACTGTTTTGGGTTTTTAATCAGGCTATTCCTGCGTGGGTTGTTGTTTCACTCTTTTTGCATGAAAAGAACAATAAAAGTTTAGTATTTCTATATGTATGTCTGTTTATAAATTCAACATTACCGGCAATGGGTTTATTGCCATTCCTGATTTACTTTATGATAAAAAATGACACTTCAACAATAAAAGAAGTTTTTACTTTTAATCACATAAAAAAGGTATTTATAGATGCTTTATCAATACAAAATTTAGTTGGAGTCTTTATTCTTTTTCCTGTATTGTATCTGTATTTGACTGCAAATTTTCTAAGTTCAAACGTTCATATGGGAGATTATGTATATTATACTTATATGAAGCAAAAAATTAACCATTTAATTATTCTCAGATTTTGGATTATTGAAGTCGGAATATTTTTATTTTGTATTCTTCGTTATAATTTCAAGAACGTTATATATTGGATGGTATTTATTCTGTTTTGTTTATTCCCTTATTTGAGAATTTCTGACAGTCCTGATTTTGAAATGAGAGCATCTATTCCTGCATTGGTATTTTTATATTTATTAGTTGTTGAAACAATACAAAATAAAGAATTTTTAAAAAATAAAGTTTTATCAACGATTCTGTTTACTGCTCTTTTAATTGGAGCCGTTACTCCTTTTAATGAAATAGGGAGATGTCTGCTTAATACTAAATATAATGGCAGTTCTAACAGATTAGAATATACTGATTTAGATATAGTCTATAAACATGTTACTTATTATTCCTCGTTGAGAAATAATAAATTTTACAAATATTTTGCAAAGAAAAATATCAAAAATTAATTCTTTCTTTTTCAATAACTATAGGTTTTTTGTTTACTCTTGTATAGACGGCACCTAAATATTCGGCAATAATTCCGAGAAAAATAAGCTGAATACCGCCAAGGAAAAACATTCCGATAACAAGAGGCGCAGAACCAATATTGAAACTGTACCAATTTGTTAATTTAAGTACTAAATAAATTATTGATGTAATAAGACAAAATGAAGATATAATAAACCCAAAGAAAGCAATTAATCTTAACGGGAATTTTGTATGCTTAACAAGTCCAAGCATTGCATTATCGTATAAACTGTAAAAATTATGAGAAGAAATGCCTCTTTTTCTTGTAGGTTGCTTAAAAGGAATTAATGCTTTTTCAAACCCGATATCGCAAATCAAGCCTCTTATAAACGGATAAGGATCTTCATATTCTTTTATATATTCTATTATTTTTCTGTCATATAATCCGAATCCCGTACAATTTTTCATTAAATGTGTACCGTCATCAGCAAGGTGAACAAGTAAATAATAATAAATTCTTCGTAAAGTGAAAAAAATCAAACTTTCTTCTGATGAGTTTTTTTGCCCCAAAGCAATAAGATACCCCTCTTCCCATTTTTTTATAAAATCAGGAATAATTTCAGGCGGATCTTGTAAATCTGATGCCATATAAATAACACAATCACCTGTAGCACTAAGCATTGCCCAATATGGAGAACGAATACACCCAAAGTTTCTTGAATTGATAATAACTTTTACATGCTCCTTGTCTTTATCAGTAAGTATCCTTAATTTCTCAACCGTATTATCAATAGAACCGTTATCCAGCAAGATAAATTCCCATTCATAAATATCAGAGAATTTTTGCATTTGCTTATTTACACGCTCATAAAGCTCATCTATATTTGCTTCTTCATTAAAACAACTTGTAACTATACTGATTTTTTTCATAAGAAAATTATATCATATTTTTTGATTTTAGAATGAAGAAAAATACTATTGACATTTTATAGACATTTGTCTATAATAAAAATATGTTAACCGAGAAACAAAAAATATTCTTTGAAAAACTTAAAGAATCATACGGAAAAGAAGTATTGCCAAGTTTTGATATCATTGCAAAAGAATTTGGTTTCAAGCATAAAAATTCTGTTTGGCAGTATTTTAACAAGCTAAAAGAAGAAGATTTAATTCAAGAAAGAAATAATCGTTTCTATATTAATAAAAATCTGTTTGGAGCAGTTTTATTTTCCTCTGTCGTTAAAGCAGGTTTTGCTTCAGTAGCGGAAGATTATGTAGAAAGAAGAGTTTCGCTTGATGAAGATTTCAATATAAATAATCCTTCAACCTTTATGTTTACTGTTTCCGGAGATTCTATGATTGATTTGGGTATTTTTGACGGTGATAAAGTAATTATCAAAAAAACAAATACCGCAAATAACGGTGATATAGTAATCGCTTTTATAGATGGCGGTTACACATTAAAAACCTACAGAAATAAAAACGGAAAAGTTTGGCTTGAACCTGCAAATTCCAACTATCCTAACTTATACCCGAAAGAACAATTAATTATTTTCGGTGTGGCACAAGGAGTTGTAAGAAAGTTATAATTATTCAAATATTTATTCTCAATTAAGACAGGCGTATTGTTCCTCTGTAAGTCCTGTCTTTCTTTTTTTAGGTTGATTATGAAAGAAAAAACAATTTTACATATAGACGCAAATAATTTTTTTGTCAGTTGTGAACTTCTTATGAATCCGTCTTTGAGGGGAAAATCGGTTTGTGTTTTAAGTAATAACGACGGGTGTGTCGTTTCTCGTTCTTATGAAGCTAAAAAACTTGGTATTCCTATGGGAATTCCGTATTTTATGGCAAGAGTACAATTTAAAGATACTATTTTTCTGAGTGCAAACTTTACTCTTTATCATGAATTATCAACAAGATTAATGCAAATGCTTTATAACTATTCTGATAAAATTGATGTTTATTCAATAGATGAAGCATTTCTTGATGTTACCGAGGGAGATACGGTTTTTAACCTCACGTTTTCAGAAGTTGCAAAAAAGATAAAAAGTGACATTGAGTCAGAACTTGGAGTTAGTGTTTCCGTCGGAATTTCAAATTCAAAAATGCTTGCAAAATTAGCAACTCATAAAGCAAAAATGGGGCAAGGAACTTACGTTATTGAGAAAAACAAAATTCATTCGGAGTTAGAAAGAGTAAAAATAGAAGAGTTGTGGGGTGTCGGAAAAAATATTTCAAGGACATTAAAATCTTACGGAATTTTTTATGCAAATCAAATTTTAGAAAAAGAAGATAATTTTTATAGAACTGTATTCGGGAAGAAGGGTGTTGAATTAAAATATGAATTATCGGGAATAAGCGTTATTCCATTAACGGGAATTGCGGAGAAGCCTAAATCAATTCAAAAGACAAGAGCATTTCCGTCTTTTTCCGAGGATAAATCTTATATCAGAACAGAAATAATGATGCATTTACATAATGTTTGTAAAAAATTAAGACATTATAATCTTAAAACATCCGTAATTTCCGTAATGTTAAGAACAAAAGATTTTAGAGTTTTGTATATAGATGAAAAACTTGATTGCTATACAAATTCAGAACTTCTTTTAGCAAAAACGGTTGAGAAGTTATTTAATTCAATATTTAAGGAAGATATAATTTATCGTTCTTCGGGCGTTATGGCTTTTAACCTTTCAGATACAACCGATTATCAGTTAAATTTATTTGAAAATAAACACGCAAAAAAATGTGAAAGAATAGCAAAAGTGCTTGACAAAATTGAAGATAAATACGGGTCAGGAGTGCTTTTGCAGGGTGATAACGGTATTAAATCAATACAAGAAAAACATAGGCGAAAATAAAAAACTCGACATATAAAAAATGAACTTACACAACAAAAACACATTTTTTATAGTCCAAGTTCATTGTTGACAGAATTAAAATCTCTAAAACGCACGTGAAGTAACACCGTTTCGCAGGTTTGATTCAATTTCTACTAATGATACACCTTTTATTTCAGGTACAAAGAAATAAATAAAGATTATGAACAGAAGCAAAACAATTCCGAACATCCAAAATATCCAAGTACCGCCAATTTTATGCAAAAATTTATTGTGCAGGCGAGATTTATCTCGCCTGCTTTTTATTGAGGGGACTCTCCTATCAGAAGAAGTAACTGTTTTCATTGTTAAAAATGTGTCATTTTTGACATTCGAGCTTGTTTTAATTAAAGTTATATTATAGATAGGGTTATAGTTTATGAAAATAAGAGCAGAACATCTCGTTAAAATTTATAATGACAGAACAGTTGTTAATGATATTTCTTTAGAGGCAGTTTTTGATTTATTAGAAATAGAAGAAAAAATTACAATACCTAATCCTACAATAAAACCATTTTCTATTGAAAAAATAAAATATAATATTTTGCAAAGTGAAGAAACAAATTTCAAAATTGATATTAATTGCAATAAAAATAAAACAGATAATACAGGAAATAATAAAATAAAAGAATTCAAGTTTAATTAAAAAA
>CAYYPD010000017.1:0-33796 GCA_964473445.1 uncultured Muribaculaceae bacterium
TTACAAGAGATTTACCTTACAGTGATTATTTAGGCAATCAATTAGGAACTTTAAGACGATACTACGGTGACGGTAAAAATTCTCCGTTGGATAAATCTTCAACAAGATTTTTAATTGCAGCACAATGGAAACCGATTGAAGGCGGTACAAAATTTGCAGAAATCGCACGTTGTAAATCTGAATTAAACGAACTGAATTTACATTTGGATGAAGTAAATACATAAATTGAATCTTTAATCAGAACAATCGTCAGCCGTGCCGTTGCAAGATATCTGTGTATTGAAAGAGCTTACAAGAACATGTTTGCACAAGAAGCAGGCTATCAGGAAGTTAAAGCAAAATATTTATCCGGTGAACTTGGCATTGCTCAAACAATAGATGCACTTCAATCATCTTATACGGCAAAAGTAGATGCTAAAAATTCACAATATGCTTTTTTCCAAGAGCTAATTTGGTTGCAAAGAGGATTGGCTTCCGTTAACTGGGTAAATGCTTCAGATGAAGCTAAAAACTTTATTGAAAAAGTTAAAACCGAGTTGGAAGCAGAAGAAGATGTTAATCTAACATTATAAACATAGAATAAAAAGTATGTCAGCCCTATACAAAAGTATAGGGCTGTTTATTTTCTTGACAATAAACATAAAACAGATGTAAAATTACATAGGTGCGGTTTATTAAAGGTTTGAAACAGTATGATTAAATTGTTTATGTTTTTAAGAAAAAAATATATGTTAAAGGCTTGTATTAGTAGTTATTTTGAGGATATTTCATCTCCTTTGACAGCTAGTCTTGATAAATGTGAAATAAATGCTTGTTAAAAGTTAATTAATATTGTTTTTATATTTATCAAAATTAATTAAATCACTCATAATCTTGCATAATTCACTATAGCGTTCTTTATTATGAACATATTCATACCCGAGAATTGCCTCCAGTGATGTTGCGGTTGAATGAAGGGCTCTATCAATCCTGCGGGAAGAAGAGGTTGGAATATTTCTTGCTCTTCTTGAAATATCGTTTTCTTTTTCATCTAAAAAAGGTTGGAGTTTATCCAGCAATTCCGTCTGAAAACCTGCATTAACAAAATGAACGGTTAATTTATGCAACCTGTTCAGATTAGCAGTCATCATTATAGTATGTTCTCTAATGAAAACTTCATAAACAGAATCTCCAATATGTGCATAATTTTTTATATTAAGTTCTTGCAAACGATATCTCCTTTTATAGTAATATATTATATATGAAAATTCTTTTTGTTACAGATTTATATCCGTTAGAAAATGAAAATATAGCCAGAACTCTTTCTTATTTTGTACAGGAGTGGCAAAAAAACGGACATTGTGTTGATGTTATCAGGTCTAATTTTGTTTTTAATACCCTGATCAGGGGGCGAAGAATAAAAAGAGAAGGGCTTTATCTTGAAAACGGAATAAGAGTGTATAATCTCAATTTTCAAACACCGTTTTTCTTTGATGTTTATAATAAATTGCCAAAAGATTTTTCACTAAAGAATTACGATGTATTAATATCACATATGCCGTGCGGGGCTTTACTAGCTCAACGATTACTGGAAAAGAACGAAATAAGATATGTATGTTCTGTTCACTCTGCGGATATTACGGTTTTAACGGATATTAAATATTCCTTGTATTTCAAAAATGCTTTGAAAAAGTCATACTTAATTGCGGACAAAATTTCTGCAAGAAGCCCTATATTAAAGAGAAAAATCGAAAAAATAATTCCTGCGGTTAAAAATAAAACATTTACTGCATTTTCAGGAATTGATGAAGAATACATCAATGAAAAATTAACACCGATATCTGAAAAATTCAGAATTTCCACGGCAGCTTCTTTAATTAAAAGAAAGAATATAGATATAATTATAAAAGGACTTTCTCTTTTTACTTCTAAGGATTACTCATTTTCTGTTATGGGTGACGGGCAAGAAAGAAAAAAACTGGAAAAACTTTCAAGAAAGTTGAAGTTATCCGATAAAATAGGTTTTACAGGGCAAATTTCACGAGATGAAGTCTTAAAAAACTTAGAATGCTCCGATATTTTTATACTATTAAGCAACAATGAAACCTTTGGACTTTGCTATCTTGAGGCAATGGCTAATGGAAATATTGTAATTGCAAAAAATAATGACGGAATTTCGGGAATTATAAAGGATAGCGAAAATGGATTTTTAATCTCTCCAAATCCAAAAGAGTTGAAGAAATGTTTAGAAAAAATTGCGGATATGAATAAGGATGAAATTCAACAAATAAAATGGAAAGCAGTAGAAACGGCAAAAAAATATTCTAAACAGTTTGCCTCAAATGAATACCTTAACAATATAAAAATTAATGTTTGATTTATAATAAGAAAATGAATAAATAACTGTTTGGTAACAGATAGCGAGAAAAACGAGAGAATGAAAGAAAAAACATTAGCCATAATCAGAAATATGCTCAGTAAAAAATCTACTGACGCTTTTATTGCGGAAAGTAATACTACAGAGCTGAAAAAAACATTAAACATTTTTGATTTATTGATACTTGGTATAAGTGCGGTAGTAGGAACAGGAATTTTTACAATTATTGGTAGTGCGATAGTCGGAACACCGGCAGGAACAGGAGCCGGAACTTCGGTTGTTATATCTATGTTAATAGCAGCTACCGCAAGTTTATTTTCAGCCTTAGCATACTCTGAAATTGCTGCAATGATACCGGTTGCAGGAAGTGCTTATACTTTCACCTACGCTACAATGGGTGAATTTATGGCATGGATGGTCGGTTGGATTTTAATGCTTGAATATGCAATCGGAAATATTACGGTTGCTACTGCATGGACGGGATATTTAGGACAGCTTCTTAAAGGTTTTAAGCATATTCTGCCAAGTTTTGTTATAAATTTTCCTATCTGGCTTAGAAATGATTTTCGTTCAATTTATGCTATGTGTGATAAATACGGGTGGGATGTTCACGACAAAATGCCGTTTGTACATCTTCCGTTTGGACTGGAAATGCCAATAGCGGTAAATTTACCTGCGATATTTATTGTGTTTGTTCTAACCGTACTTTTGATTAAAGGGGTTAAAGAATCAACAAGAGTCGCAGGGTTAATGGTATTTGTAAATTTATCTATTATTATCTCTTTCATTTTAGTCGGTTCACATTATGTTGCACCTGAAAATTGGTACTGGGTTCCGATGAACATTGACGGCATAAAAGGTATTTTATCGGGTACATTTATAATTTTCTTTGCATATATCGGCTTTGACGCCATTTCAACCGCTGCAGAAGAAACAAAAAATCCTCAAAGAGATTTACCGGTTGCTATTTTAGGAACATTGACAATTTGTACAATTTTATATGTATCTGTAGCACTTGTTTTAACAGGGATTGTTCCTATTAATGCAATTGATACGCAAGCTCCGTTAGCTCACGCAATGCACTTGGCAGGTAAAAACTGGTATGCGGGGGCGATTGCCGTTGGAGCTCTTTGTGCTTTAACATCCGTACTTTTAGTTTACCAATTGGGAACGACAAGAATATTTTATGCAATTGCAAGGGATAACTTTTTACCTAAAACAATGATGTCAGTCAGCAAAAAGTATAAGACTCCTCATTTAATTACTTGGGCATCAGGTTTAATTGTAATAATCGGTTCATTATTTATGGACTTAAATATTTCGGCGGAACTTTGTAATTACGGTACATTTGCTTCCTTTGTAATTATTTGCATAGAAGTTCTGATTTTAAGAAAAACGGATCCGGATAGACCAAGACCGTTTAAAGTCCCGTTTTGTCCGTTATTCCCTGTATTGGGTATAGTACTATGTAGCTGCTTTATGTTGTATAAAGCATTCCAAGGTGGAGATTCCTCTATATACTTCTTGTTGTGGGTACTTATCGGATTATCAATATATGTATTTTATGGATACAAAAACAAACGTAAACATGATTAAATTGTAAAAATAACATAAAAATAAACAAAAGCGGGGGCTTCTGCCATCGCTTTTGCAGTATAAAATTGTTTAGTTTTAAGTATTTATTTAATACTTTTTAGACTTCATTTGTTTCTGTTACTTTTCCATTAAGTAATTTCAAGAGTTGAAATTGACAAAATTTATGTATTTTTTAAAAATTGATAATAATTAAATATATTAATAATTTTTTATGTTTGAACTAAAATATAAAAAAAGGATATTGTAATGAAACATTCAAAATATTCGGCAGTTATAGTAGGTAGTGGTATTGCAGGTTTGTATGCAGCAATTAAACTTCAAAAAGAAGCTAATTTGCCGGACGGTTTATTGATTATCACAAAATCACAGTTAATTGAATCTAATTCAAAGTATGCACAAGGCGGTATGGTTTGTGTTATGCCCGAAAATAAACTTGATTCCTGTACTCTTCATATTGAAGATACTCTTACGGCAGGCGCAGGTTTAACAGATAGAAAAGTAGCGGAATTTATTTCCGAAAACAGTGCACAAGTAGTTAAAGAACTTCAAACATTCGGCGTTGATTTTGACAGAGATAAAAATAATAATTTTATATTTACTAAAGAAGCTGCTCATAGTGTAAACAGAATTTTGCATGCCGGCGGGGATGCAACAGGTTTCTGCATTGAAAATGCACTTGTAAATTACATAATGTCTTTAAAAAATGCAGATATATATGAACAAACACTTGCGGTTGAATTGATTAAAGATTCAAATAATGTTTGCAAGGGTTTAATCAGTTATAATTATGTCGATAAAGAATATGAAGTTATTGAAGCACCTGCCGTAATTCTTGCAACAGGCGGAGTCGGTCAGTCATACAAATATACAACAAACCCTGATATTACAACGGGCGACGGAATTGCATTAGCATATAGAGCAGGTGCAATTGTAAAAGATATGGAATTTGTACAATTTCACCCTACCGCTTTTGCACTCTCAGATAAAGGTACAATGTTTTTAATATCAGAAGCGGTAAGAGGCGAAGGTGCAAAACTTGTTCATAAAGACGGCTCTACATTTATGGAAAAATACGATAAACGTTTAGAACTTGCACCAAGAGATATTGTTACAAGAGCAATCTTTAACGAAATGAGAGAACATAACGTTAAAAATGTTTATCTTGATGCAACACACGTAAAAGAAGAAGTTTTCCAAAAGAGATTTCCGACTATTTATGCAACCTGTAAAGAATACGGTATAAATCCTGCCGTTGATTATATTCCTGTTTCACCGTCAGCACACTATTATATGGGCGGCGTAAAAACACAAGTAAACGGAAAAACGTCAATTGAGGGGCTTTATGCTATAGGTGAAGCAGGCTGTACAGGGTTACATGGTGCTAACAGATTAGCTTCTAACTCTATTTTAGAATGTGCGGTTACTGCTTTTGAACTTGTAAATTACCTAAAAACTTTAAATTTAGAAAATAATTTCAATGCAGATAAAGAAATATCAAGAATAACTGAAATTTATGAAAATAATTCATACTTTAATGATTTTGAACGTATTGACAGCATGTTTAAAGAATTAAAGGAACTAATGTGGAATAATGTCGGCATTATAAGAAATGAAACAAATTTAAGAGCTGCCGCTTCCGAGCTTGAATATATGACAAGTGAATTCGGTTACACATACAAATGTCCCGACAGAGCTCACTATGAAATGAGAAATATGCTTACTGTTGCACAATTAATTGTAGAATTTGCTTTAAACAGAAAAGAATCAAGAGGAGCACACTACAGAGAAGATTATCCGCAAAGAGAAATCCACGGAAAATCCCACGAAAAAACAATTCAAACAATAATGAAAGGTTAAAAATGTCATCAATTTTACTTCACGATTTTATAGTAAGAGAACATATTCAAAATGCTTTAAAAGAAGATATCGGTTTTGGCGATATAACTACAGATTGTCTTGTTGATAGAGATGAAATTATTACGACTAAAATGAACACAAGACAAGACGGTATTTTATGCGGAATTGATGTTGCAGCGGAAGTTTTTAAGGTGATTTCACCCGAAATTAAATTTGAAAAGTATTTTTCAGACGGGGATAAAATTTCAAAAGGAGATACCCTTGCAACGATAACAGGCAGTGCAAGGGCAATTCTAACAGGTGAACGTACCGCATTAAATTACATTCAACGTTTGAGCGGAATAGCAACAGAAACAAAGAAATATCAAGAAGCAATCGGAGATAATAAAGCAAGAATTACGGATACAAGAAAGACAACTCCTAATTTCAGAATGTTTGAAAAATATGCCGTATCGGTAGGCGGAGCAAGACTTCACAGATTTAACTTATCAGATTGCGTTATGATAAAAGATAACCATATCAGATTTGCCGGTTCAATTACAAATGCTGTAAATAAAATCAGAGAAAATTTGTCTCACACTCATAAAATTGAGGTTGAATGTGATACCATTGAACAGGTAAAAGAAGCAGTTGAAGTAAAAGCAGATATTATAATGCTTGATAATATGTCTTGTAATTTAATGAAAAAATGTGTTGAAATTATAGCCGATAAAGCACTTATTGAAGCGAGCGGAAACGTAACCGTTGATACAATCGGAGAAATTGCAAAAACAGGCGTTGACGTTATTTCTTCAAGTGCAATTGTTGCTAAAGCAAAGACATTAGACATTGCTTTAGACATGTAAACAATTTGCATTAGTCTGATGTTTGTATAAAAATAAGACTATAAAGTGTTACAGGGAGTAAAGGTTGAATATTGTTGTTTTTATAAAGCAGGTTCCCGATACAAATGATGTAAAATGGACGGCTAATAATAATATAGACAGGACAAAAATGGAAAGCATTATGAATCCTGTTGACAGACAAGCTGTTGAAGCTGCTTTAAGAATTAAAGAAAAAACAAATTCAATCGTAACTGTTGTTACAATGGGACCGTCTAAGGCTCAAAAAGTTTTAGAGGAAGCGGTTGCTATGGGGGCTGATGAAGCATTTTTGCTTTATGACTCTTTGTTTGCAGGTTCGGATACTTGGGCAACCTCGACCGTTTTAGCTGCTGCAGCAAAAAAGAAAGTTCCCGATTGCCGACTTATGATTTTCGGACAGACGGCAATTGACGGGGAAACAGGACAAACAGGTATTGCTACTGCCGTAAAAATGAACTTTCCTTATGTTACTCACGTTAACTCAATTATTGACGTTAATGAAGAGTCAATAACAGTTGTATCGGAAACGGAACACGAAAGAAACACCTATAAAATTTTGTTACCTGCTGCAATTTGTGTAAATAATTTCGAATTCAGACCTCGTATCCCGAAAATTAACGGTTATATTAAGTCAAAGGATTATTACTATAACATTTATAACTCAATAGATTTAGACTTAAATTCAACTGATACGGGAATAAAAGGTTCTCCGACAAGAGTTTCAAAAGTATATAGAACTGACGATAAAAGACACTGTAAGTTTATAACAAGTGGGAATAAAATAACAGAATTATCCGACGAAATAAAAGGAGCATTGGAGTAATATGGAGCCGAACGGTATTTTAATATATGGCGAAATGCATGATGATTACACAATTGCCCCTGTAGTCCTTGAGCTTTTATCAAAAGCTGCGGAACTAAAACAAGGAATTTGGAATCAAAGAGTAATGGTTTGTTTGATAAACAAACGAATGAATTACGATTTTTTGATTGATACATTAGGCAGATATGGGGCAGATGAAGTTATTGTCGTAAATGATGACAGACTATCAAAATATGATAGGGAATATCACTGTGAAATATTTACAAAAATAGCGGAAAAATATCCTCCGAGAATGATTTTAACAGGTGCAACCGTTAAGGGAAAAGATATTGCTTCTTATGTTGCAACAAAACTAAAAACAGGCTTAACTGCCGATTGTACGCAATTAGACATTGGAGAGTATAATCTTTTATTATCAACAAGACCGACTTTTGGCGGACAGCTTACGGCTGATATTTTGTGTGATACGTTCCCTCAAATGGCAACAGTTCAACCTAATACATTTAAAGCGGTTGAACGTGAATCTTGTGTAAGTGCAAAGTTCAACTGGATTGATTTAGACAAAATTGAAAAAAGAATAGAAGCTGTTGAAAAGATTAAAAAAGGTATTTCTAATAACGATGTAGCTTCTGCAGAGATAGTTGTAGCAGGTGGAGCCGGTGCTTGTAAAGACAACGGATTTACGCTGGTTTATCAATTAGCACAAAAACTCAAAGCTGCAATAGGCGGAACAAGAGAAGCCTTTGAACGTGGTTTTATAACTAAATCTCAACAAATAGGGCAAACGGGGAAAGCTATTGCTCCAAAATTATATATAGCAGTCGGGATTTCAGGTGTTATCCAGCACTTAGCGGGAATAAAAAACAGCGGGAAAATAATTGCAATAAATAATGATAAAAATGCTCCTATATTTGAGAATGCGGATGTGGGAATTGTTGGAGATTTATTTGAAATAATACCGGAATTAATTGATGAATTAGATAAATAAGAGGGAAAAAATGAGCAACGAAACAACAGAAAAAACAATAATGAAGCCGTTTTCAACAATGCAATTGCTGAATTTTTGCTTGGGATTTTTCGGACTTCAATTCGCTTGGCAAATGAGAATTATTTTGTCAGGTCCGGTTACGGAAGGGCTTGGGGCTTCTCCTTTAATTTTCGGACTTATTTGGCTGGCAGGACCTGTTACGGGGATGTTGGTTCAACCGATAATCGGAGAATTAAGTGATAAAACACATACAATTTTTGGAAGAAGAAGACCATATTTGTTTGCAGGTGCAATTTTTGCCAGCTTGGCATTGTGGGCATTTCCCAATTCGGCTGCAATTGCAGAAAAACTCGCTAATTTTCTTCATGTACCGGAGCCGGTATTTGGAGGTTTAATTATTGCGGCAATTATGATTTGGGTTATTGATGCATGTGTAAATGCAGCTCAAGGACCATATAGAGCATTAGTTCCTGATTTAGTACCACAGGAACAACACTCACTTGCAAACGCTTATTTAAGTTTTGCAATCGGACTTGGTTCTGTTGTAGCAGCAGGAACAGCTCCTTTTTTAAAATATATATTTAACTATCAAATGAGTATTAATGCTCAATTTGTTATGGCAGCTTTGGCATTCTCTCTTGCAATGCTTTGGACTTGTATAACAATTAATGAAAACAGAAATAATAAACAAGCCGTAAGAGAAACAAAGGTCGAAGAGATAAAAGAAGAACAACCGTCATTCTTTAAAAAGATTGCGGATTTCTTTAAGTCATCACCCGAAGTCAGAAAAATTTGTATTGTTCAATTATTTACATGGATTGGTATTATGAGTTTGAATATCTTCTTTACTCAATACGCAACACATACTGTATTCGGCGTTCCTGATTTAACAACGGCAAGTGAAGATATAAAAAATTCTTATATTGATACAATAAGTAAAGCAACTAACTTTTCATCAATTTGCTTTGCTATACAAAACTTAATTTGTTTCTTAGTATCAATTCCAATCGGACTATTATCAACAAAACTCGGAAACAAAAAGGTTCATGCTGCGGCATTGATATCATTGGTTGTAGCCTTTATCGGTATGGCATTATCTAAAAATCCTGCTTTCATACTAATTTGTATGGCAGTTGCAGGTATCGGCTGGGCAAGTATTTTAGCACTTCCTTTTGCTATGCTTTCAGAGTTTATTAAAAAAGGCTCGGAAGGTTCTGTAATGGGTATATTTAACATATTTATTGCCGGTCCTCAAGTTTTAGTATGCACCTTATTAGCTTGGGTTATCAGTAAATGTACTTATGAAATGCCTGAAAATATGCTTAATTACCACTGGGAATACGCATTCCTAATCGGGGCATTATCATTGGCAATTGCTGCTGTTATAACTTATATGATTAAAGAAAGCAAATAAATTTACTTCAAAAATTTCAGAGGCGGTGTTTGCCGCCTCTTTTTTGTATAGAATCGTAACAATATTAACTATTTTCAGGGATTGTAATTGATATTAGAACTTTATATCGGATAATTTTATTATAGGTTTTTAAGTGAAAATATGTGGGATTTGTATATTAAAAATTTAAAAAAATCAGTAGTTGTATTTTGTATTTTTTTATTTGGTTCTTCGGTGCTTGCAATTGAAGAAGTTCCGTCAAATGGAGCAGAATTAAACAATAATGCAGTGGAAATGCAGACAAAGATATTAAACGGGAATTTAGTTTTCAATGATATTTTAGAAAAAGCACAAAATCATTCTTATGATTTAAAAATTGCTGATTTCACCACGTTAATTGTAGCCCAGGATATCAGAGGAGCCCGTTCAGAGTATTTCCCTAAAATATTTTTTAGTGCCGGCACGGAATATAACAAAAATTTTCAAGATACGAGGGCAACTCCTACAACCTACGTCGGAGATATTTATGTTAACCAATACACAAGATATCAGTCTGTTTTAGGGTTTACTCTTGCATATAATTTATTTGATTTTGGCGTTAGAAAAGGTATCCTTGATATATCAAAAGAGGATACCGAAACTCAAAAATTATTGAAATATCAACAATCTCAAGAACTCACATTAAACATTATAGACACTTATACCAAAATTGTTATTATGAAAAAGCAGTTGGATTTGGATAAACAAATTCTCGCTCTTTCAAAATCAAATTTAGCGATGAAACAAAGATTGTTCAATGCCAAAGAGCTTTCTAAAACAGAGTTGAATGATCAAACAGTTGAAGTTCAAAAGTTTGAAAGTGAAATACATGAGCTTTCGGCAAGATTAAGCGAATATTTGAACTTGTTATCTTTCTTTACTAATGAGGACTATGATACTGACAGTTTTTCAATTTCGGATATCGAAAAACCTGATATTGACCCATATTCTTTTAATGATTATACAAACACAATTGTTTATGATATTCAGGCGAGCCAAATAAAGAAAAAGGAGCTTGAAGTAAAAGTTGCAAAGAGAAATTATTTGCCAAAATTAAATATGTACTCAAGGTACTATATGTATGGTTCAGACGCAAGCAGTTACCCCAAAACAAACAAAGATATCGACCCGTCTAACTGGTCAATAGGTGCATCTTTAAATATGCCATTATTTGACGGAATGAAGCAAAGTTCTGTTGTTCAAAAGGCTGAATTGGAATTACAAAAAGCGGAAGTTGAAAGAGATAAAGCAATAGCAGAGTTAAAGAACAGAATTTCAACCATGCGTTCAAATTTATATTATCTTGATAAGCAAATTGAAAATAATGAAACAATTATAAAAGAATTAACGGAGAAAGAAAAATCAGTAAACAGAATGCTGGCTAAAAGATTGGTTTCTCCGATTGAATCAAATGAAGTTAAAATAAACATTTTAAAAGAAAAAGTTGAATACGAAAAAAATAAGGCAACAAAAACAGCAACACTAAAAGGACTTCAAACCCTAACAGTTTACAATAAGGAACAGTAAATAAATGTCAGAACAAGAACAAAATACTCAGCAAGAAGAAGCTCGACCAAAATTAAATACGGGTTTAATTTGTTTGGAAATTGCATCAAAAATAAATAATGTTAATATCGACTTACGTTCTATAGTAAGAGAGTTTGGCATAGAAAATGCCGATATAGAGCCGGATGAACTTGTCAGGGTAGCTAAAAATGCCGGTTTCAAAATAAAGAAAAAGAATATATTAATAAAGGATATTGAACCAAAATATCCGCTTCCCTCAATTATACAAATGAAAGAAGATAATTCTTATGCGGTAATTTTAGGAATAAGGGATGATAAGACACTTATTTTGGCTCCGCCCGAAAGACATCCTAAAGCAGTAGAAATAAATGAACTTCAAGAACAAATTAATCCTGAAATATTGGTTTTAAAGCATAAATTAATGGATGATGAAGTTAAATTCGGCTTTAAGTGGTTCTTTGTAGAAATAATTAAATATAAAGACATTGTAGGGCAAGTTCTTTTAGGTTCATTTGTTATCCAATTGTTTGGACTTGTAACACCATTATTTACGCAGGTTATATTAGATAAAGTATTAGTTCACAGAACGCTTTCAACTTTGAATGTATTAGGATTTGCATTCCTTGTTGTTGCTCTGTTTGAGTTCCTTTTAAATTTATCCAGAAATTATATTTTTATACATACAACAAACAAAATTGATGCAAAATTAGGCTCAAAACTGTTTAAACATTTGTTCAGATTGTATTATATTTATTTTGAAAAAAGACAAGTCGGTAATATTGCCGCTCGTGTTCGAGAATTGGACAGGATAAGAGAATTTATAACAGATAAGTCGGTTTCTGTTATATTAGACGCATTCTTCTCTGTTGTATTTTTAGCGATAATGCTTGTTTACAGTGTTAAATTGACATTGATTGCATTATTATTCTTGGCTTTAACGGCTGCTTTATTCTTAATTGTTACACCTGAATTAAGACAAAGATTGGAAGAAAAATTCCAAATGGGAGCACAATCAAATTCTTATTTGGTTGAATCGGTAACCGGTATTCAAACCGTAAAATCATTGGCAATTGAAGGTTCAATGTTCAGAAAATGGGAAGAAAAACTCGGTAAATATTTAAAATCGAGTTTCAACCTTGCGGTTATGGGAAACTTTACAGGCTCTATATCTAAGTTACTTCAAAAATTAATGACTATTTCAATATTATATGTTGGGGTTTGTTTGGTAATTGAAAATAAACTCACAATAGGTCAGTTGATTGCGTTTCAAATGTTTGCAGGTCAGTTTAGTGCTCCGATGTTAAGATTAGTTAATTTATGGAATGAATTTCAACAAACATTATTGGCGGTTGATCGTATCGGGGATATTTTAAACAGTCCGATTGAATTACAATCCGGAGATGCCATTACATTGAACAATGTAAAAGGCGATATTAAATTTGATAAACTCTCTTTCAAATATAATATTGAGTCGCCTTTCGTATTAAATAATGTTGATTTTTCAATAAGAGCAGGCATGAGAGTCGGGTTTGTCGGCAGAAGCGGAAGCGGAAAATCTACATTAACAAAATTAATTCAAAGATTATACTATCCGACAGAAGGTACAATTTATATTGACGGAATTGATATCAGAAATGTAAACCCGGTTTGGCTAAGAACAAACATCGGTGTTGTTCTTCAAGAAAATTACCTTTTCTCGGGAACTATAAGAGAAAATATCATTCTGCCTCGCCCTAATGTACCGATGGAAGCAGTTATTCAAGTTGCAAAAATAGCAGGTGCCCACGAATTTATTTCAAAACTTCCCAAAGGATACGATACTGAAGTTGGGGAAAGAGGTTCAAGTTTATCGGGTGGTCAAAAACAAAGAATTGCAATTGCAAGAGCTTTAATTTCAGACCCGAAAATATTAATCTTTGATGAAGCAACATCAGCACTTGACTATGAATCGGAAAAAATCATAAGAGATAACTTAAACCTTATAACACGAGGAAGAACAACAATAATCGTTGCACACAGACTCTCAACGATAAGAGGGTGTGATTACATTGTATGCTTTGACAACGGGCAAATTGTAGAACAAGGTACACATGAACAACTTATTGCACTGGACGGCTATTATAAAAAATTGTACCTTGCTCAATCAACTTAGGAGATAACATGAAATTTAAAGATATATTGAAAAAAATAAAAGATTTTTTCTTATATAAAGCGGATGACGCACACGAATTTAAACCGTTATTGGCTGAAATTGAAGAAAAACCGATGAACCCTTTAGGACCTGCTGTATTTTGGATTGTTATTATATTCATGGTTATTGCAACTCTATGGCTATATTTCGGTAAAGTTGATATTGTTATAACCGCAAGAGGTATAATTATTCCCTCGGGTCAGGAAAAAGTTGTTAAAGCACTGGAAAAGGGTGTTATTGATTCTATTGAAGTAAAAGAGGGAGATTACGTTGAGCAAGGTCAGCCGTTAGCAGTAATAAAACCTGCAGAACATGAACCGGCATTAGAGTTAAACAACTTAAAAGAAGAAGAAATGATGTTAATGGAAAAGATAGCTGCAACTCGTTATCGTTTATCATTGGCTCAAGATACAAAAGACAGACTATCAACCGTTCGGGATATTCTCCCTAAAGCAAAATATGATGAAGCATTAGCAGAAGTTTCGGTGTTAACACATGAATTAAACAGTTCAATGGCTTCATTATCGGAATTGAGAAATAAGCGAGAACAAATTGAAAAACGTACACAAATTGTAACAGCTCCTCTGGACGGTTATATAAATACTGTAAAAATACACACAATAGGCGGTGTTGTCGGTGCAACGGAAGAACTCATGACAATAGTTCCTAAAGATGCTCCTCTTCAAATTAAAGCAACCGTTATGAACCAAGATATAGGTTTTGTTGAAGAGAACATGCCTGTTTCAATAAAAGTTGATACATTTAATTTCCAAAAATACGGAATTTTAAACGGTACTGTTACATTAGTCTCTCCTAACAGTATTATGGATGAGAGAATGGGACCCGTATATGAAGTTTATATTCGCCCCGAAAACTCTACATTAATGGTTGAAGGCAGTGAACAAAGCATAAAAGCAGGTATGTCCACAACTAACGAAATAAAAATCGGAAAGAGAAGAATTATTGAGTTCTTTATATATCCGCTGATTAAGTATTTGGATGAAAGTATCAAGGTAAGGTAATGAATATCCTTTTTTTACACAGAAATTTTCCTGCCCAATTCAGGCATGTAGCACCTGCATTGGCAAATGACCCGAATAATAAAGTTGTATTTATAACAAACAACGATACGCTTAATTTACCGAATATCAGAAAAGTCGTGTATAGAACAAAAAGAGAAGTCCCTAAAGACTGCCACAGGTATTTAAGATTTGTAGAAGAATCAATAATTCATGCTCAAGCAACGGCAGAAGCAGCAATTATGCTGAAAAACAGCGGGTTTGTTCCTGATATTATATACGGTCATACTTGGGGACAGACAATGTTTATGAAAGATGTCTTTCCTGATGTTCCTTTGTTATGTTACTTTGAGTGGTTTTATCAAGCAAAAAATTCTGATATAGGGTTCGATGGAGTAAAGCCAGATATTGATGAGCTGGCAAAACTGAGAACAAAAAATGCACATTTGTTGATTGACTTATATAGTTGTGATGCAGGAATTTGTCCTACAAAATTTCAGGCAAGTCAGTTCCCGAAAGAATTTCAACATAAAATAAAAATAATACATGACGGAGTTGATACGGATTTTTGTACACCTGACGAAAACGCAACTTTTACCGTAAAAGATAAAAATCTTACATTTACGTCTAAGGATGAAGTAGTAACTTATGCAACACGAGGAATGGAAGGCTATAGAGGATTTCCGGAATTTATGAAAGCGGCTGAAAAACTTTTAAAAAAACGCCCGAATTTACATATCATTGTTGCTGGTGAAGATAGGGTTTGCTATGGTCCGAAACCGGTCGGAACAACTTATAAAAAACTGATGACAGAACGACTTGATTTAGATATGAACAGATTGCATTTTGTAGGCGGATTGCCATTTAACGAGTATGTTAATTTGCTAAGGATTTCTTCCGCACATGTTTATTTAACATATCCGTTTGTTTGTTCATGGTCAATGTTAGATTCAATGTCTTGCGGATGCCCTTTAATAGCTTCAAACACACCACCTGTTACAGAATTTGTTAAAGACGGAGAAAACGGTATTTTGTTTGATTTTTATAATATTGAAGAACAAGTAAGAAAAATCGAATTTGCTCTTGATAACAGAGATTTAATAACGCGGTTAAGAATCAATGCGAGAAAAACAATAGTTGAAAACTATTCACTAAAAGTTTTACTCCCCAAACAGTCAGAATACATAAAATCTGTTGCAAACAGTAAATGTTAAATAAATCTGTTAAAAATTTCTTAATAATACATCTTTTTCAAAAATTTTCTTATTAAAATCTTAATATAAAAAAAATGACAAATTTTATTTTTAGGGGTTTTAGTATTTTTGAATGTTTATCAAATTAGGAGGATAAAATGATACAACAAATCAAAGCAGGAAAAATTAACTCTCACATTACATTTAATGGTCAAAAGAATGCACAACCTGCAAAAACAAATACAAATTATGCAACTTTGCCGTCTTTTTCAACTAATTACACGGCAACAAGTTTAGTAAATGCTTATCAGGCTTTCCATGGAATTATTCCGGCTAAGACCGTAAGTTTCGGTACCAGTTTATCAAGCGTTTTAAACGATTTAAAAAAACAAATGGTAACATGTCAAGATAAAGCACACGGAAAAAACGGAGAACCAGTCGGTTCAAGAAGTAATATTAATGATGTAATTGATAAATTCCACACTGATTTACCAAATGATTACGATGCAATTAAAACAAATATTATAATTTCTGAAAACAAAGACGGCAAAACAATAAAAGACGCAAGAATGCAATTGAAAAAATTGCCTGACGGATTCTTATATGAAATAGCAGTTCGTCCTGAAAGAAGCTCTGATTTACCTCCAACTAAAGTTGAAGAGAAATTAATGCCTCAAATCTTGAAAGTAGTTCAAGATCCGCATATTAAAGAAAACTCTTACATTCTTGACACAAAAGGCAAATTAATGGCTGTTGTTGAAGATGGAAAGAATATTCTTCTTACAAATGCCGGTGCTATTGAAAAGAAAGACGGTTCAGACGGTCGTTTATCAATAAACGCAAAACAAAAAGGAAATGTATTCACTCCGTTTGTTCCGAGAGCACAAGAAATTACAAATAAAGTTCCTAAGAAATCCATCGGAGAAGGTACAGATATCGTAATCGGTATGGAAGACGGACGTTTTGTTCCTGAAATTATTGCAAGTATTGAAAGTTTTGTTGACAGAGTTAAAAACGGTGAAATCGTTTTAAATCAATTCGTAGAAAATAAAGATGCAAAAAATACTCAGTTCGCAATGCTGGCCGGGGGTTTTGGTTCAAGAGCAGAATATACAAACGCTGCTTCTGACGGCATTTTCCACGGTGTTGAAAACGGTGCTCAATCTACAAAGGGTGTATTTAGAACAGCTACAGGCTTAACTCCAATGGAAACAACTTTTGTTTCACTACATAACGCAGGTTTATTGGATTGTTCTCCCGAACATTTGGGAATTGGTAAAAATATTCATTTTTACTTAAATAAATCAGGTGTAAACAAAGGAAACGGCGGTTTTACGGTTGATTTATACAATAAAATGATGCGTGACGGAAGAAAAAGTTTAGCAATTCTTCCTAATGACTCAATGTCAAGAATGCCAAAAGCAGCAAAGAAAATGGCTGACTTAATGAATACAGGTACTGCTGCAGTTGCAATGATTGCAAAAGAAGTTAAATCTGATGATGCAAAAGGCAACTTCGGTATTATGAAACTTGGCAAAGATAATGAAATTCTTGAATTTGCAGAAAAACCAAAAACAATACCTGACGGTTATGAAATCAACGGAAATTGTTTAACTAATACTTTCCAATTCTCAATAAGTAAAGAAGCATTTGATGCATTATCTATTGTAGAACCCGGAATTACATTAGTTAAAGGTAAAGAAACAAGAGATTGGTCAAAAGTTTATATACCTGTTTTAATGGGCTTAACAAGCAGTAAATCTTGTGAAGAAATACAAAAATATATTCACGACCAATTTGATAAGAGCTTAGGTGAAGATGTAAATATTCCTTTAGATTTGATTAAAGAAGCTAAAGACGTAGTTGGCCACCAAAAAGTATTTGCAGTTCCAACAGATGAACCTTGGGCAGATGTTGGTACATTAAATGCTCTTTATCATACAACAATGCAAATTGCTAATGATGACTTTAAACTTGAAGATTTTGAAAGAAAACATGTTCTAGACAGTATTAATACTCAAACAGGTTTGGTTGCTTCAACTCCTGAACAAAAAGCCGAAATTGAAGCAAAATACAATATCGACGGTCAAGTTATGGTCGTTCCGAAAGCTACAAAAGTTGATTCTTCTATCGTTAAAAAATACGAAAAAGAAGGTTTGATTTCCGTAAACGAAAGACAAAAATAATTAATCATTATGTTCTCAAAAAAAGCGAGTCTTATCATCTGATAAGGCTCGTTTAACTTTATTTAATCTTATTTTTATAAGTTATTTACAAGTGAAATTAAAAGTTCAGTGATTTTATGCAACGGATAAGGACAGAATGCAGTCTTTTCAAATACATATCCGTCTTCGTTTTGAGTCAAATCACCAATTTTTTTACTATTCATGTAAACACCTTTTTCCGGAATATAAGAAAATACTTTTCCGAATTTATAAACATTAATTTTTTGGTAAGTTTGTTCTGCCAAAAGATTACCGCTTAAATCATAAATTGAGTTTACTCCATCTCTGTTTGCAATCAAAATCGGGTTTTTATAATGCTTGCAAGGAGTATTAAAAGTGATTTCATTAAACATAGGTGATAAAATTTCTTTACCGTTGGAGCTTGAAATTCCGACTCTGTCATTATCTCTTGTAAGATAATATTGTAAGTTACCGATTTCTAATAAGGTTTCGTTATTGTTTTCCTCAAAATTTTCATTTGACTCAACAACTTTTGTTATATCCACATCAGTTGGATGACTTCCGATATTTCTTGGAATTGGAATTTCTTGAATTTCATAAGTTTCAGCATTGTTTGAAACTTCCTGATATCTGTCAGATGTGTTTGTGTAAGCCCTTTTGAATAACGGACGAATATCTTTTGCCAGCAAGAAGGAAGTATCCGTTGTAACAGTGTATAATTCACTTTCCGGAACAATATTGCCTGTATTATAAAAAAGTCTGTATTTGCCGTCTTTCTTCGTTACAATGTACTCTCGTCCCTCATTGTTAACCATTAAGTCGATTTTATCAAAGACGGGAGTTAAGATAACTCTTCCGCTTTTATCAATTAAACCGAATAATTTTTTACTTTTGACCTTTAAATATTCTCCCAACGGAAAAATATCATCATAATCAGTTAAAAACGTGTATTCGTCTTGATTGTTTAAATATCCGACTTTTCCGTCTTTTGTAATCTTGTAATCAACATTGTTATTGTCAAGTGTTGACAGCGTATCCCATTGAACCTTTAATAAATACGCATTATTTGCATTGTTTTGTTCTACAGGAGCTTCTGACACTTGTTCTTCAGAATTTTCAACAATGTAATCATCTTCCGCAATTGCATAGTTTGCAGTAAATACAAATGCAGAAATAATTAAAATTTGAAATATAAACTTTTTCATAAACTAACTACCTCCGATTAAAATTATGATAACATTATTAATTATCATCTTGCAAGACTAATTATATCTTGTATTAAGAGTTTTATATCTTCTGATATATCAGTTTCGTATTTTAAGCTTTCTGCAATCAATTTTGCAAACTTTGATTTCTTAAATTCGCCTAAATGTCTTGTCCTGTAAACTTCTTCAATATTTTCACACATACGCTTGTGTATTTTTAAATCATATATTGAAACAGCACTCGCAGGCTCATATTCATTGTTTAAAACTCTCTTTATCAGGTTTACGGAAAGAATATCCTCAAATTCTCCCTTTTGAATGCAAATTATCTTATCTTTGGGGTCAATATTACTCTGCAAAACATCACAAATATCTTTTGCATCATTGTCAAATAACAAAATTACAGGTACTTTTATTTTGTCATGAATTTGTGAATATAAAGCAGGACTTTTACTCTTTCCCCCTGCGCCCAGAACATATATACCATTTTCATAGAAATCCGAATTAAACTTTTTTGCAAACACCGGCAACAAAATTTCTTCTGTTATTCCCTCAACAATTAATAATTTTTGAATTGGGAATAATAATTTCTTTTCCTTACGAAGTTTAATTATTTCATCGTAATTTTCAAAATTCTTGGCTTGTTTTAAAAATCTTAAATTAATAGGTAATTTATCGCTATCAGCAGAATTTAAAATGTAATCAATATTTAGTTTCGCATTAACTAGAGTTTTTGTGTAATTGTCAATATTTTTGTAGGTTTCAGATATTAATATCTTTAATACTTTATTTTGAATAGGCAAAAATTTAACGTTAAAAATATCTTTAACCGATGTATTCCAAATTTTTTCAACCATAGAAGAAAGTACATAAGCGTCGATATTTTCTATATCATGCTTAGAAAGTTTTGGGGTAATAAGACACTTTGAAATAATTTCAGAGAATACTCTGTAATAAGAGATCTCCGGTAATTTAAAACGAGTTAATCTGTCAAGGCTAATAACCAGCTCGTCTAAAGTCAGATTTTTAAACTTAAAATTATCTTTCACCTGTTTCGGTTATACTCCAAAATAAAAGGAGTGCTTGTTTGCACTCCTTTTATCTAAATATGTTACGCATTAACTGTTTCTTTAGAAGGAACTCTTGAAACAGATTCAACTAATGATTTAACAACAGCAACCATCGCAATAGTAGAATTTAACTTGTTAACACAAGAACCTACACCGATAGCACTTGCACCTGCAGCGAATGCCATAGGAGCAGTTGTAGTTGTGATACCTGAAGCTGTCATTACAGGAATTTCAACATTTCTTGATAACTCAATAGTGTTAGAAATAGAAACTTCTGAAGTTTGTAATAAACCTCTTGCACCTGCTTTATCAGCAACGGTTGTAGCAGCACCTTCAGTTTGAATTAAATCAATACCCATTTCTTCTAATTTTGCAGCTAAAGAAATTTGTTCAGAAATATCTAAGTGTCCGGGTACTGTAACACAGATAAATGTCTTTTCCCCATTTAATAATGATAGTGTTTCATTAACAATATTAAGAACTTCTTGAGATGAAACTCTCATACCTTTTCTGTAAAGTGCATCAAAGTTACCAACTTCAATAGCATCAGCACCTAATCTTACTGCGTTAGCTAATTCTGTAGGAACAATTGAAGAAACAAATACAGGTAAAGAAATCATTTCTTTAACCATAGAAATAATTTCTTCATTGTAACAAATATCAATAGCAGAAGCCCCGCCCATTTCAGCAGCACTAACTACGTTTTTTACTGATTCTTTATTAAAATTATCAATACCTGCGATAATTTTTATTGCATTTTTTTCAGCTAAATGTCTTTTAAAGTTTTCTATTCTACTCATAATTTCCTCCACATTTGTAAAATAACGTAATAATTATAACATAATTTTTCAAAAATAAAACAGGCTTGAAAACCTGTTTTATTATATTTTATTGATGACCTATCCATCTGTGTTCAATATCAGATTTTTTCTCGTTTGCATTCAAATGCCCTTGCCAAGTGTTAAGAGCAAGAGTTGCAACGGCAACTGCAATACCTAAAGTCGCACTCGGAAGAGGTTTTGAGGTTTTATTTTTTCTTATTTTTGAAGCTATTGTACCGAGTGTATATACAACAGAACCTGATACTAAACCGTTTCTTAATCCTTTAAAAACGCCTTTTGAGTGCTCAGAAATGGAGGAAAATGTTTTCTTTATTTGAGCAATACCTCTTGTTATTTTTCCGCCGCTTTTCTTATCCTGATTAGAAGAAATAACAACTTCATCCTTTCTTTCAACAGGAGCAGATGCAACTTGTTCAACTTTAACTGCCTGCTGTTGATTTGGAATTGCACTTATATTTGGTTGTGCAGTAATACTATCAAATATGCCTTCCATATAGACCTCACTTTTCTTCATTGGTTATAAAACTTATCAAACAATATTTTTGCGTTAATATTCTAATTTGTTAATTTTTATTAACCAGCTCTAACATTTCACGAACTGCTTTATCTAAACCGACAAAAACAGCTCTGCAAATTATACTGTGTCCGATATTGAGTTCATGCAAATTGTTTATTTTATGCATAGCACTTACATTTTTATAATTCAGACCGTGTCCTGCATTAACATTTAAGCCTAAAAGATGACCTAATGCAGTAGCTCTTTGGAGTTTATCAAACTCAATAGTTTCATTGTCTTTTCCAAAAGCTCGAGAATATCTTCCTGTATGAAGTTCTACAAATATAACACCGATATCAGCTGCGGCACTAACTTGTTCTTTCTCCGGATCAATAAATAAGCTGACTTCAATTCCATTATCAATAAGAGGTCTTACAAACTGTCTTAATTTTTCTTTTTGACCGACAACATCCAGTCCGCCCTCTGTAGTAACTTCTTCTCTTTTTTCAGGAACTATGCAACAAGCATCCGGCATCAAATCCAACGCTATTTTTTTCATTTCATAGGTAGCAGCCATTTCTAAATTAAGCCTGCATTTTAAATCGTGTTTAAGAGCGAACACATCAAAATCTTTAATATGTCTGCGATCTTCACGAAGGTGAGCAGTAATACCGTTAGCACCTGCTTCCATGCAAATTCTTGCCGCCTCTAGAATGTTAGGTTCTTCTTCTCCTCTTGCATTTCTTAATGTAGCGACATGATCAATATTTACACCTAAAAGCATGATTAACTCCTTTTTGTAACATTATAAAGTTAAACAAAAGGTATTTACAACAAAAAATTTAATGATAATATATTTTTATATTCCTCAGTAGCTCAATGGCAGAGCATTCGGCTGTTAACCGAAGGGTTGTAGGTTCGAGTCCCACCTGAGGAGTTTTTACAGATTATTAATGCGGGGCGAGGAGAGAACTAAATGTTCTCGACGAGAGGTAGCATCACATTAACTGTATAAATAAAAAAAACACATTGAAAATTTAATACACTTTTGGGCGGTTAGCGCAGATGGTAGCGCATCACATTGACATTGTGGAGGTCGCTGGTTCGAGTCCAGTATCGCCCACCATAAAAAAGGAGTCTTTGAAGGCTCCTTTTTCACTTAGAAGAAATTTTTAAGATGAAGTTAAGTACGGATAACTTCCTTAACTAACTAATTATATTTTTTCTGATTTATGTTTATAGAGCAAGTAACCTGCAATACCAAGAACAATATTCGGGATATTAGCCGCTAAAAATGCAGGAATTTTAGAATCATAGCCTAAGGACATAGAGAACGCTCTTATAATGTAATAGCAAAATATAATTGCTATACTAAACAAAAAACCTCTGTTATGTCTTACTCTCGGAGGGGTAATAGCAAGAGGAACACCCAACAGTACAAAGATAAATGTCGTGATAGGAAGTGCTATTTTTTCCCAAAAACGAACTTTATATTTTGCCAAGACATCATTTTTCATTTCGTTTTTATTTTTATTAATTGTTGTAATTAATTCTGCAATATTATAATCAGAACCGTCATTTCTCTTTTCCAATTGTTTTTGGATATCACTTCCAAAATCAACCACCGTACGACCAATCCAAGACGTATTAAGAGTTTTACCTTCTTTCGCAATTGTATAAACAGAAGCATTATCAAATTGCCACCCCTCAAGAACAGATGTACCTGTTTTAGCTTGAAGAATTTGAATTTTTTTATTATCAGATAAATCTAAAATAGAAACATTAGAAAACTGCTTATCTTCGCATTTTTCAACATAGAAAAGACGTTTTAAATAATTACCGTTTTTAAGTTCTTTTATTGTAAAATTACGCTTCCCCTCAGGGATATTTCTTTGAACAAGGGCATATAATCCAAGAGTTTTAGATTGCGAAGTAGTAATCGGAACTACCGTTTCATTAATAAAAAACGTAAGAAGAGCCATAACTACCGCAAATGAGAAAATCGGCTTTGAAATTCTTTTTATACTTATCCCGCATGCTTTCATTGCCGTAATTTCCGATTGCAAACACAGTTTATTTACGGTCATGACAGTTGAAAATAAAACACTCATAGGAATTGTCATAACAATTACAGCCGGCAAGTTAAGTAAAATAAGCATAAAAGCTATTTTTAAAGGCATCCCGTACATTGAAATTTGTTTTATCAAAGAGATAAATGTATCTGAAGCAAAAATTATTGAAGTAAATACAACAACCCCAAGTACAAATATCTCAAATACTTGTTTAAGTACATATTTATCAAGAGTTGTAATTTTCAATGAATTTTTCATAATTAAATTTTAAAACAAACAGTTCCTTTTTCCAATTAAAGTTTTTGCCAATCACGAGAAAATTCGTCCAGAGAAGTTTTAATATCCTTATTATTTATTAAAATTTCCTGCACATAATTTGAGGATATAGTATTAAGTTCTTTTTTGTTTTTAATATTTTTTATTGGCGGTTGCGGATGAGACAGTTGCTCCGCACTAATCATTCTTGCTTGAGTTTCAATGTCTTTATTGTTTTGAATATAGTTAAAATAACCATCTAAGGATTCAAACTTTTTGTTCTGTTCACGAAAATATTCGTCATTTAGTGCTTCTTCATTTACAGGCAATATTGTTGTCATTTTAGCAAAATCTAACTGATTTTGCTTATTTGTGAAAAACAGTGCAAATTTTAGTGCTTCATTCGGATTATTAGCTTTTTTCGGAATAACAAAATTCATCAAAGAAAAATCATATAAGCGTGTTGAGCCTGTTAATTGAGGTAATATTACAGTATTTTTATAGACTGATGGTGCATTTTCTTTAATCATATTGAGAAAATTAGCACCTGTAACAAGAAATGCAATTTTCCCTGACATATATTGCTCCAGTGAATCTCTATGAGATTGAGTAACGCTTTCCTTCGGAATTACACCTGTATCATACAATTTCTTAAATTCGGTAAATAACCTTATACTCTCGTCGTTTTTAATTGTTTCGGGAGTATTTATCACGTATTTATTCAGTAGCTTTAAAAGTGTATCATTTTCACTAAAATTAATCATAGTTAAATATGCAGAGGACTTATTAAAATTAAATAAATCATCATAAGTTTTCGGCAAATTTGAGTAATCATAAGATGTAACAAGGCTTTTATTAAACAGAGTTACTGCTGACGTTGCATAAAAAGGTATTCCGAAATACTTATCGTTATATTTTAGTAAATTACATAATGCAGGAGCATAATCTGCCAATTTATCGATATCAATAGTATAAAGAGCATTTTTTTGAGCCAAAAGAAGTGAAAAATCAGGAGTAAGGTTTACCAGATCGGGAGGATTATCCGTTAAAACCGCAGCAAGAGTTCGTTTTTCTCCCTCTGAGTACGGAACATCAATCCATTTTATTTTTATGTCGGGATTATCTTTTTCAAATTCAGATATTATTCCGTTTATATACTTATCAAAAGAGCTGAGCTGCAACGTCCAAAACACAACTTCTTTTCTGTTATCTTGCGTATTTTTTGCTCTAAACAAAAACACAGAAATCAAAATAAGTACAAATATTAAAATATATAATAAAAATCTTTTATTCATAATAAAACTCCAAGATTAATGATAAAATATTCTTATAAGAAAGGCTATTTTTTTACAATGGATTTATTTGACTCTTTAAAAGAAAGTAATAAGCAAGTTCCGCTTGCCGAGATATTAAGACCCAAAACAATTGAAGAGTATTGCGGGCAGTACAACCTAACAGGCGAGAACTCTCCTTTAATGAGATTGTTAAAATCAAACAGGTTATTTTCACTTATTTTATGGGGACCTCCCGGGTGCGGAAAGACTACTCTTGCAAGAATAATTGCTAACCATACAAACAGTTGTTTTATTGAACTGAGTGCCGTAACATCAGGCGTAAAAGATATAAAAGAAGCTATTGATACGGCAAAAGAAAAATTGGTTTACGGTCAAAAAACAATTCTTTTTATAGATGAAATCCACAGATACAACAAAACTCAGCAAGATGCTTTGTTGCCGCATTTAGAAAGCGGAACCGTCTTTTTAATCGGGTCAACAACAGAAAATCCGTCATTTCAGGTCAATCCTGCTTTAATATCAAGAACTCAAATAATCCGATTAAATCCGATTGATGATGAGGGGATGAAAAAGATAATAAATAAAGGGTTTCAACATTTATCATCTAAATACAATGAAGTTGCAATTGAAAAAGATGTAGTTGAATACATTTTAAATTATTCAAGAGGTGACGCAAGAACAGCTTTAAACATTGTAGAAAATGTATATTTTGCTTCTCCTCTAAAAAATAATGAACGTTTTATTGATATTCCTATATTGGAGCAGCTTGTGCAAAGTGCTTCAATAAGATACTCAAGGCAGGAACACTATGATATGGCTTCTGCATTTCAAAAAAGTATGCGAGGGTCAGACCCTGACGCCGCTATATATTGGCTTGCAAAAATGTTAACCGCCGGGGAGGATCCTCGTTTCATTGCAAGAAGAATGATAGTATGTGCGGCAGAAGACGTTTCAAATGCAGATACTAACGCATTAACAGTAGCCGTAAACGCTTATAGAGCTTCTGAACTTTTAGGAATGCCGGAAGCAAGAATTCCTCTTGCTCAAGCGGTTGAATACATTGCAAGAGCTCCAAAATCAAATAAATCAATAATGGCAATAGATGAAGCAATGAGAGATATTTATAACGGACTGAATTATCAACCTCCTATGCATTTAAGAGATGCTCACTACAAAGACGCTTCAAAATACGGTTTTGGAACAGGTTATGTATATACACATGACAACCCCGATTACAAACAACAATTTATGCCCGATGAGTTAAAGGACAAAAAATATTTTAAATAAAAAAAATAGAAAACAGGTTATAGTATTTTTCAATACAGTTATAAAATATAGAGGAGTAAAGGAGATAGTATTATGAATGAAAAACTTGAAAAAGCATTTAATAATCAAATAAATAAAGAACTTTATTCCGAATATCTTTATTTATCAATGCTTGCATATTTTGAAAGAATGAATTTACAAGGTTTTAAAAATTGGATGAATGTTCAAATGCAAGAAGAACATGCTCACGCAATGGGAATGTTTAACTACTTGCATGAAAGAGGAGGGAAGGTTGTTCTTCAAGAAATTAACCGACCTCAAACAGATTGGGCTTCACCTGTTGAACTTTTTGAACACGTTTTAGAACACGAAAAATATGTTACATCTTTAATTAACGAATTAATGGACGTTGCGGAAGAAGTAAAAGACCGTGCTGCAATTTCATTTATTGATTGGTATTTAAAAGAACAAGTTGAAGAAGAATCAAATGTTTCAAACGTTTTAAAAACTTTAAAACTTATTTGCAACGATACAAATTGCTTATATATGTACGATAAAGAATTGGCTACAAGAGTATTTAATGCTCCCATAATCGGCTAATAAATATTTTAATACTAGAAGAGAGAAGTTTAAAACTTCTCTCTTTTTTTTAACCGACTTTTCTATCTTCTTCATCACCCTGATACTTATTAATTACAAAGCCTTTTGGTGCTGTAGCATAATTTCTGACATTATAATTAATAGAGGGGATATTCTTGGACTGAAGTTTATTTTTTTTTCTTAATGTATTTGCATTTTTAATAACATTTTTTAATTTTTCAGCAGAGTCTTTAGCCTCATCAACTTTATTTTTCTTTTGTCTTAATGAAACAAAAAGCATTATAGCCATAAATAAACTAAGTAAAGATGATGACATTATTTTTTTATCGTTAACCATTGCCGAATTACCTAATATAGCACTATCCCCGATGTTTCGCTTTAGTGTTCCGTTTGATAACTGCAGTTCGTTAATCGAAGCATTTTGAATTGAGTTACCTTCTAAAACAATAACCGTATTGTCGGCATTTTTCTTTTGAACAATAACATTATTCAATTCAGGTGCGTTATTATATGAAATTTCGACAGACTCATTCGGGAGTGTTGATTTAAGAACTAAAATCAACTTATTATCAATATTTCTTATTGCTTTTACAGAAGAATACTTTTCTGTTTTTAATAATACATTGTAATTTCCGTTTTGATTTTGACTGATTTCAATACCGTCAACAGTATTAACGCTCGCATTTGCACTTGCGGTTGCAAACATAACCAAAAACACTGATACAACTATTAATTTTACTGTATTAAAGTAATTCCTAATCATTTACTCTCCAACGACTATACTACCCTTTTTCTGTATTTTAAAAGTTTTATCGGTATCTCACATCAATCAAACGGATTAATAATTTATCTAAACCTTTAGATTAATATTTTACTTGCGTTATTCTGTTAAAAATAATACTATATATAGTATATTGGTTTAATTGCAAGTTGAGTTTATATGAGGTAGATACATGCTTGATTTTCTTTTCAAAAAAAATGAAACAATCAACAAAAAAGAACTCTTTAATAATTTTTTTTCAAAGATAAAAGATTTATATTGTAAAGAAGAAATTTCAGGAGAAAGGAAAAGAGAACTTTCATCACAAATTGAAAAGTTCGGATATTTACCATACTCTCAAACCAGAGCAATCAATGAACTAACTACTGCTGAAACTATATTTTGTCTTGAAAAAAAATTAGAATTAAATGAAACCTTTAAAGACAATGAATTAATCTTTGATGATAACAATATAAGTGCCGTAAAAAGAGTCGGTTATACAAATTCGGATTGGATAAAAAAAGAACAACACAATATTAAGCTAATAAATTTAGCTGCTCTCGGAGACGGAATGAAGGATTCTTCTCCTGCTAAATTTATTGATTGGCTAAAACAAATTGTTATTTTGCCGTCGGGCAATATTGAAAAAGGAATTTTATCTACGACTGTATATTTAGTTCCTTTTACTCCTCGTGATTTTGGAAACGCTTATTTGAGTGCAAGTTCGGAAGAAATAAGTGAAAAGCTTGAAGATAAAGAGCTGAAAGAAGCAGGTATTGACGCAAAAAATCAAATTAAAACATTTATTACACTGGCTCAATTAGCCGGTCATCCTGTTATTTATGACGTTTTTCCTCAATGCGGAAGATTTTCAAAAACAATATTAGCTCACCCCGAGTTAGCACGCTGGATTGATGTTGACTTTTTAATTGAAGAAATATCTAAATCCTTAAATTTTGCAGCAATAAAACTATCTTCAAAATATGATGAAGACGATGTTACTATTGTAAAAAATATTTATAAATCAACACTTAAAAGCGGGTCTATAGATTTAACACCTGAATTTAAACCTATTTATGACGCATTTTCTCAAGAACTTGAAGTGAAGAAAAAAGAACTTTCTAACTTCATAACAAAAAAGGAAGAACAAAAAAAGCTCGTAAAACGTGTAAAATCAATTATTTCAAAAGTAGAAGGTGTCAATTTTAATAAAATAAAATCCGATAAAGATATAACAGAAAGAGGGGAAATAATAAGACAACTCATAAATGAGGGCTTATGGACTCTTCCTGACGGAGCTTGGTGTTCAAGCGGAATACCTGTGTTTGAAAAAATGAGCGAATGCGGGTCTTACCCTGTATTTACTCACTACGATGCAAAGGGCTGCGATGTAACAAAATTTGCAGATTCAGACTGCCAGACACCATACTATTTTGTTTATTTAGAATCAGGCGAATACAACAAATATGCAGTGGATTACTACTTAAACTACTTACAAAATCTTCAAAAAGAATATAATTTTGACGGGTTCAGAATGACACACTCAGATTTTGTAGTAGATGAAATGAGTGAAAAAGATTTAAGACCGATAAGTTACAGAGCTCCCAGACTACTTTTAAAGAAAGCAAATACAATGTTAAAAACAATTGTCCCGTACTTTGCCTGCATGGCAGAATACAGGCTTTGGGGCTCTCGTTTTAAAGAATATCATCAGGATATGAATTTTGATATTCTTTGGGGAAATGACACAAAAACAAATTACGAAAAAATACCGTCAGAAGTTATCAACAACAACAGAGAACTTCAAGACTACAATAACTCAGTATATACAAGCTCATTTCTTTCTATCTTAAAAACTTACAACAACCAAGACGGCGAATTTAGAACCGCAAACAGATATTTAGGGCTAATGGACAGAGATGAAGCACTGTTTAAGTGGTTTAAGTTTAAATTTCTCCCCGGAGGAAAACTTGCCTCAAGACCATGCATGTACGTTGACGGTGATGAATCTTTCTCTATTGACGGAATAGAAGCAACAATTCAAGAGGAAGTTTCGCTTATGAGAGGCGATGATGAAGAATTTTACAATAAATTTGATGCTATAAGACGTTTTGCAATCAATAACGAACTAACATTTGACGGCGAAGCTCAAATTATAAACCAAAGCAAAAACGGGTTTATAAGCTGGATGATTTCAAAAGAAACAATAAAAGAATGTTTAATTATCGTTGCAAATTATCTGCCGTCAAATGAAAAAGTTTTAAAGCAAAATCAAGACGGAATAATGGAATACACAATAAAGACAAATACTGCCGTTAAAAACAAGAAAATTGAAATCCCGGGGGATTTCACCCTTGCGTGCGAATATGTTTATGAACCCGATAAAAAAGATTTTGTCGAGCATTATTGCTCTTCAAATATAAAAACGATTGAGGTTGATAATCTTGAACCGTCAGAATTCAAAATTTACAAGATAAAGAGATAATATGAGAGCAGAAGATTTAACTTTAAAACAAAAAATATTACAAATGTTTATAGTCGGTTTTAACGGACAAAACTACGCTTTTAACCGCAATTTTACCGAACTTTTAAAACAAGGCTTAGGCGGTATAATATTTTTTACCCATAATATTTCAACCGAAAAACAATTTAAAGAACTTATATCTAATCTTTCTAAAGATGCTCCTGTTCCGATGTTTTACAGTATTGACCAAGAGGGTGGAAGAGTAGAGCGAACAGAGAAAATTCACGGCGGTAAAAAATATTTAAGTGCCCAACAAGCGTTCGAAATGGGAATTTCTTATCTGCAAAATCAAACAAAAGAAATTGCACTCGAACTCAAAAGTTACGGAATAAACATGAATTTTGCCCCTGTTCTTGACGTAAATACAACAGAAGAAAACCCTGTTATAGGTGAACGTGCATTCTCTGCTAACGTTGATGAGGTAACAAATGCAGGAAAGGTAGTTATAAGAGAATATGAAAAATACGGAATAATTTCCGTAGGCAAGCACTTCCCCGGGCATGGTGCCGCAACCGCAGACTCTCATAGAACACTTCCTGTTATTGATTTGCCAAAAGATGAAATTGAAAATATTCACATAAAACCGTTTAAGGAAGCAATAAATATAGGACTCAACTCAATTATGGCAGCACACGTTCTCTATCCGCAATTAGATAGTGAAAACCCTGCTTCCGTATCAAAAAAAATAATAAATGATATTCTTATTAATAATTTAGGTTTTGAGGGTTTAATCATTACCGATGATATGGAAATGAACGGAATAAAAGGACTATCTCGAATTGAGGCTTGCACAAAGGCTATAAATGCAGGAATTTCAATGTTTATATTCAGAGATACCACAAAAGACATTGTTGAGCTTATTAATGATATAGAAACTGCAGTAAAAACAGGACTTATCCCTGAAGATAAAATTAATACCGCCGTAAATAAAATTTTCAATATAAAAGAGAAATACGCTATACTCTAACAGGTAATTACATTCACCTCTACATAGATTACAATGAAAAAAAAATGGAGGTGCTATGATAAAAATACTTTCAACGGTTTTTGTTTTAGTAATAATAAGCTCTTTTTGTAATGCAGAAATGCTTGTTTTAAGTGATAAAATAAAAAATGCAAAAGAACAACTTCAAACTAAAAATGAAGTCATAAATAATGATGAAATTAATAAAACAGAGGACAAAAAAAAATTAAAAACAGATAATATTAACCCTCAAAATGAAAAAGTAAGCACACATGCCTGCTCAATTGAAGATTTAAAAACAAACCCCGAAGAACCTGCCTGTGATAAAGTTGACACAAAGCAGGTTATCGAAGATTTTCAAAAGAAATAAATTAATCGTCTTTCAACACAACTGTTAAAATAGCAACCATTGTCCAGAATATATACTGAATTTGGGGTCTAAAATATACGGTATCAACAAAACCGTGAATCATAACAGCTACAATAGAAATACAAGTCGTAAAAATCAAAACTTTCAGGACAAAATCTTTTGTTGAAACAAATTTAATTATAGAATCTTTTATTAAGGACAACAAGAATAATAAGTAAGCTATAAGAGCAAATATACCGCTTTCAACAGCAATTTCAAGAAATACAGAATAACAACTTAGCGCGTCAAAACCTGAAAGCATGTATAGTCCGTATATTTCTCTAAAAACTTTATTTCCTACCCCGATTCCGCATAAGAAATTATCATGCAGCATTTGGAATGCGGAATTATAAACATTCATTCTGAATGAAGTTGAAGAATCTTCTCTCAAAATAAATATTGATAATATTCTTTGTAAAATTCCGTGATTTAAAAGGATAAAAGCTACAGAAAACGCAAAAAAAGCAGAAACAATATATTTCCACCATTTCATTAACCTGTTATCTTTCAAATCAAAAAATACATATTGAAAAGAAACTGCAAGCAAGCCTAATATCATTACAAATAAAGCAATATAAGCACCTCTGCAACCTGAAACAAAAATTGCAAAAGCGGAAATTGCAAATAATAAACCGGGTAAAATTGCTAATTTATAGGATTTTTTATGTAAAAATATTAACGCTAAACCTATAAAAGAAGATATTCCAACAATCATATATGCCGCATATAAGTTAGGGTTATAAGGTTTTAACGTGCCATATACTCTTGATAAAACATCCTCGGGATTTACATAGCTTAAATCCTGCCAAGAAGCGGCAACTTCAAGCCCGAGCATATCCTGCATGACACCAATAACAGCTTCAAACCCGACAAGAACAGCTATTGCAATCAATAAAACAAATATGAACTTTTTATTTGTCTTTAAAAATTGGCAAAGTGCAAAGTAAAAAGCAAAGTATATCAAGGTTTTCATAAACCCGTATAAACTTTGAGGCAACATTGATGATGTAAAATTACTTATAAAACAAATTATAAGATATGCAAGCAAGTAAAAGTTACATCTTTCAAGTTCAATTTTTTCACCTTTTGTAATTAAAACTTTTAAAACAACCAAAGCTGGAACAAAAAATGAAACTGCACCTATTATTTCGGTTTTAGCAAAAAGTGAAACCGCAAATGTAGCCAATATTGATAACAATATAAAAATATCAATATCAGAAAGCAATAAACTGCTTTGTCTTAATTTATCTGACTTTAATTGAATAAAACAAATAACACTATTAAGAACATTATATATTTCGGAATTAAAATTTTTCATTATTGTTGTGCTGCTTCTTCAACTTCATAAACGTTAGAAATAGTACCTGTGTATTTATATTTTTCACCCTCAATAACAACAGGAATACCCATTTTAATTTTATTTCCGCCTGCTACGTACCCGTCCGGAGTCTTTTTAGCTGTATCTTCTAAACTAACAACTACATCAAACATGTTTGGCATTGAGATATCATCAGAGATAACAAATCCGTCTTTATTATTTGCAGGAATTAAAACCATTCTCGGACGACCTTGCATAGCATTAATTTTTAACTTTGTATAAGGTACGTTCCTGATTGTAATAAATGCGTCATCACCAATTTTAAAAGGAAGCTCTTGAGATGTCATTGTAACCCCTCTAAAGAAAACTTCAAAATTAATTTTAACTTCCTTTTCAACAGGAAGGTTTGAAAAACTTTTTTTCTTAAATACGGCTAACCCGCCGATTACTACAAACGCAATTATTAATAAAATAATAATATAATCTGTAACTCTTAATTTTTTTAGCATAATTTATCCCCTACGCATTAACTTTCACTGTATTAAAATCCATTTCTTTTAAAGTATCTTTTAAAATATCAATCGTTGTAGTTGCACAACCGAAATATCTTATTACAATACTTGCCGCCAAATTACCGAGTATCGCAGCACCTCTTTTAGAAAAACCTGCAGCCATTGCAAGTGTATATG
>CAYYPD010000018.1:0-33170 GCA_964473445.1 uncultured Muribaculaceae bacterium
TGATGTTATTGCACTCGCTATTGGTGATGATGACGCTAACAACCAATTAAAATGTGTTGCATTAGTAACATCAGGTAAATTTTATACCGCTAACACTGCTTCAGAACTAAAAAAGAGCCTTGAAGACTCGCTAAATTTACAAAAAGAAGTTCAAGCAGAGATTATTGGTCAGTAATTATTAAATATTGTAAACAAATTATGCTTCATTGAAATAAGGTATTCTTCAAAAACTTTATATATATAGAAAAGGACGGAGGATATTTAAATGGAGTTAAGCAATAATTCGATTTACTATAAGATTTCGTACCTAAAAAATTTTATTAGTACATCTTGCAGTAATGTTGGATTGAAAAGAAGTTTACTCGATAAATATATCTATCGGGTAGGTTTCAAAAAAGTGCTCAACAAAGTAAAGGAAGTGTAAAACACTTCCTTTACTTTTTAAACAATCTGCTTATTTATATAGTGGAGCTAACTTTGCTTCTTGCTGAGGAATTATGCCCTCTTCAATCGGTAAATATACTCTGTAATCAATTACCGAGAAACAATTATCAATTGCTTCAATTTTCTTTAGCTCTTCATCGTCGATTTTTCCGTTTTCAATCATATCAGCAATTTTCTCAAACCTTGCAACGTGTTCTTCAAAACGTTCTGTTGCATAATCTTTTGCTTGCCATGTTGTAATTAAGAACGGCCAATCAGAACTTTGCAACAACAAGTTTTCTCTTGCTAATTGATTTAAAGCTCTATGTAAAAGTTTATCTTCCGGAATTTTTTCGTATTTTGAAACAATATCAATAATACGTTTTTCACAACCGTTAATTATTGGCCACATCCATTCTGTTAAGTGGTTTAACCATACGTAGAAGTGTCCGCCTTGTCCCCATGAACTTTCCGGAATTTGAATTGTATCAACCGGCGGATGTTTTTGAAGATATTCACCTGCCGTACATCTTTCAATATCAGGAATAAAGTTATTTAACTTTCTGATTACCTGTTTAATAAATTCAACACCTTCAAACCACCAGTGTCCGTATAACTCGGTATCGAATGAAACCATAATCAAGCCTTCTTTACCGTTGTGAGATTTCTTATAATCATTTAACAAGTGGTAAAGCAATGTTGTATAATGGTCTGAATTTGAATTTACCTGATTCATTGCAAGTACAGGATCATAGAGCATTTTATCACCCAAATCAGTTTTAGATGATGTAATTCTCCAATAATTCATGCCGGACTTATCATCTTTCTTATGGAATTCACGGTAAACACCATCTCCCGGGTAACCATCTGCAGCAGACCAAACTTGGAATCCTGCTCTGTTATTTCTGCCCATAACTGCGACTTGTGCATCAGGCAACCAATAAGCCGAATAAGTGTCATAACCTGTAGCTTCTCTTTGGGGAAGCGGAATATATTCAATATTACCGTATATACCAACAACTCTTCTGTTACCAACCGAATTACCGCCCTCAATAACGTGAGATTCCGTAAAGAAGTATTCTATATCATTATTTTGTAGAATTACTTCTATTGCAGGACGCCATTTTTTCTTGCCGTCTTTACCAACAAACTCATAACCTTGCCTGTAAGCACATTCAGGAAGCCAGCAACCTTTTGCTTTCTTGCCGAATAATCTTTTAGTAGTATCTGAACCGACTTTAAATTGTGCATTTAAGTTTGAATCAGTAGCTAATAACGGTGAAAATCCGTGTGTAGCACCCGAAGTTGTAATTTCAATACAACCTAAATCTTGGTATTTTTTAAACGCACTGATTAAATCTTTGTTATATTTGTTAATAAAGCAGTCTTTAATGTGATTAAACCAATCAAAATAATATTTTGCAAGATATTTTAAATGTTGAGAATGTTCAACTTTAGGGTCGGGATATCTTTCTAAATCCTTAGAAACTGCTTCAATTCTTGAATCTAAATATTCAATAAATCCTTGTTTAAGGTGTTCATCATTTAATTGTTCAGCCAAAATAGGTGTAATACCTACTGTAAGTTTTGCTTTTATACCCTCTTCTTCATACAATTCAGAAATTGCATTCAAAAGCGGCACATAAGTTTCTGACATACATTCATACAAATTTTCTTCACCGAACGGCCACATACCTGCCATACGGTAATAGGGAAGATGAGAATGTAACATAAATACGAATGAGCCGACTGTCATTTGTCTAAACCTCCACTTATTATAATGTACATACTATTTATATCATAAAAACAAAAAATATATAACCCTTAAGAACTAATTCTATAGCATTGTTAACAATTATTATTAAAATTCGGAATATTACATAAAGAAAAACTCTTTCCATATATAACTTGAAGAGTAACTTTTTACGAGTTATAATGTAAAAGCACATTGATAATTGAATATGGGGACGTTTTGGATTTGACGGGTGGATTGGTGTATTCAAGCTGCGTGTCTCGGTGCTGTTCCGAGTTATCAACAAGCAAACTAAAATAAACGCTAATAACGTAATTAAAGCTGATTTTTCAAGAGCACAAGCTCTTGCTGCTTAGGGCAGTTCAGCCGTTGTGCCTGACCAGCTTGCCGTTAGGTTTCAACGTAACATGCAAGACGCAACCCGATGATGAATGTAGTCGGGCTAAGTTTACATTCAAACCGCGTATCGGTCTAAACTGCTTTGGTTAAATTATAGGAATGGTTCGTGCCGTAATTTTTCCGAGATTAACAGACCTACACATGTAGATGCGGGTTTATATCCCATTCCGGACGAGAGTTCGAATCTCTCCGTCTCCATTTTTTCGATTTTACTACTAAATTAACTAGAGAAAAAAATAACGCACAATCTAATACAGCTATTTATTAAAAACTATATTGGGTTGTAATTTCACCATTTGGCAATTCGAAAATAATCTTGCCATTAATACTATATACATTAGGAATCCCCTTTTTTCTATTATTTTCTTGTGCTTTTTTAACTGCCCGATTTCCTAATTTTAGCAATTTTTCAGAAGTTTTTGTCATATTAAAAATCCATTTTAAACTTATTATATAAGCTTTCGTTAAAATTTTCAATTCCATCTGATTCTACTACCAAATTTTATGTACTAATAAGCAAAATTACTCCATTACCCAATCAAAAAAAATTTTGTCAACATCACATAATTTTGCTGCCGGATTTTTGGTTAGATAGTTATCAATTGCATTCTTACAATTTACTTTATATTTTCTAATATTCTCTATTGTTTGAGTACAAAAATTTTCTCTATCAGTAAGGACATTATAAATAACTTGGAATGGCATAACTTTAGTTTCTGTGTATTTAATTGTTTTATAATCTTGTACTACAAAGTGTAATTTATCATTATATGCTTTTGCGAACAATTTTACACCCGAAAATGCTTCTATATAAAGTGTTGCATAACCATTATATTTTATATTGTTAATGAATTCATCAATCAAAGGAAGATAATTATTGCATAAATTAATTTCTAAATTCTTAATATCTGATGTAACAATATTTTTTGACTCAAAAATCCAGTCCAAACTAAAGCAATCAAAACCGTCTAGCGTATCTCCAAACAAATAATTAATATATTTTTCTATATCTTCTTCTGCGGAATTCTTGTCGTAAGCACAATTCAAATATATATTAAGGTTATCATTAATGTGGGTAGTATCAATTGGAAACTCAGACATGATATCAATTTTATCTTCATACCACATTTTCGTTACAGGAGAATACGACCATTCGAAAGGAGTACTTAGCTCATCATATTCAAAATTTAGTTCTTTTTGCATAGATAGACCTTTTACTATTACTAATATGTATTATTTTATTGACTTAAAATTGTAAACAGGAACTAAATGATCATATATATCAGATGTAGGTTCAATTAACTTCATTATCTCATCTCCATTCTTGTACGCCATTGGTGCTTCATCCAGTGTTCCTCTACATATACAACAACTATGAATTCCTTTCATGCTTTCTTTATATTTGTTCATAGATAATTGCTCCTTAGCGTCCTGTCTTGATAACTTGCGACCTGCACCATGCGGACCTGAATTGTTCCATTCCGAATTGCCCTTCCCGATAGCAAGGAATGTTCCATACGCCATATTTATCGGTATTATTACTTTTTCATCTTCTTTGCAGGATATTGCACCTTTTCTGATAATATTATCTTCCCCAATGTAATTGTGAATAGTTTCAATACTCTCTTCCATATCCCAATCCATGTTTTCCAATATTTCTTTTGCCATAATATGTCTTGACAATGTTGAATATTTTTTACACACACTTGCCCAATACAAGTAACTCTCTGCATCTTCTCCATCTAAAAATGATAGTTGTTTCAGATATCCGTCACCGTAACAATTTTTTTTAATAGCTAAATCTTGAAAATAAACGGCTAAACGATTTCCAAAATTTCTTGAGCCTGAATGAATAATCAAATATAATCCTGTTGAACCTTTTTCTAGTGAAATAAAGTGATTTCCGCTTCCCAGCGTGCCAATTTTTAACAGTTCATTATTAAAATTTTCGCTTAAATAATCCTTGCAAGCTCTTTTTATATTTTCAACTAATTCTTCATTTTTAAGTACGTCGCTATGTACATCTTTTCTTTTTCCACCTGTGCCAACAGGAATATTTTGTTGAATAACTTTATCCAATTTTAAATAATCTCTTGTCGTTTTACATGGTTTTATTTTTATTGCTAACATCCCGCACGATTGATCTACACCGATTATATTGGGTATAATCTCGCCGTTTTTAGGCATGTTTGAAGTAAATCCTATTGTACAACCTTTTCCTTTATGGCAATCAGGCATTATTCGTATATCACAATCTTTAAATATAGGATGATTACAAATTAAGCTTGTTTGTTCATTTACACCAAAATCTTCATCTTTTAAGAAGATTTTTGCAGTTGTATATTTACCTCTAACTTCGTACATTTTTACTCCAATTATTTTTTAAGTTTTAATTTTCTTGCTAATTGTGCAGCTATTCTTTCTGTAATATGTAGTCTTTGAGCTGTTGATTTTATAGAAAAATGCTCTTCTTCAAATATCTTTTTAAACTCTGCAACCGAAACCGATGTTCCTTCACATCTGCAATTTGAAGGTATTTTATCTGATATTTTATAATTTAATGATTCAATAAAGGTTTTAAATTTTCCCAAGTCTGTAAAATTTCTGTCTTTATCCGTCCATATTTTTGATTCACTTTTGTAAAAATCAGAAACATACTTTATTATCATCAGCATATTACCTGAAAATACAACTTTATTTGCTCGTATTAAATATTTCATAATTAGTTTTATCTTCTTCCTTGTAAATTTATTAGTTCATTTTTATGTTCAAGAACATAACTCTTTACTTTTATATATTGTTCATAGTCTGAATAAACAGACTTTGTTTTACAATTTGTACAATAACCTTTAAAAATATTCATTCCTGATAATACCGAACCTGATAGAAAATATGGAATAACTTCATCTTTACCGCAATTCGGACAAGTTTGCACCCCAAATAAATTATTCGGTAAATGATAATGCCCTATAAAAGAAAGAATTGCATTTAGCTTGATTTCTTTATCAAACGTATATTCTTCATTATCAAACATAGTTGAGCGAAGTTCATTAAATTGATATTTTTTTTGATTAGGTTGATCTTTAATTTGTTTAATTTGTTCTTCCGCATAAAGAACCTTATCTTGAGTAATAAATTTATTCATAATTTTTTCCTATTAAAATTTTCTATCTAAAAGAGCAGTAATAATAAATCCGGGTTATCACACACTCATTTAGATTTAATTTCAATATTATTATAAAAAATTACCACGTCAAAAACGGACATAGTTAAAAATTTTTTACATTAATAAATCAAGTAAATATCTTTTAATCTTCGTTTTATAAAAACTAAATCTTCACGGGAAAGATATCTTGAAAATTCTGACAAATCTTGAAGTGCATCTTCAATCTTATAATTAGTTCTTTCAAGTTTTTTTAGCCAATCCGTAACTTCTTTTGTAATCATTTTAAGTCTTTCTACAGGTTTATTATAGCAAAAATATTCTTTAGATGTTTTATTACAGATAAGGGGTTATGTATGCAAATAAATTCTGCTTATTTTAATTCTAACATTTATTTCTGCGGTTCAAAAAAAAGTATGAAAAGCGGTACTGATAAAATCAAAAAAAATCCTTTTAAAAAATTTATTGATTATCAACCCCTTCAACATATAAAAAGAAAATTAGCAAAAAATTCAGAGTTTATTACTCTAAAAGACAAGTTTAATAACCCTGTTAGTGTTTGCATAAAGGAAACAAGAAAAAATTCATGCAGCTTATCAAGCGGAGGCGAAAGCCTTGGATTTTGTGATTTTTCAGAATGCAATGCTCCTATTATCGGAGATAATTACCCAAATTACTACAAAAACAGAAAATATTTATATGTAAATTCATTATCTTCATCAAGAAAATTAAAGGGAATAGGCACTGAATTAATTAAAGAAATTGTGAGAGAAAGCTACAAGAGAGGAATGGGCGGGAGAGTTTGTTTAACTGCTTCTACAACCAAAGCAAAACTCAATTCTCCCGTACCTTTTTATTACAAATTAGGGTTTCAATCAACAAGAAAAGACCTGCAAAAGAAGATTGAAACATCAATGAACCTTGGACTTCCTCTTCCGAAAGAATGCCAATCTACAACAATGTTTTTACCGCAAAACAAAATTAACGAAATACTATTTGCATAAATATTTCTGCAAGTTCTTTTCCCATGCATAAGCAGTTTTTATGCTATCATTTAATGTTCTTTTGGGTATCCAGCCAAGAACTTCCTTTGCCTTTGAATTATCGGCGATCAAACTGCAAGGGTCGCCTGAGCGCTTATCTGCTATAGAAACAGGGATTTTTTTACCCGTAACTTTTTCACACTCATTAAATACATCTTTAACACTGTCGCCTGATTTAGTACCAAGATTAAAGAAATTTGTTTTTCCGCCTTTATCTAAGTACTTTAAAGCTAAAATATGTGCATCAATTAAATCAGAAATATTTATGTAATCTCTAATACAGGTTCCATCCTTAGTATCATAAGTATCACCAAAAACTATAAAGGTTTTTCCACCATCAAATGTTGATTTTAATATATTCGGGATTAAGTGTGATTCAGGCTCGTGCCATTCTCCAATCTGTGATGATTCATCAGCTCCTGCAACGTTAAAGTATCTTAAACGGACACTTTTTAATCCATAGGCCTTGTCAAAATCATCCATAATTCTTTCAACCGCCAATTTGGTATTTCCGTATGTATTTATTGGTTTTTGAGGATGATTTTCATCAATAGGAATATATTCAGGCTCCCCATAAGTTGCAGCAGTTGAAGAAAATACAATTTTCATAACATTATTTTCAACCATGGATGATAACAAATTCAAAGACCCGAAAACATTGTTATAGTAGTACTTAATAGGATTAGTCACAGACTCGCCGACAAGTGAATAAGCCGCAAAATGTATTACAGAATCAATATTATAACGTTTAAAACAACTATCAACATCGTTTTTCTTTGTTAAATCAGCATTTATAAAATCAATAACTTTTCCTTTAAAATTTAGATTTTGCAATTTTTCAACAGTTTCAATATGACCAGTCGAAAGGTTATCAAAAATTACGACCTCACATCCTTGTTTTAAAAGGTCAAGTACGCAATGACTTCCTATGTAACCGGCTCCACCTGTAACTAAAATCATATTTGCAATCCTTCAAAAACTTCAAATGCCCTGATTATACACTTATCAATATCATAATATTTATAATCGGCAAGCCTGCCAAGAAAATAAACATTCGTTAGTTTAGTTGCTTCATCCGAATACTTTTTATATAGCTCTTCATTTTCTTTTTTTGGTATCGGGTAATATCTTTTATTTTTTCCGAGTTCAAAAAATTCAGAATATTCTTTCGCTATAACTGTTTTATCAGATTTATCATTCAGATAGTGTTTATACTCATGTATTCTTGTGTAATCATAGTTGCAAGGATAATTTACAACGGAGTTTGACTGATAAAATTCTCTGTCATAGGTTTCAAATTTAAAATTAACACTGCGATATGGTAAGACTCCATATTTATAATCAAAATATTCATCGATTGAACCCGTGTAAAATATTCTGTCAAAATCATACGGATTTTTAATATCCTTAAAATCGGTATTAAGTTTTACTTTGATATTTTTATTATCAAGCATATTTTTGATTACATTTGTATAACCTTTTAATGGAATACCTTGATACTTATCTTGAAAATACCTGTCATCCTTGCCAATAAAAACAGGAACTCTTGCGGTTACACTTCCTGAAACTCCTTCCGGAGCAACTCCCCACTGCTTTGTAGTATATTCAAGAAATACTTTTTCATAAATGAAATCAGCCAAGAACTTCAAATCTTCATCATCTTGCTTTTTGAATTCTAAGATTGGAACTTTAGTATTGTATTGAAACTTAGCAAGTAATTTTTCCTCGAGTCTTTTCGCCATTGACTGCGGAAAAACATCATAAAGGCTGTTAATATTAAACGGAATTATTGTTTCAATACCGTCAATAATAGCCACAACTTTGTGCATATAAGTATTAAAGGATGTAAATCTGTTTAAATACTCCCATACACGTTCATCTTTTGTGTGAAAAATATGAGAGCCGTACTTATGTATAAATATCCCGTTTTCATCTCTATAATCAAAACTTTGTCCTGCAATATTATCTTCTTTATCTATTACAAGAACTTCATCATTTAAGTTTTCAGCTATCAAATTTGCGATTGCCGCACCGGAAAAACCTGCCCCTACAACTAAATTCTTCTTCATTTAACCCTCATCATCCGGAATATTAATAAGGTAGTCTAAATATTCATTTTTTAATTTAGGATTTAAGCGTTTTAATATTTCTTGTTTGGAAATATATCCTTTTCTTATTGCAACTTCTTCGATACATCCGATTTTTTTACCTGCATTCAATTCCATTGATTGAACAAAATTGCTTGCTTGAAGAAGAGTATCAAAGGAGCCTGTATCAAGCCAAACAAATCCACGTCTTAAAATCTCGACTTTAAGTTCTTTTCTTTCCAAATAAATTTTATTCAAGTCCGTAATTTCAAGTTCACCTCTTGCTGACGGCTTTAGTGATTTAGCAAACTCAATAGCCTTATTATTATAGAAATACAGCCCGACTACAGCATAGTTAGACTTAGGATTTTTTGGTTTCTCTTCAAGTGAAATCACATTGAAATTTTTATCAAATTCAACAATCCCAAACTTTTCAGGAGTTTTAACCTGATAACCGAAAACAGTTGCACCAACATTTTCTTTCATAATAGACATAAGTCTGCGTGCAAAATTTTCACCGTAGAATATGTTATCACCTAAAATAAGAGCAACATTGTCATCCCCTATAAATTTTTCCCCGATTATTAGTGCATCAGCTATCCCTTTTGTCTTATATTGAACTTCATATTGAACAGATACGCCGATTTGTGACCCGTCACCCAATAACTTTTTAAAATTATCAACATCATCAGGATTTGAAATTATCAATATATCTTTAATTCCTGCAAGCAAAAGCGTTGTCAAGGGATAATAAATCATTGGCTTATCATAAACAGTCAATAATATCTTTGAAATCGGTAAAGAAGCAGGATAAAGTCTTGTACCCGCCCCGCCGGCTAAAATTATACCTTTTGTTTTTTTCATACTAAAAACTCTCAATAAACTATCCTTAGAATAAAATAATTTTACCATGAATTATTTATTTACATACTTTGAAAACAAAAATATTACCCATGTGGGTAATATTTTTAATACTATTTTCTTATGTAAATCTGATAACCCGAGTATTTTTTATGGCAGGCCTCACCCGTAATCATAAATCGAGTTCCGTTATCGCCCATACCTTCAATTTTTCCGTCATAGGTATCTATAATTAATAAATCTCGCTCTTCTAACGTACTTCCTGCGTCAGAACGATATCCGACTACGGTTACATAGTGTCTGGAGGTACCTGCTTTATTTCCGTTTACTTGAAGTACTACAGGGTTGCCTTCATCGAGTTCGGATTTTATCATTGAAAGCATATCTTCTTTTGAACCTGTATGTGCCTCATAGCCTCCTGCATCCGGATAATCTCCTGCCGTTCCGTTCTTTGGAGTATTGGTACTGTTATCAATCCATTTACCATACGAATAAGCAAATGATAAGCACTTATCCGGATGTCCGAAACCTGTACCGGCTCCACCTTTTATAATTTGATTAGAAAGGCTTTGTAAGGAATCTCCATCAATCAAGCTATTGTATTCAACCCCGTTTAGAGTAAATTTACCTTCCATTGTTGATGTACTGTATTTACTCTTTTGAGCGGAATTAGCTTTTTCTGTTATGGCAGCTTCTATTTCTGTAATTTTTGATTCAGATTTAGATATTTTATCGTTTGCAGCAGTTTCTAAACTTGATTTTGTTGTTTCATAATCATTTTCAGCAGATTTCAACTCTGTTTTTGCTGCTAAAATTTCGGCATTATTGAGTTCATCAATCTTAGCATTAACATTTGTTTCTTCTTCTTGAATTTCTACAAGTTCCGCTTCAAGATTTGTTAATTCATCTTTAAGAGCCGTTAAGTTGTCTTGTTCTTCTTTTAATGTTTTTTCCGCCTCATCTCTTTGTGATTTAAGAGTTTCAAGTTCAGCTTTAGCAGACGCTAATGCAGTTTCAAGCTCCGCTTTATCTTCATCTTTTGCACTTGACAAAGCTGTTTGAAGATCGCTTATTATGCTTTCCTGATTTGTTACGGCTGATTTTGCATTATCAAAATTTCGCCGGCATTCATTAACACTGCTTTCTTTATCTGAAATTTCAGTTTTTTTATTGTCAATCTCGGATTGTTTATTATCCTTTTCATCTTGAACTTCTGACAACTCTTTTGCAAGTTCGGGAGATACTGTTTCAAGAAGTTTATTTAGTTCTTCTCTTTTTGTATTAATATTTTCTTTTGCAGCAACAAGTTCTTCATTAGTACCGTTTAAAATATTTTTTAATTCTTCCTTATTTTCATTAAGTGTATTTTGTTCGGTTGAAAGTTCTGATTGCAACTCATCTAAAGACATATTTGAATAAGATTTTGTTGAGTTATTTTGCTGTGTATTTGAACTGCTTGGGGTTTGGTAATCCCCACCATCCCCGCCTGATGAAGTATCATCATTTTGAACTTTATTATCTGTACCTGATGGTACGGGTGTATCGATTGAATTTTGATTATCATTTGGCAAAACAGCATCTTTTTCACCACTTTCTGCTAAACTATACATTTCTTTTTGTTTATTTAGATCAGAAATCGCCTGCTTTGTTTCCTCTGAACAGTTATCTAATATTCCTGTTTCATTTTCTTTCAGTTTTGCATTTAATTCGGTTGCTTGCGTTGATAATTTTGCCAATTCAAGTTTTTCTGCCTCTGATAAGTTTGTTTTATCTTCCAATGCTTGAATTTTACCTTGTATTTCAGTAAGTTGAGCTAACGTTTCACTTCTTTCGTTTTTTAATTCTGAACTTATTAATACGTCATTATTTATAATTTCGGTTAACAAATTCTCACTATTTTGAATATCTTCTTTTGTAGGTTCTTTTGTAAAATCGATTTGCATAGAACCTGCCCCTTGCATTTGAGTAAATTCTTCCGCAATCGCATTTAATTTATCATCATCACTTTCTTCCCCAACTAAAGCACTAAGAGATACTCCCGACAAACCTGTAATTGATGATAACCCTGCAGATAATAGTTGAACCTCATCAGCATCAATTTCTCCGTTAGCATTCTTATCACAAGTCATAAAAATATTGCCAAGAGTTTTCTCTATGTCCTCATATTCTTGAGCATTTGAAAAAATACTTTTGTCAAAGTCCTCATCAGAACCGTTCACATTTCCCTTTACTGTTTCGTTATTTCTCAATAGCGAAATCAGCATTGATTTCAAATTGTCGATATTCATATTTTTCACTCCTGATTACATATAATATCGACAATTTGAAAATAAAGTTTAGTATTTATTACAAATCTTAACACTAAAAAAGACCGGCATAACCGGTCTTTTAATATTTTAAATTCTTATAAATTAAATTTTTGAAATCAAATTTGCCGTTTCAATAGCCGATTTCGCAGCATCAGAGCCTTTATTACCTGCTTTTGTACCTGCTCTTTCAATAGCTTGTTCTATATTCTCGCAAGTTAATACTCCGAATATAACAGGTAAACCTGTATCTAAACTTACAGAAGCAACTCCCTTAGATACTTCTGCACATACATAATCATAATGAGATGTAGTGCCTCTGATTACCGCACCTAAAGCAATAATTGCACTATATTTTCCTGTTTTAGCAGCTTTTTTAGCAATCAGTGGGATTTCAAATGCTCCCGGAACCCACATTACATCGATGTTATCTTCTTTAACACCGTGTCTTCTCAATTCATCTATTGCTCCTGATAAAAGTTTAGAGCTTATAAATTCATTAAATCTTGCAACAATTATACAAAATCTTTCATTTGTAACTGTAAGCATTCCCTCAAAAGTGTTAGTCATAATTACTCCTTGAAAATCATTTATAAATTAATTTTACAATACGGACAAAAAATATTACAGTTACATATAAAAATTTTTACAACTTGAATAAACCTTTTCGTGCAAAAAATATTTGTAAATTTCAACAAAAGCAATATCTCTGTTTATTTGTGCCTTTAGTTTTTCAACATTATCAAATTTCATCTGATTACGGATTTTTGTTACAAATGAAACTTTTATTTTCTCTCCATAAATATCATTACTAAAATCAAGTATATGAACTTCTGTTTTTAACTTACTTTCATTATTAAATGTAGGAGCATACCCGTGATTTAAAACTCCATTATAACCTTTTCCGTCAATTGTTACCAGAACAAAATAAACACCTTCGGGAATTTTAACTTTTTCTTCGGGATAATTTATATTCGCACTTGGGAAAGACATCTTAGAGGCTATCTTATCACCCTGTATTACCGTTCCTTCAATAAAATATTTATAACCGAGTAAATCATTTGCACAAAGAAAATCACCTAAATTTAGCTTGTTTCTTATTGAACTACAGCTTACAACGGTATTTTCAACTACACAAGGCGGAACCTCATAGTATTCATAATTATATTTTGTTTTATTTTGGCGAAGAAATTCACTATTTCCTTGCTTTTTATAACCAAAAAAGTGATTAAAACCTGTTGTTATGGCTATTGGAGAAAAATATTTAACCAAAACCTGTTCAAGATAATTTTTAGCACTCATGCCTGAATATTTTTCAAAATCAAGAAGAACTACATTATCTATCCCGACAGACTCTAACATTTTCATTTTTTCATCGAAAGATAAAATTAAAGGTAATTTTTGGTTAGTAAGATAATTTAAAGGATGTTCTTTAAAAACAATAACCGTTGAAAATGTATTATTTTTTTGTGCTATATGAATTGCATTTTTTAACACAATTCTATGCCCTAAATGTATTCCGTCAAAGAACCCCAATGCAATTGATGAATTATTGATATATTTTAATCCGTCGATTATTTTCATATTATAATTATAGACAAAAATTAAATAATGTTGAATACTATTTATAAGGCAATTATGGTAAATTTTATAAATAATAAAAATATATGTTCTGATTTTAAGTCCACATTTTATGTGTGGGATAAATATTTTGGCATTAATTTTGCACCTGACGGAAGTATTATTATTAAAATTTTTGCTTTTCCGTATTTAGAAAATATTCACCTTGAAATAAAACGTATCGGCAAAGACATTGAAAAATTCAAAATGGAAAAAGTTTGCGATTGCATTTGGAAGCATATTTTGCCGAAAGATTATCTTCAAAATGGTGACAGATATCGTTTTGTTTTAGATTTTTACGGAACAAATGTCTATGTAAAAGACCCTTGCTCAATGTGGCAGGATGTTTATTTTAAGTGGTCAAAATTTTATAATCACACGCTTTTTAAATGGAACGATTTAAGTTGGTTAAACGGGGATGACAAAAGAAAAATAAGCCGCATATCAGATGAAAATAACAAACTTAAAAATGTAGATGATTTAAGAATTTATGAACTTCATTTAGGTACTTTTACTAATGAAGGCACATATTTATCCGCAAAAGAGGAGATAAAAAGACTTGTTGATATAGGGTTTAACGCTATTGAAATCATGCCTGTCGAAAACACATACTCCTTTAACTGGGGATACGACGGAGTTGATAAATATGCACCGAATCACACATACGGAACACCTGATGAATTAAAAGAACTAATTGATTATGCACACTCAATCGGTTTAAACGTAATTATGGACTTTGTTCCAAACCATTTAGGACCCGATATAGCACAATTACAACTGACAGGACCTTATTTGGACGGAGAAAATTGTTTCGGTTTTAAATTTAATTTTGAAAAAGACGAATACCGTTTTTATACAAGAGATTACATTACAGGTACAGCCTTAAACTGGATTTTAAACTATCACTGCGACGGTTTACGAGCTGACATGACAAAATTTATGTGTTCTGATTACACGATGAAACAAATAGTTGCGGAAATTAATTATTATGCACCAAATGCATTCTTAATTGCAGAGGACGGCAGAGATAACGATAGCAGAGTTACTAAAACATTTTCTCTATCGGAAATTGAAGAAAATGAAAATGACCATGACGCATTTATTAATAAAATAAGAAATAATGATATTTCACTTTCTGCTCTTGGATTTGATACAGAGTGGGATTTTCCTTTCCATAAACAAATAGCGTCATCTGTCTTAGGCAGCTGGGATTGCAGAAACAAAGACATAAACAATTTTGACAGTTCTCTTTCTGCTGCACAATCAAGAGTCAAATATCCCATGAGCCATGATGAAATAGGAAACATTGACGGAACAAGATTGATTACAAAAATTGTTTCAAGAGAATTAAATCTGTCATCATATATTTGTGACTGCGAACACGGCGAAGAATGTAAAATTGTAGCACACGCTACACAAAGTATTTTAACAGAGCTTGTTTCGGGACGACTTGAAAAATATTCGGCTATTCAACGAAAATTATTCTATTTTCACAATAATTTGAATATTGATATTCCGTTTGAACAAATTTACAGTGCATATAAAAAAGCTGTTCAATTGCATAAACTTGCAATTGCAAAAATATATTCTATCCCCGGACCAAAGATGATTTTCCAAGGGGATGAGAATGCAAATTTAGCATATTTTAAGTTTTTCAGAAAATTTTCAATCGGCTCAGAGCCATACCTGTTAGAAAAAGGGTATAAACCCGGAATTAGTGCTTTTCAAGACTCAAAACTTGCTTCAGTCTATGTCGATAAAGAATATCAATACATAAATAAAGCGGTTGAACACTTTATGACAGACTTAAACAATCTCTGTGAAAATAACCACTCTATATCATCAGGACACATTGAAAAAACAATTGTCCACCAAAATTCTGATATTCATGCAATACACGCAAAGAAAAATAACAACGAAATTTTCTCTGTTTCCAATTTTTCAAACGTATCATATATGAAAAACTACGGAATACTTTTCCCAAAAGGAGAATGGAGAGAAATAATAAACTCTGATAAGCAAGAATATTTTGGTGAAAATACTTATTTGAATACAGATAGCATATTTAAGCAATTCAGTTACATTTCAATTCCTTCTTACGGAATAATATTCTTTGAAAAAGCGGGTTAGACTCTTTCTAAAACGTAACTAATTGCCCCTCTATTTTCATCAAATACTTTTTGAGCATTCTTGCAATAACAATCATATTTTGAACTGTCTTTATAAAATGACAAAAGCTCATCAGCAAATTCATTTTCATCTTTGACAATTATTGCACACTGTTTTTCGCAAACAATTCTATAAACATCTTTAAAATTAAATGTAACAGGTCCGGATATAACAGGCTTATTCCAAATATTTGCTTCAAGAGGATTATGACCGCCTGTTTGCGTAAAACTTCCGCCGATAAAGGCTACATAACAAATTGAGAACAATTTTGAAAGTTCTCCCATTGTATCTAACAAAATAATTTCATTTTCATTAAAGTTATCATTATTTGAACGCTTACCCCAGTTAAACCCACACTCATCAAGCAGTTTTGAAACTTCTTCATAACGTTGCGGATGTCTTGGAACAAGCAATAATTTTGCGTCCTTACACTCATTTTTTAGTTTTTTAAATACAGATAAAACTATTTCATCTTCACCTTTATGAGTACTGGCTCCGACAAACAGTCTGTAGTTATCTGTTTTTAATTCATTACGATATTTTTGTTTTTGCTCTTCGCTTAGATTTTGAGTAATATCAAATTTTAAATTACCCATAACCTCAACTTTTTCTTCTTTTGCACCTATTGCAACCATTCTGTCTGAGTCAGATTGTGATTGCATAAATATTTTTTCATATCTGTTAAAAACAGGTGCCAAAAATAACTTAATCTTTTTGTATCCGCTAAAAGAATGCGGTGAAATTCTGCCGTTTACGGTATAAACTTTTACCCCTTTTATTTTTGCTAATGTTATAAAGCAAGGCCAAATTTCAGTTTCGGCAATAATTATTTTTTCAGGCTTAAAGGTGTTTAAAAACGATAAAACGCTAAAAAAGAAATCATAGGGATAATAAGTTATTTTGTCGCAATACTTAGCGAGTGATTTATTTGCAATTTCCTGACCTGTCTTTGTAGTTGTTGTTACAACGATAAGTTCAGCAGGATGTTTTTCTCTGTATTTTTGAATTAAATCTTTTACAGCATTAACCTCTCCAACTGAAACTGCGTGGAAAACAGTAGTTTTTTGACCTTTCTTATCAAATTTGTAAAACCCTGTTTTTTCAAAGAAACCTGCTCTGAACTTAGGTTGAATTACAAATGAGATTAGAATAAACGGCAAAAGTATAATTGCTAATAATATTAAAAAAGCATTATAAATTAATATCATGATTATTTATCTTCTTCCCCTTCATTTCCTTCCTGTTGATTCATAATTATTGTCTGTTCAGGTTCTATTTCATTCATTGGAATATTTGCTTGTTCCGGAGATACAACTTGAATACCGAATTTCGTTCTGAATAAGTGTTTAACAGTTTCACTTTGAATTTCATACATCATATTGTTAAACATATCGTAAGCTTCCTTTTTGTATTCCAAAATCGGATTTTTTTGTCCGTAAGCTCTTAATCCGATACCCTCTTTTAACATATCAATTTGACTCAAGTGGTCAATCCATTTATTATCAACAACTCTTATTAAAATTTCTTTTTCAAGATTTCTCATTACGTTATCTTTTGCAAACGGTTCTTCATCAACATGCTCCGGATTATACTGTTTAGCAACCATATTGTAGAACGACACTGTTTTAATTTCGTGGTCTTTATATGCTTCAAATGCCAAATCTCTTAATTTTTCATAAGCGTTTTCAAATTTTAAACCTTGAAAATCTTTTACATCAACACTAACGAGTTGCGGAATAACAGAGTGAATTTCCTTAACAAGTGAAACTAAATCATCATGAATATATTCATCAGGATTCATTCCAGGTGAAATGTAAGAACGAAGCAATCTATCTGCCTCACGTTCAATCATGTATCTTATATCATCACTTAAATCAGTGTTTTCAATTACTCTGTTTCTTTGAGCATAGAATTTTTCACGTTGTAAGTTTAATACGTCATCATACTCAAGAACGCTCTTTCTTCTGTCAAAGTTTAGAGTTTCAACTTTCTTTTGATTGCTTGCAATTTGTTTTGTAATTAACGGATTTTCAATTGCCAAATTTTCTTCTATGTTAAGCATATTCATTAAGGCAGTAATTTGATCACCGCCAAAAATTCTCATTAAATCATCTTGAAGAGATAAGAAAAATCTTGTTGATCCGGGGTCACCTTGTCTTGCGGCACGACCTCTTAACTGGTTATCAATACGTCTTGACTCGTGTCTTTCTGTACCAATAACATGTAAACCGCCTGCTTCAACAACCTTTGCATGTTCTTCTTCCGTAATTTTCTTTGTATTTGCAAGAATTTCATTTTTAATTTCTTCGTAATCAGGAGTATTTTCAGGAGTAATTCCTCTTGAAACAAGTTCATCTTTTGCCATATATTCACTGTTACCACCCAGAAGAATATCGGTACCTCTACCTGCCATATTTGTTGCAATTGTAACAGCACCGTATCTGCCTGCTTGTGCGATAATATATGCTTCTTTTTCGTGATGTTTAGCATTCAATATGTTATGTTTAATACCTTTTTGTTTCAATAACTCGGAAACCAACTCTGATTTTTCAATACTTATTGTACCTACAAGAACAGGACGACCGAGTTCATGCATTTTTATAATTTCATCAACAACAGCCTTAAACTTGTATTTTTCTGTTTTGTAAATAACATCAGGCATATCAATTCTGATATCAGTTTTGTTAGTAGGTATTTGAGTAACTTCAAGATTATAAATTTTACCGAATTCAGCTTCTTCAGTCATAGCAGTACCGGTCATGCCTGCTAATTTAGGATAAAGTCTGAACAAGTTTTGGAAAGTGATACTTGCAAGAGTTTGTGTTTCGTCTTGAATTTCAACTCCCTCTTTAGCTTCAACTGCCTGATGAAGTCCTTCCGACCAACGGCGACCTTCCATTAAACGACCCGTAAACTCATCTACAATCATGATTTCGCCATTCTTAATTACATAATCAACATTAAGCTGGAATAATTCTTTTGCTTTTAATGCCTGTAATAAGTGATGAGCATATTGGTTATTAATATCAAATAAATCAGGAATACCTAAAATTTCTTGAGCTTTATCAATTCCCTCTTCCGTAAGAATAACGTTTTTATTCTTTTCATCTACTTCATAGTGCTTAACTTTTTCAAGTTGAGGAGCAACTGCAGCCATTGTTCTGTATAAATCTGCAGATTTATCAAGACGACCGCTGATAATCAACGGCGTTCTAGCTTCATCTATTAAGATACTGTCAACTTCATCGATAATTGCATAATTGTAAGGACGTTGAACCCTTTGTTCAACAGAAGTTGCCATATTATCTCTTAAATAATCAAAACCGAATTCATTGTTTGTACCGTATGTAATATCACATGCGTATGCTTCTTTTTTTAAGTGAAAACTTTCATAATTATTCATGTTTGAAAGAATTACACCGACGGAAAGACCTAAGAATTTGTAAATTTTACCCATCCAATCGCTATCTCTTTGTGCCAAGTAATCATTTACCGTAACAACGTGAACACCCTTTCCCGTTAATGCATTTAAGTAGGCAGGAAGTGTTGCTACCAAGGTTTTACCTTCACCTGTTCTCATTTCTGCAATATGTCCTTCATGAAGGAAAATACCGCCAAGAAGCTGGACATCAAAATGTCGCATGTTTAAAACTCTTTTACCGGCTTCACGAACGGTAGCAAATGCCTCGGGTAAAATATTATCAAGTGCTTGTTTTTCAAGTTCTCTGTCTTTTTTTATATCGTCGGAAACAGGACGTTTTGCCAAAATTTCTTTAAATTCAACAGTTTTATGCTTCAATTCTTCATCAGTTAATTTTGCAAAATCAGGCTCTAATTTATTAATATGATCCACTATCGGCATCATTTTCTTAACTTTATTACTGTTTGGATCCCCAAATATTTTGAGAAGTAAATCTAACATCCCATTAATCTCCACTAATCTACATAATGTTTATAGTTTACCATATAAATAAATTTTTGAAATTATCTTTAATTTTTTGTTTATTTTGTGTAGAATAAATGTAAAATTATTGTTACAAAATCAATGTTTTTAGCAAATATTTGCTTTACAAACATTACATGTAGTAGAATAGTTTTATTGAAAGAAGGTAAAAGCATGAGTATTTCTGCAATAAATTGTGTACCTATAAAACCGAAAGCAAGTTTTGCAGGTTCGGAAGGTACAAAAGAAAAACATGTTGATTATGATGAAATTTTAAAAGTAACCGATAAGGCATACGACCAAGTATCTAAAGACAATTATGTTTCGTCTAAAAGTATAAAAAAACCGTTAGCAATTGCTTCATCTTTAGCTTTAGCAGGCTTGGTTTCTTATGTCGGCGGTGCTAAAATTGCAACGCTTACATCTAAAGTATTTAAGAATGCTCCTGAAAAGATGGTTGCCGGATTAGATAAAGTAATGACAAAGATACCGGAGACAGCAGAAAATTTAAAGGCATCTACCGGTAAATTTGCTAAAGGTAAAGCTGTTGCAGGTAAAGTTTTAAATAAATTTTCAAGTATTGCAAAAAAAGGCTATGATAAAATCGGAGGCAATCTTGAAGCAGGTCAGGTAAAAAATCAAAAAGTATTTGAAAATATCTTCGGTATAGTTTCAACAGCAAGTTTATTGCCGGGTTTACTGACTAAAGATGCAAACAAGGATGGTGTATCAGATATATTACAAAGAGGACAAAATGCTTACACCGGAGCAAAAACAAATGTTAATGATGCAGTTGCTAACTTATCATTAGTTGGTGAACTTGTTGATATATTAACATAACAAATTATTTATATTTATAACAATCTGAAAAGCGAGCCAATCAGGCTCGTTTTTTATTAATTAAATGTTAACAACTTGCCAATAGCCGAAATATAAGTTTCAATAATAAAATGAACGATGATTTTAATGATAAAGTAGTTAATTTTGTAAAGAGAACTTCCTCTGATAACAAAGGAATAAAGCAACCGTCCTTTAAGGGGTTCCCTTATATTAAGATTATAAAAGATGAAAACGGTAACTTTTTTAAAGAAGACTCTTTAATTGATTATGCTCAAAAATGTTTTTATATAGTTACGGTTGTTCGTAAAAACGGCATTGGTTGTGCTTTATATAAATATAAAGTACCTTATGACTCACTTTTAAAATTTTTAAATCAGTTCAGAATTAATTCTTCTTATGGGAGAGTTATTGATATAGAAAGATATGTGCCGGAAGATTTAGCTTAATGTCAAATAAATTACCATTAGATATCCAATGTTGCTTATATAACGTAAAAAAACCTTACCAATATATCGGGGATGAGTACCTGTCATATAATAAAGATTTTGATAGTGCAAAAGCTAAAATAGCACTAATGTTCCCCGATAAGTATGAAATTGCAATAAGCAACTTGGGGCAAAAAGTGTTGTATGACTTTGTTAACGCTGATGCAAGATTTATGGCGGACAGAGTTTATGCTCCCGATATTGATTTTAGAAATATATTAAAAAGAGAAAATAAACTTCTTTATTGTTTGGAATCTAAAAAACCGGTTAAAGATTTTGATATAATAGGGATTTCTCTTCAATATGAACTGGCATATCCTACCGTGCTTGAAATGATTAGTTTATCCGGTATTTCTGTATTAAGAGAAAAAAGAAAAGAAAATGACCCGATTATAATGGCGGGCGGGCCAAGCTGCTTTAACCCTAAGCCAATGGAAAAATTTATTGATTTATTCATGATTGGGGACGGGGAAGAGCTGATTATCGAAGTATTAGAAGCATATAAAAGGCTAAAAGAAGAAGGGCTTTCAAGGCATGAAATAATATTAAAATCAGCTCAAATTGAAGGAGTTTACAGTTCTGAATTACAAAATAAAACTAAGAAAAGAGTTTTTGATATTTCTAAATCTGCAAGACCGCCAAAAGCTCCTATCCCTTACTCATCCGGGGTTCACGACAGGACCATTATAGAAATAAGAAGAGGGTGCGGAAGAATGTGCCGTTTTTGCCAAGCAGGGCACGTTACACTTCCTATTAGAGAAAGAAAAGCCGAAGATATTATTTCAATGGTTCAAGAGTCTGTTGCCGAAACAGGGTATGACGAATATTCGCTTCTTTCTTTATCTTCAAATGATTATACAAATATAGAAAGTGTTATTGAATGTTTATCAGACTCATTAAATGAGAAAAAAATATCGGTATCACTCCCAAGCCAAAGAATAGACAGATACAGTCAAAAACTGGTACAACTTGTCAGGGGAGTAAGAAACACTACAGTTACACTTGCACCCGAGGCAGGAAGCCAACGTTTAAGAAATGTTATAAATAAAAATTTAACGGAAGAACAAATAGTTGATACTATTTTAAATTGCTATAAAAACGGTTTTTCAGGCGTTAAACTGTACTTTATGATAGGATTACCAACCGAAACCTATGAAGATTTAGATGAAATGGCAGAGTTATTCCGAAAAATCAGGTGGAGAGCTAAAGAACTGAAAACTGAAAATAACTTAAAAGACAATCTTAATTTAACATGCACACTTTCAATTTTTGTACCGAAGCCTTTTACTCCGTTTCAATGGTGCGGTCAATTTTCGCCTGATGAAATTAGGGAAAGAATAAATTACTTACTTGATAAAGTTAAATCTATTAAAGGCTTAAAAATAAACTACCATAACGGTTTTACTTCAAAATTGGAATGTGCAATTTCAAGAGGAGATGAAAAGTACGGAGAATTTTTCTTAAAACTCTTTGAAAAAGGTGCATACTTAACAACTTGGAATGAAAATGCAGATAAATATCTATGGATTGATTGTGCAAAAGAATGCGGAATAGATTTTAATGATGACGCACAAAGACAATATTCTGTGGATGAAAGTTTACCTTGGGACGTAATTGATATCGGGATTAATAAGTCTTGGCTTATAGAACAGTATAATAACGCATTACAAAACAAAAATATAACTCCATGTGAGTTTGGCTGCGTTAATTGCGGAGTTTGCAAAAATTTAAAAACTCATAAAGTTCCGGATAAACCGTTTACTTATGAAAGAAAAGAACAAAACGAAACACACGAAAACAATATTTATAAATACAGATTAAAAATTCAAAAATTAAATGAAATGAAATATATTTCTCACTTGGATTGGCAAAACACAATAACAAAAATGCTTTTCCGCTCACAATTAAAATTGAATTTTTCTCAAGGGTTTAACCCTACACCAAAATTTTCATTAGGGGTGGCACTGCCAATCTTTATTGAGGGAGAAAATGAACTTATTGATATAGAGCTTTGCGAATACATTTCAAACGAAGAATTACCTCAAATTTTTAATAAAGTGCTTCCCGAAAATATAAAAGTTATTTCGGCGACTCAAATTGAAAGAAACACTCCTGCTATTGATATCACGGCTCAATGGGCAAAATATTCTTTTACTCCTTTGAAACAGGGTATTTTAAAAAATGAAAATTTGTTGTATATTAAAAATGAAATATCTTCAAGTAATGAAATATTTATAGAGAAGATAAATAAAAAAGGTATAAAAAAACTTGTTAATATTAAACAATCGATAAAATCAGTTGAAGTTGAAAATAACACGCTCAATATGATTTTAAAGGTAGGACAGTCTGATGAGATTCCATCGGTAAAACCTGAAGAGGTAATAAAATTATATATTCACGATGTTGAATTTAAAATCATCCGAGAAACTTTCTATGACAACGATATGAACAAGTTGTAAAAAGTTTAATCAGAAAAGGAAAAGGTATGTCAAAAGCAATTGTAGTAGCGGAAAGAGATAACATAGCAGCCGTTATTGAAAACGGAAAAGTATGTGAATTTTATATTCAAAGAGGAGATATGCTTCTCAATGATATCTATTTAGCTACGGTAGATAACATTCTTCCAAGTATTGATGCGGCATTTGTTAATGTCGGATATGATAAAATGGGTTTTTTACACGCAAATGATGCAATCGGGAAAGGAACTTTAAAAGAAAAGCTTTCACCGAAACAAAAAATTATAGTACAAGTTGTTAAAGAACCCGTAGGGCATAAAGGTCCCCGTGTTTCAACAATGCTAAGCCTACCGGGCAGATTTTTAGTTTTAATGCCACAAGAAACAGGTATTAACGTTAGTAAAAAAATTACATCAAATAAAGAAAGAGCAAGATTAAAATCAATAATCAGCCTTATGAAACCTGTAGGTATCGGTGTAATCGTCAGAACTGAAGCAGAGGGTCAATCGGAAGCTGATATTCAAGAAGATATGGAAATCTTACTTGAAAAATGGAATACAATTGTAACCGCAGCTGAAACAAGACCTGCTCCAAGTCTTTTATACCGTGATCAAGACTTATTATACAGAGTTATGAGAGAAGCCTGCACGGAAGACGTGGATGAAATCATTTTGGATACTTCATACGGTGTACATAGAACTCAACAAATATTACAAAATTGGAATATGAATAAAAATATTGAAGTAAACTGCTATAAAGGCTCTGAAACCTTGCTTGTTGCTTCAGGCATTGTGAAAGAAATAAAAGCAGCACTTCAAACAAAAGTAAATTTACCGAGCGGAGGATATTTATTTATTCAAACAACAGAAGCTCTAACTGTTATTGATGTTAACAGCGGTAAATTTGTAAGCTCAAACACACAAGATGAAACAATTCTAAAAACCAATATTGAAGCTGTTCACGAAATTGCAAGACAATTAAGGCTAAGAAATATCGGCGGTATGGTTATCGTTGACTTTATCGATATGACAAACAGACGTGATAAACTTGCTATGATGGAAGAACTTGAACTTGCTGTCGAAAAAGATAAGACAAAACCTCAAGTCGGACAGTTGTCTGATTTAGGATTGGTTGAATTAACAAGACACAGACAAGGTCAAGCATTATCTGAAATATTCGGTAAAAAATGTCCGCATTGCCAAGGCTCGGGAATTATCCCTGATGACTTAAATTTCTCTGCACCGGTAAGCGAGGGAGAAATTAAAGCTAAAGCGGCGAAATTAAAATTGCCTGTTCAACAAATTAAGAATAAAACACCTAACTACAAACAAAATAAAGTGTTTAATAATCCAAACAATAACCCGTTGAACGAAAACAATGAACAGCAAAACAATCAACAACAGAATAACGGGCAACAAAATAACCAAAACAATAATCAAAACAATAACAGAAATAATCAATTTAACAAGAAAAAGAATTTCAACAACAACTATAACAATCAGAATAATCAAAGATTTGATAATAATCAAAAACATGAGCAAACCGGAGATGTTGTTGAAGCAAAAGTAGCAGAAGTTGAAAATAAGCAACCGATTGAAATTGTCGAACAAAAAGCAGAAGAAAAACCAACTGCAGAAACTCTAACAACACCTGAAACACCTGCGGTTGAAGTTGAAAAACCTGCCGGTGAAAAAAAAGAAACAAAAAAAGTAGCCAGAAAACAAAGAAAAACCAAGAAAGTTGAAAAACAGGCTAAAATTGAAACTGAAAATGCAGAAATAAAACCTGTAGCTGTAGAAGAAAAATCTGTTGAAACACAAGCAAACCAAACAGAATCAACAGAAGAACAAAAACCTGAAAAGAAAAAAACAGGCAGAAAACCAAGAAAAACTAAAAAAGAAGAAAAACAAAAGGAAACTGACGTAAATGAATAATTCTATATTCATTGCAGAAAATATTGATTTATTTAATGCGGATATTCCGCTAACAAAAACTGCGGGGAATGATATTGTCATTCCCTCTTCGTCTGAATCTGATTTTCTTGACAAGGTAAGCGAAGAAACAACTCCAAATTACACAATATGGATAATTGTCTCTGTCGCTGTTATATTGGTTATTGTAATAATAGCTGTACTGTTTAAGAACTCAGACAGAATGAAATATAGTGAAATATCACAAATAGAAGATATTTCGCAAGGTGATTTTGAAACTGATGAAACTCAAAAGGAAATAGAACCCGTACAGGAAAAGAACAAAACCGTTAAGAAATCATCTTATACAACACCGTCATCAATTTCTGCAGCAATAAGATTATTTTTAGAGAAAACAAAAAACAGATAATAAAAGTTTCTCCCTAAATTATATAAATAATTTACCTTTAGAATATTGGTTAATGAGCTGTTTTTAAAATTACAATACCCATAATTATTAACATAATAGCCAAAAATTTTAATAAGTTTAAACTGTCGTGAAATACAATAATACCGAAAATAAAAGTGAAGATTACGGCAATCCCCGTCCAAACTGCATAGGCTGTACCGATAGGGATTTCTTTTTGAGCAATATATAAAAACACTCCGCTTAATGCCATAGCAACTATGGCAAAAACAATCCAAAAAACTTTATGATTACCTAATGATACCATTTTAAAACCTACAGGCCAACCGATTTCAAATATTGCAGCTATAAGTAAATATATCCAACTCATTATTTAATTTTAGCAGAAAAAAAATATATGTTTATTTTATTTTGGAGATTTCAACTTCCAATGATTCAATATCCCCCGTAAACGTGTTTTTTTTATCAAATGCAAGTTTCAGATACTTATTGTAGTTTAATTTTCTGTTTAAACATTTATATGTCTGAGCCATTAAATAAAGCAAATCTGCTTCATCAGGCATTTCTGATATTGCTTTTTTAAGAATTTTTTCACATTGGATAAACTTTTTTTGTTTACTGAATATTTTACACAAAATTGTTATTGCTTGAATGTCATTCGGATTATATAAAATTGTTCTTTCAAGGCAAAAAACTGCCTTATCGTCTTCACCCTTTGAAAGGTATATAGCAGCAAGATTATAATAAGCCCAGCTATAATCAGGAGCCATTTCAATTACTTCCTCATAACACTTAATGGCTTTATCTGTTTGATTATTTTCCTTATACTCATAAGCCAAATAAAATTTTGCTATAACATCAGACGGATTTAATTCAACAGCTTTTTCAAAGTTCACAATAGCCTTTTCATGTTGTTTCGTTTTACAGTAAACCTCACCTAACTGAAAGAATGAATTCGCATCTTCAGGAGATAACTCTGTTAATTTTAAAAGTAATGACTCCGCCTCATTATATCTTTCAGATTTTAAATATAAATAAGAAAGATTATACATAACATCAGTATCATCAGAGGATAAAGATAATGCTTTCTCATACGCCTCAACAGCTTCTTCAATGTGATTTTCTTTCTCTAATATTATACCAATATTGTAATAAACAGTAGAGCTATTCGGGCGAGCATTTTTTAAATAAAGAAAAATATTATATGCTTCCCAATTTTCTCCTATGTCAGATAACGCTATTGCATATTTTTCAATAGTATCAAGGTCATTTGGGTTTTCTTTTAATTTCTCTTGGAGTTCTTTTATTTCATCCATTAATTAAAATCTCCGATTATTTTCTTTAACGCATTAGGAATATTATCAATAACATCAGAAGCCAATACGGAGTATTTAGTCAGTCTTTCAGCTGCAATATCACCTGCTAAACCGTGTAAATACACACCAAAAATGGCAGCATTAAATAACGAAAGTTTTTGAGATAATAACCCCGAAATAATACCGGTCAAAACATCTCCGGTTCCTGCTTTAGCTAAAGCGGAACTACCTGTTGTATTAAGGTAAATCTTATCTCCGTTCGTAATAATTGTATTATGACCTTTTAAAACAACAATACAGTCATAAGTTTGAGCCGTAATTCTTGCATATTTTTCTCTGTTATCATTAATTTCAATAGGACTTACATTCAACAATCTAGAAAGTTCTTTAGGATGAGGTGTAATTATCTTATTTTTTAAAGATATATCACTTTTTCTCTCTGCCAAAATGTTGATACCGTCAGCATCTATGATAACTTTTTGTCTGTCATTCAATTGTTTTATAAGAGAAAATACAAACCTTTGAGTTTCAATATCTGTGGTCAAACCGCAACCAAGCGATATAACATCATATTTTTCAATATTTTCAATTCTATTATCAGTTGAAATACTTCCGTTACTGTTTGATTTTAAAGGAATAAACGTAAGTTCAGGTGCATTTGGGGCAATTCTGTCAATTATTTCCTGCGGGCATGCCAAAGACACATACCCTGCACCTGTTTTCAAAGATGAAACAGAAGATAAAAATGCGGCACCTGAGTATAATTTTGAGCCTGCAATATTCAACACCCGACCAAATGAGCCTTTATTCATAAGGTCATTTCTTTTCGGAATAAGTTTTTGAATATGTTTTAACTCAATATACTCAGCCATTTTGTCTTATTGCCTCATAAACAACAATTGCAACAGAATTAGAAAGATTTAAACTTCTTTGACCGTCAGCCATCGGAATTGTTATAGCCGTATCAGATTTTTCCCTTAACAAATCCTCAGGCAGACCTCTTGTTTCAGGTCCAAACACAAAGAAATCACCGTCCATAAACTCAAAATTAGTATAAAGTTGCTTAGATTTAGTTGTCAGATAGAAAAATCTTGAATAAGGAAAATCATTCCATAAATCTTTCATGTTGTCATATTGTTTTATATTTGTACTGTCCCAATAATCAAGACCTGCTCTTTTCAAGTACTTATCAGAAAGAGAAAACCCTAACTTGCCGACAAGATACAAATTTGCACCCGTACAAGCACACAATCTTACAATATTGCCTGTATTTTGCGGAATTTCAGGTTCATATAAAACTATATTGAATTTACTGTTTATCTTCATTTATGTAGTTTTTACTTTCTATAATAACAGGAATACCTCTGATTACGCACATTGCAACTGCTATGTAAACAAGAATATCAGCAAATATAATCAAATATTGTTGATTTTTAGCAAAAATACTAAATGCGTAAATGCTCATTCCGTCATAAAATTCAAGATTCGGGAAGTATGCAATTATTACAAATACAAATGCTAAAGTCTTAGCTACACCATATACCGCTCTTGAAAAACGAGAAGCAGTTAAGAAACGGAAAACTTTATTTTTCATCATAGTAGATTCACCAAAAGCAGTAAATCCTTTTGAAAGTGCAATACTTCTTAAGCCGTCTGTAATAAGCCCTCTTGAAACGACAACCATAGGAACCCATACACCGACCCAGCCTATAACTGCAAATGCAATCCAGTATAAATTTTCAACGACTCTGTCACCGATAATATCAAATACTGAACCGAATTTTGATTGTTCATTATATTGTCTTGCAACAACACCGTCTAAACCGTCGAGTGCAATAACTAACAAAGTTAAAATAACTGCAGTTATTACAAAATCAGGTCTGCCGGTAAACAGTAATTCTATTGCCAATACGGCTAAAATCATTCTTAATATAGTTAATAAATTTGCCATTTTATCCCCTTAAATTATTTTTTACTTCTTGATAGTGCAAAGTTAACATTATCAAGTCTTTTAACCTTATCTCCAAGCATTATTTTTTCAGCTTCTTCCAAAACTTTAACAACATTAAAACCGTTGTGTCCATCACTTCTTGCTTGTTTTCCGTTAATAATACAATTTAAGAAATGTTGACACTCCAATTTTAACGGTTCAATTTCAATATAATCAAGTGCTTCATTTTTAGAAACTTTAGGAGAAGTACTATCAAAAATTTGAAGTTTATTTTCTGCTAACGTATCATCAAAAATTGCAGTGGCTTTTGTACCTCTGACAAGTAAGTTAACGCGTTTTTGAGGATGTATCCAGCTGTCTGAAATATGAGCAATTATATTGTCCTCATATTCAATCGTAACGTGCGTAACATCCATAATATCATTGTTATCGGTAGAAGCACCAACTGCACTGATAACTCTGACAGGTTCTTTCCCTAAAATATAACTTGTCATAGAAACATCATGCGGAGCCAAGTCCCACATAACACTTCTGTCATTTTTAAAGTAGTTTATATTTAATCTGTCGCTTTGAACATATCTTATATCACCTAAAGCTCCTTCTGCAATAAGCATTTTAAGTCTGTTTACAGCAGGGTGATACATTAAAAGGTGACCAACCATAAGAACCATATTGTTTTTACTTGCCAAATCAGCCAAGTCTTGAGCTTCCGCAGCAACGGTTGAAATCGGTTTTTCAACATAAACATGTTTACCTGATTCAATAGCTCTTTTTACTATTTTATAGTGAGTATGACTCGGTGTAACAACCGCAACCGCATCAATTTCAGGATTATCAAATATCTCGTTAGAGTCAGAGATAATGTTCACATCAGTATATTGCTGCATCAGATTTTTTCTGTTTTCTGCATCCAAATCGCAAACAGTATGCAACGCACCTAAATTATAAAAATTTCTTACTACGTTCTTTCCCCATATACCACAGCCTATAACGGCAACCTTACATGACTTCATTTCTATACTCCAAAAATACCTTAAACTTATACAATTATAATACAAATATACTCTTATATTGTAAAAAATTAGACATGAAAGGTCAAATTAAATATTTATAAAGATTAAGGAACTATTTGAATACGGTTGTCTTTTCTGACTTCAAACGGCTGATTTAAAGTCTTTATGTAAGCTATTGTAACTTTATCTTTGTCATAATCATATTTCTCGATTATGTCAGATTCGTTACGTTTTAATGAAGTCATGTTATCACCGCCGTTTACTAAAAATTCGTCGTAAACTGCCGTATAAATTTTGTTCGGGTTAGGATTATTGATATCGATAGGTGTTAAATTACCTGCTTTATCTTTTTTGTTTAATGAAAGTAAATGACCTTGAGAATCAATTTTATATGTTAAACCGCTGACTTGTAAAATACCGGGTTTGTGATTGTGTGTATTTACTGACGATGCGGCATATTTAACAGCATCAACCAAGTCTTTTTCACTTAATCTGACTTTATACAATTTGTTTTCAAACGGGAATATACTTGAAATATCTCTTTCGGTTACAGTTCCGTAATCAACACTTCCTCTAAAGTTAGCAGAGTTAATTAATGCTAAATCAACATCCATTTGATTAGTAAGTGCATCGGCTACTAAATCTCCCCAAGGGTTTTCTTCTACTAAATAATCAACAGCAAGCGGGTCAACATGCTTTAACGAGCCGCAAACAGGTGATTCCCCCATTACGGAGTTTATTGCTTTTGACATAATAAGGTTAGGAGAGTATATATTTGTATCCATTACATTATTTTGAACGGTAACAATTTGACCATTGTCATTAAATTCCAAATTTAAAATTCCAAAATGTGTACCGTCACGACCGGCTTGAGTAATAACAACAGGCTCTCCCTCAGGTGTATAGAATAAATTTTCGCCTTCTTTTACATCTTTAATTAAATCGTGAGAGTGTCCGCCTAAGATTACATCAATTCCGTTAACGGTTTGAGCAATTTTCCTTTCAAGCTCGTTTCCTGCGTGAGAGAGTAATATAATTTTATTAATACCTTGTTTTCTTAAACCGTCAACTTCTTCTTGAAGTTCTTTTAATGTTTGAGCTTCATCATCAACGGTAATTTCCTCTAAATTTGATTTTTTCTTTAATCTGTAGTTAATATCAGGTGGTTGAATACCGATTAAACCATATTTTTCACCATTTTTACCTTGCATTATTGTTGAACGTTTAACTTTTTTTGATAAATCAGATGGAGATTGAGGGAAGTTTAAGTTCATACCGAGTATATTTGTTTTTGAATTTTTAAGTAATTGACCGCAGACTGAAGCAGTTACATCAAATTCGTGATTTCCTAATGTTTCGGCATCTATTTGTGCAATATTTAAGAATGAAGCTGCAGCAATATTTCTTTGTTCGTTAGAACCGATAAATGTATCACCGGAACAAAATTTAAAGAAATCCGCACCTTTATTGGCAGCTATAACTTTTGCATGCTCCGAGGCAGAATGAAGTCTTTCCATTTTAGGAATTTGACCGTGTAAGTCATTTATATAAAAGATTGAGGTTTTTGCACTTCCCTTAAATGTTAAATTATTATTAATTGCTGATATGTTCATATTTTTAACCTAAAAAACATCTATACACTTGTCTTAACAATCAAAATATAAATTTTTGCCGATTTTTGAACTAATATTACATAAAATTAACAAAGATTCTTTAAATCAGCAACAGTAGTAATTTTAATATTGTCATATTTTCCCTCTGTAATAGAAACAGGTATTTTTTCCTGTTCACAAAGAAGAGAGTCATCGGTATAATTGCTACCATGATACTTTTTATGCAATTCATATATAAGTTTATACTCAAAGGTTTGCGGAGTTTGTGCATTCCAAAGAGTTTTTCTGTCAGGAGTTGAAACTATAAAACCGTTTTCATCCGCAATTTTTACGGTATCAATTGTTTTTACCGCAACAACAGTTGCCTTTGTTTTTTTTGCATTTTCGATTGATTTTGCTATAGTTTCAGGGTCAATAAAAGGCCTTGCACCATCGTGAATTAACACATATTCACAATTTGTACACGCTTTTAATCCGTTAAAAACAGAGTCTTGCCTTGTAGCTCCGCCCTCAACAATTTTAACTTTTGCAGACTTAAACATGTCTTCCAGTTCTTTAATTATGGATATATTAGCAGTTACAATAATTTCATCTATAAAATCAAGTGATAAGAACTTATTTACGGTTGTTTCAATTACCGATACTCCGTTAATTTGGTACAATAATTTATTTCCGCCGGCAAACCGGGAAGAGGAACCGGCTGCAGTAATTACCGCACTAATCATCTAACTTAACCCCAAAATGATTAAAAGATTTTTCTTCAAAGTTTTCAGATGAAATTTTTTTTGACCCATGTTGATATTTTACGGTTACGGTCGGGAAATTATCTTTATTTAAAACTTTACCGATACATTTAAAATTATTTGAATTTAACTTTGAATAGATTTCTTCATCAACGCACATAACAAGTTCATAGTCTTCTCCGCCCCACAATACAAGGTCTTCGAATGAAAGATTATTTCTATTTGCGAAGTCAACAACTTCCTGCTTAACAGGAATTTTATCAAAATCAACTTCAATTGAGTGCTTACTGCTTAGTGAAATTTTATATAAAGCATCGGCTAATCCGTCAGAAGCATCCATAACCGCAATATCAGAAGTTAATATATTGGCAGTTTCAAGTGCTTCATTTACTCTCGGTGCCGGGTTCAGATGTGCATTTCTGATATCATCTTCAATATATAAAAAATTTTGAAGTGCATATAAGCCTGCACCGCTTGCACCAAAATTACCTGTTACAAGTATATAGTTACCGTTTCTTGCTTTATTTCTGCCTGTTAAGAAGTCAGAAACTTTCTTCCCGATTGCACAAACGGAAATTGTAATTTTTTCGGATGACGTAATATCTCCACCGATAAAATTACAATTTCCGTTTGTGCAATCGGGAAGAAA
>CAYYPD010000019.1:0-32811 GCA_964473445.1 uncultured Muribaculaceae bacterium
CAAATCTGATACTAACGGAACTTTCAATACAAATTCATCTAATTTTCTTTTTGACGGTTCCCATTTAGTTAAATACATAAAACCAAAAACAATTGCAGCAATTGAAACCGGAATTGCCGGCCATTTATCTTTTAAGAATTCACCTGAATCAATACAGAATTTTGTGATAGCAGGCAATTCTTTACCTTGTTGGTCAAACATATCTTTGAACGCAGGGAAAACAAACATTAACATAACTAAAACTACTGCAATCGCTAAACAAACAACGAATACAGGATATGTTAATGCTGAAATTACTTTACCTTTAATATCACCTTGCTTTTTTAACAATTCAATCAGACGTTCAAATGTTTTATCAATTTCACCTGAGTCTTCACCTGCTTTTGCAAGACCTATATATACCTGCCCGAACAAATTAGGATATTTTGAAATTGTATCAGACACTGTATAACCTGCAATAATTTGCTTTTTAATTTCTTGAGCCAGCAATCTTACCTGTCTTGAGCCTGCATCCTTTTCAATAAAGATTAAACTTTCAATAATAGGTAAACCTGCTTTATTCAAAGTAAGGAATGTCTGAGTAAAGTCAATTTTTTCCTTTAATGACAAAGTTTGAAGAGTTTCATTCTTCTTGCCGCCTTTAGAAGAGGTAAATTCTTGAACAGATATGAGCTTATAGCCTAAAGATCTTACTTTAGACTTTACTTCCGCTTGAGATTTGGCATCAATTCTGCCTTTTACTTTCTCTCCGTTCCATTTTTCAGCTTCATATTCGTATCTGGTCATTATTTTCTACCTTACTCTTTAACAGGTCCGAGTACACGCAAGAACTCATCAATTGTAGTTTTGCCCTCTATAATATGGCGTAAACAAACTTGGTGTAACGTTTTCATTCCACCGCCGATAGCGGCTTCTTCAATCTGAATATCGTGTGCCCCTTGGGAAATTAATTTTTTAATTTCCTTTGTTATTGGCATAATTTCATATACACCCAAACGTCCTGTATATCCTTCGAAATTGCATTTATCGCAACCGTTTGGTTTATAAACAGGTGTTTTCATAAACTCTTGAATTTCTTTTTCTCCGCCGTCAATTACTAACTCTGCTTCTTCTCGAGTCGTGAAGTATTGTGATTTACAATGCGGACACAAGCCTCTTACCAAACGTTGAGCAACAATACCTACCAAGGTTGAAGATACCAAGTAATCTTTTGCACCCATATCAATAAGTCTTGTGATAGTTGAAGCAGCTGAGTTTGTGTGAAGTGTTGACAATACCAAGTGACCTGTTAACGCAGCTGATATAGCTGTTTCCAACGTTTCAATATCACGGATTTCACCGACTAATATAACGTCAGGGTCCTGTCTTAAAATAGCACGCATACAAGATGCAAACGTAATACCTGCTTTGGTGTTAATTTGTGATTGGTTGATACCGTCAATTCTGATTTCGACAGGGTCTTCGATTGTCGTAATATTAATTTTAGAATCGTTAATCGCTTTTAACAACGTATATAATGTTGTTGTTTTACCTGAACCTGTAGGACCTGTTGTCAAGATAATTCCGTTTGGAACACTTTCCATTTTCTTAATCAAGTTCATATCTTCATCAGACGCACCGACTAAGTGCATTTCTTCTTTTGAAGATGCCATTGAAACCGCCGGCGCCAAAATTCTGATTACCATTTTTTCACCGTCGCCAACCGGAAGTGTGTTAATTCTGAAGTCGTAATCCCTGTCTTTGTATGTAATTGAGAACGAACCATCCTGCGGTCGTCTGTGTTCTGCTATGTTCATTTTTGAGATTACTTTTAAACGTGTTAAAATTGCAGACTCTGTCTTATCCGGAAGTTTTAATAACTCTCTTAAAATGCCGTCTTTTCTGTATCTGACCGCATAACCGTCTAATCTTGGCTCAATGTGAATATCTGATGCTTTCATATCAATACCGTCAGATATGATTTTATTTACAAATCTGACAACGATGTTTGAATCATCTTTTAATTCTCTTTGTGCCTGTTCAAATAAAGTTTCTTCTCTGTCTTGTGCTTTTGCTTGACGTTCAACCTTTTTAATAATTTTATTTGTTTCACGTCTTTGCTCAGAGAACAACTTTGAAATACACATCATAAATTCATAATGTGTAATGATTAAAATGCTTGGTTTTAACCCCGTTAAATAAATTATATCGTTAATTACCTTTTTATCATTAGGGTTAACCATTCCTACAACAAGAACTTTATCATCGTAACTTATAGGGATAACCTTATTAAGTTTGATGAAGTCCTCGGGGAGTATAGATATGACTTTATCGGATATTTCTAACTGTTCAGTTGTAACAGCTTCATAGCCTTGTTGTGCAGTTAGAGCCTTCTTTAAGTCGGCAAGTGAAACAATACCTTGTTGTACCAATATTGTACCTAACGGAACTTGGTTTTTTCTTGCTTCACCGACTGCGGTAAATATTTGTTCCCCAGTTACAAGTCCCATTTTAACAAGGATTTCGCCAAGTTTTTTATTGTAATATCTCTCGTCTATTTCACCTGTAAATGCACCATCAGCAAGTTCTTGCGGGTTTGTAACTTCCAGAGTATTATATTCTTCATAATCATCTGCAACCCCTTCATCAGTTTTAAGTGTTAATGAATTTTCTTCCGGAATGTCATTTTCTATCGGAACAGGATTATCTTCCTCAATTATTTCTGCCGAGTCATCATTCGGTAGCAAACCTTGTTCTTCACTCTCTTCCTTGATATTTAAGTCACAGTTATCTTTTACTACTTCAATGACCTTTCCCAATTGTGCTTTTGTAACCATTCTTACTTCAATAGAACCTGAACCGGTTGTATTCTTAATTTTTTGTTTTATTTCATCAGAAATACTGTTATCAGTTGACAATATAAAAACAATTCCTTTTTTCTCACACAAAGGAACGTAAGAATTTGCTTCAAAATCATTAATATCAAACTTTGATACTAATGAATAATCTAATACTTGCTGTATTTTATCTACAAAACTCTGATTTACCATTTCTTTTCCCAAAAGTTGTTAACAACTTTATTATATATATCTTAGATTTGAGTAATAATATTTTACTATTATCACTCAAGTCCAATAACAATTTATTATAGCTCAACTATATCTTCCGTGTCTTTTATAATTCTCGGAGTCATCATAATTAACAACTCTTCTTTCTTCATAACTTTGTGTTGGCTTCTGAAGAAAAATCCGATTATCGGTATATCACCTAAAATTGGAATCTTACCGGTTGAATTTGATTCATTTTCAGTAATCATACCACCCAATAACAATGTTTCTTCATCTTTAATTCTAACGTTAGTTAAATCCAAATTATGTCTTTGAAGCAATGTTGCAGCCGTATAAGGAATAGTTTTGTCATTAACGGGATAATATTCCGTAATGTATTGGAACGGACTTGCATACTCGGGCTTCATTGTTAATGAAACGTATCCGTCAGGGCTGATAAACGGAGTAATTTCAATTTTAATCCCGTTATCTTCCCCGATTTCATAAGTTTTTTGTACCGCATTGTTATTATATGAACCGCTACCGCTGCTATTTAAAACCTGTACGGTAGTTGTTTCAATATAATCACTTGTTAAGTCGATAACTGATTTTTTACCGTTAGTTAAAACCAATTTCGGATTAGCTAACAATCTTGCTTTTTCATTTTTAATTAAGTAGCTGATTGTTTGTGTTAAAGTACGAACTTGAGCACTGCCTTTAGGACCATGCCAAGTGATAGGTCCGATTGCTGTTTCGCCTGAATCAGAACTTATATTAATGTGTTTACCTTGATAATTCCAAGAATTATTAAAATCTCTTGAGCCGCTTTCCGTTAAAGCGATAATTGAAATTTCCATATAAGCTTGAGGTTGTTTTCTGTCATTTTCAAGGATAAAATCATTTACCATTTGAATTTGTTGTTCGCTGCCGCCAACCATAGTTAAAGTACCTAACGTTTCTTGTACATAGATTGTAATCGTCGGTTTTCCTTGATAAGAAGAAATGTTTCCTGTTGAAACTCCGCTTTTAACAGTACATGCGATAGAACCGCCGCCAAGAGTTGAATCGTTTTCTTTTTTTGCTACATTTTGCATTTTCATGCTTGCATTTAATTGAGAATTGTAGCTTCCTGAACCGCCTTTTGTTGACTTATTTTGGGCCCCTTCTGACGGTAATTGGAACAATGTTTCACAAATCATTTTACCCATTTCCCCGGGGGTTGTATGATTTACTCTGTATGTTGTCATAACAGGTTTTCTGTCAAATCTGTCAACAATTTTCTTTGCCATTTGATAATCGTTATCAGTACCAAATATTAATAATTCATTTTTTTCTGCGTTAGTTGTAACAATCGGACCATAAGAAAGCCCCGGTGAATTTAACGAGAAAATATTTGTGTTAAGGAATTGTGCAATATAAGCTGCATCTGCATATTTAACAGGTAATATTGAAATATTATCTTTTGTTAAATTCAAATTCTCGGCTTCTGATATACCGACTACCATCATTGTTTTATCTTTTATTACATAGGTTAAGTTGCACATTTTCATAACCATTTTGAAAGCATCTTCAAGTGTTACGTCAACCAAGTCCATTGTAATTGTACCATTTGCTGATGAGTGGAAAACAATGTTTAATCCTGCTTTATCGGCAAACATTCTAAGAACTTGCTGAACATCTGTGTTTCTTAAACTTAAATTTATTAATTGACCGTGATCATCAAAATGAACATCACCTTCTAATCTTATTTTATTAGGTGTTGTATAGTTAGTTCTAACTGCAGGTGCATTTTGATTTAAGTCATAACTGAGAGGAGCAGCATTCCCTGCATAGTTTGCAATAACAGAAACACACCCCGTAATTAATAATAGCTTTGTTATCCTTTTAAAGTTTTTATTCATAATATATGCTCTAACTCCTCTAATTATTTCTGTATCTTCCGGCAAATTTATGTTCTAAGTTTACAACTGCCTGTTGTTTTTCTACATATCCTCTTGTAAATAATTCGCCGACTGAAGCAACATAGCTGTTGTTTTTATAACTGATTTGTACTTTATTTTTTGTTATATTTTCAATTTTATATCCGGATACAACATCGCCGATTTTTACAAACCGGTCAACACCGTTCAAATTAACAATTGCTGACGGGCTGACGTCGTCATACATAATACCCGAAATTTGAGTTTGTAAAAGTCTTTTTAAATTTTCATCAGGGTTTGATGTTGATGGCGGTTCTATAATTTCAAAATCTGTATTATTTACATTTGAGTATTCATTATTCTTTTGAGCAACAGGTGGTTTAAACGGGTTTAATCTTAATGCTTTGTTATAAGAAACCATAATCGCATTATTTCCTTCATCGTCATTAGCATTTAACCCGCCATTTGAGAAAATGTCATCAGGAGATAAATCATTTGCTTTTGTGTCAGTTTGATCAGTAACAGTTGCGACATTTTCTCCGTTTCTGTCAGTTGCAACGTTTGTTTCACCGTTTTCGTTAAAACCTACGCTCATCATGTTACTTTCATTTCCGCCTGCTTCATTAAAGAAGAAGTCGCCCATATCTCCGCTATTTTCAGCATTATTATTATCTTGATTATTGTCAAAATTTTCTTGTTGAATAAGTGTACTGTTATTCGCTATTCCGCCTGATGAAAATTTTGAATAAGCCAAGAACCCGCCAATGACAAGTAAAATTAATATAACAAGAATTGCCAAAATTATCGGGAAACCTTTTTTTTGAGGTCTGTCATCATCCTCCTCATACTCCTCATCTTCTGCATTTTCATCATCTTCATACTCTACTGATGAATTATCATCGTCTTCGTATTCTTCATCAGAGTACTCATTATCATCATACTCTTGATTTTCCGAAGATTGATTCATCTCATCATCAGAATATTTCATATCTTCCCAGTTATTTTCTTTATCTGCCATACTTCTCACTTTTTTATACAATAAGCTTCTTTTTCTATTTTACACATATTACCGATTTTGGGCAAATTATATTTTTTTTAGCAAAAACGCTTAATATTTGTACAAAATATAATTCATTAATTTTAAGTTTACGGGGTTTTGTCTTTTTTTTCTTCAATCATTTGTAGTATATTTCTGATTTAAAATCTCAAAAATCAGTTGACTAAAGAATTTACAATTTTGTTTCTTCCTCAGATATAAAATAATTTTATTTTAAATTATTAATAAAAGGTATGTTAGATAGTGCCTGACAATGACTGTAAGAGTTCAGGGCGACATGTATTATAGAATAATATTGAATACCAAGTCTCATGTCATTCTGAAAGATTAGAAAAACAAGCGTCAGCGTGGTTTTTCTAATCTTTCGGAATCTCTTACGGTTACTGTCTGATTAGTAAATCCGACCTACAATTGATTATTGATAAGAATGCAACCATATATGGAAATTCGTAACTTATTAAAATGATTGCATTTAAGACTAAAATTATTTTAGTATATAAGTCCGGAATCTTATTGCTTTTGAGTTAAATAGATTTTAATGCTGAATTTCATGAGATTGCCATGAAAATCTTACGATTTTATCGCAATGACTTAAAATCTCTTACAAATTTTCTTAATAATGCTACAATGTCTAAAAACACAGAGGAGCGGAACTTACAGAAAATCAATTTTTAACAAACAGTAAATCCGACAGTTGGCATATTAACAAGTTTTTCTTTTTGTTTTCTTGAGAGGTTTTTAATTCTTCTCTCTTCTTGCTGAGCCTCAATTTTTGAGTTAAATTCTGCAGTATAAACAAGCATAAAAGGCTTATTTGCTCTTGTAAATTTTGCACCTTTCCCCTCTTTATGGAGTTTATATCTTCTTTCTACATCATCCGTATAACCGCAATACAACTTATTATTTACGGTTAATATGACGTAAACATAAAACTTTTTATTCACATCCTGCATTTTGTACGATTTCTTTCAATATTGAAATAATTTTGTCATAGTTTAATTCCGTGACAAGTTTATGTCTGTATTCTGCTCCGCCTCTTATTCCTTTTATGTAGCAAGGGTAAAACTTTCTAAAGAATTTTATTCCGTTTTCTTCTCCTCTGAATGAAATTTCAAAATCCAAATGTTTTTTTAACATTTCAATTTTGGTATTTAAGTCAGGTCCCGGAATTAAAATATCTTCATTTAAGTATTTTTCTACTCTGTTTATTAAAGATAAATCACCCATAGAAGCTCTGCCTATTGCGACTCCGTCTGCCTTTGAAATTTCAAGGCATTCTTTTGCTGTTTCAGGGCTTACTATATCTCCGTTTGCATAATAAGGAATATCTATTTCACCTCGCAATTGAGCTAATTCGCCCCAAGAAGCAGTTCCCGAATATAATTGTGAGCGAGTTCTGGCATGAACGGTAACAGCTGCGGCTCCGGAAGATTGCATTAATTGGGCAAACTCAACAAAAATTTTTGTATCTTGTCCCCACCCTAAACGGAATTTACAAGTTACAGGTATATTTACAGCTTCTTTTACGGCAATTACAATATCTCTTGCTAACTCTGGATTTCTCATCAAAGAACATCCGTCATTGCCTTTTACTATCTTATTTATAGGACAGCCCATATTTATATCAATTATAGAAGCTTTTTTCTCCAAAATTTTTGCGGACTTCGCCATTAATTCAGGTTTATGCCCCTCTATTTGAAAGCTGACCGGAGCTTCCTTTGCATTTGTATATGTAATATTACTTTCAGGATGTTGAACAAGGGCTTCCGAACTTATCATTTCGGTCATTAAGAGACAAGTCGGCGAATATTCTCGTACAAGCTTCCTCAAGACGAAATCAGTTATTCCGGCCAATGGTGCAAGCGACACAGTAGAATTAACCGTAACATTTCCTATTTTAATTTGTTTCTTTTTTGTTATTGTCATTCTTTTATTTCTTCAATTCTTGATTGAGCGTATTTTCGATAATCATCGTCATCGACCGAATTTGAAACAAATTTTTGATAATTTTCTTTTGCTGATTTATAGTTCCCGATTGAATCATAATCAACGCCCAACGAATAATATGCAATATTCATCTCAGGAGCATATTTTAAAGTGGATTTGTAATCCTCTATTGCTTTTTCGTAGTTGCTTAAAGCATCAAAGGACATTGCCCTGTAGTAATAAACAGTTGCGTTATTCGGTGTCGCAGTTAAAACTTTAGAGAACATATCAATAGCTTCTTTGTATTTTTGAGCCTCATATAAGTTTACTGCTTGAGATAACATATCATCAGTCGATTTATCCGTTAAATATTGAGATAAATCTTTAGCATTTGTATTATTAGGATTTTTTGCAAGTGCTATTTCGATATACTGTTTTGCATTTACCAAGTCATTTTCGTTAACGTAAATTGAAGCTATGTAGTATGGTAAATCAGCATTTTTGGGGTCGAGTTCCATTGCTTTTTTATAATAATTAATTGCTTCTTTGTTGTTTTTTAATGATTGGTATGAAGCTGCTATACCGATACAAGAATCTGCCGTTGGCGGATTGATTTTTGAATATTCTTCAATTGCCTTGTTAAAATCTCCGCTTTGGAATGCATTTGAAGCAATCGAATATATATTTGCCGCATATTCGCTTGATGCAAGTTTAAATTGTTTTTTTACAAGTTCATTATCAGGTGCAAGTGTCATTGCTTTTTGGATAATTGCGTATGAATCATTGTAATTTTTTACTTGTCTGTATGCTTGCGACAAGTTGATATGTGCATCAATATTGTTTTTATCCAGTTTGATTGTTTCTAAATAATATACAATTGCATCATTTATTTTGCCTGCTTTATGCAATTCATAAGCAAATTCATAGTATGAATCAGCATTCATCGGTGTATCTTGTACATTTTTATATAAATATGCAAGTACATCTTCCGTTGGAATTGTATCTTTCATTAACTCAAATAATTTTGCTTTTATTTCGGAATTTTTTGAATCTAAATTTAAAGCTGTTTTATATAATGAGATTGCATCGTCATTATGTTTTAATTCTTTTAAACAATCTGCTTTATAAACCATTACATTTGTATTATGAGGTTGCAATTGAAGTATAGAATCATATACAGGTATTGCAGCTTCATACTTTTTTTGCTCCTGATACAATGTTCCGATATTTATTTTTGTATTTATATTTGCAGGATTTAACCGTTCTGCTTTTTTATATTCTGCTAAAGCCTCATTGTATCTTTTTTCTTTTTGAAGAACTACGCCTAAGTTAGCGTGGGCTTCAGCATCCTTTGGATTTTCATCCGCTTTCTTTTGCCAAATTTTTTCTAAAGAACTTAAAATATCATCTCTTTCTCCGGAAGTATTCAGTGCCAAGCTGTATTCGGAAAGTGCAGCATTGAAATCATTAAGCATTTCATATATTCTTGCCAATTTTAAGTGAATATCAGTGTCTTGCGGTGCTATTTTTAAAGCATTTCTATAGAAAGTAACTGATTTTTCGGGACGTGAAAAAATTTTATATATATCTCCTAATGCACAATTTGCTTCTTTTGCATATTTTTCATTATTCAAAATTTGATAATAGTCAAAAGCAGCAGCAGCAAATTCACCTTTTATCCTTGATTTTTTTGCACTTGCTTCTCTCTTTTCGGGAGTTACGGTTTTACCGTTAGCTGTTTCAAGTAAAGATAAGTTCTTTTCCATTGCCATAAGAGATTGAGCATTTTGGAAATCAGAATAATCAGAGGCAAAATATTTCATAAAAAATATTGCTGATTTTATATCAGAAATCGCAACTTCCGTATTTTTAACAGTATTGTTATAATATTGAGCCCTCATGTTATAAGAGTTTGATAAACCCACCAAAGAAGAAGTATCTTGAGGGTTAAATCTTAATGCTTTTTTAAATTCACTTATTGCACTTGCATATTGTGAATTTTTATAAAATTTCATTCCCTGTATGTAATTAGGGCTTTCCTGATCGTTTTCGTCATATACGGTTTGAGCAAAAGCTCCTGTTTGAACTAATAATATTAATGCCGTTAAAAAAAATACTTTCTTCATAAAAGACTCCTCTTACATAAATATATTTTATAACAATGTAGCGAATATTCATATAGTAAAAACGAAGTTCAAAAAGAATAGTTCCGAATTTTTAAATTATAATAACAAATAATTGTTTACAAAAATTTACAGCTGAATCAGTTTAAAAAAAAGAGAAAATAACTTTTGTTGATGATATAATTCTAGTATAGTAAAGTATGTGAAAGGAGTTTTTAATGAATGCAACGCAAACCGTTGTGAATACTGCAGAGTTGGATAGAATTATCCATGAATTGGGCGGAAAAAAATCAAATTTGATTGCCATCTTACAAAAGGTTCAGGAAGTGTACAGATATTTACCTGAACAAGCGATGACATACATAGGAACAAAAATTGAGGGGTTATCACCTGCTACTGTATACGGAGTCGCTACATTTTATGCTCAATTTTCTTTAGAACCAAAAGGTAAATACGAAATTAAATTATGTGACGGTACTGCCTGCCACGTTAGAGGGTCAATGCCTGTATATAATTCGGTAATTTCGAGATTTAACCTTAAAGACGGTAAATTTACTACTGATGACGGAATGTTCTCGGTTGAAACAGTAAGTTGTCTTGGAGCTTGCGGACTTGCTCCCGTTGTCGTTGTTAACGGAAAAGTTTATCCTCAAATGACAACAGATGCAATGAAAGTTATTATCGATACAATTCTTGAGCGGGAAAAAGGGGGCTAAAATGGTTGTAATGACAATAGACATAAAAGCTGAACAACAAAAAGCAAAAAAACTTATTCAAGAACAAGGCTTAAGAGTTCTTGTATGTGCAGGAACAGGTTGCGTTGCAAACGGTTCTCTTGATGTTATAAAAAGATTTGAAGAATTAGGTGTTGAAGTAAGCCAATTAACGGATAAAGATAAATTAACAGTTATTCCGACAGGATGTCACGGTTTTTGTGAACAAGGTGTATTAGTCGGAATTCCGAAACTTCATACAACTTATGTAAAAGTAAAAGCAGATGACGTTGATGAAATTGTTGAAAGCCATATAAAAGGCGGAAAACCTGTTGAAAGATTACTTTATGTTGATCCGCAGACTCAACAACATGTGCAATGTGATGAAGATTTTAATTTCTATAAAAAGCAAACAAGAACAGCATTAGCTAATTGTGGTAATATTGACGCAGAATCTTTAGAAGAAGCAATTGCAGTAAGAGGTTATGAAGCATTAAGTAATGTTCTTCAACAAAATAATCCTGACGCCGTAATTGAAGAAATTACAAAATCAGGTTTAAAAGGAAGAGGCGGTGCAGGTTTCCCGACAGGTTTAAAATGGAAATTTGCAGCTGCAAACAGAGGCGGTAAATCATATATGGTTTGTAACGGAGATGAGGGCGACCCCGGAGCGTTTATGGACAGGTCGGTAATGGAAGGGGATCCTCATAAATTGCTTGAAGGTATGGCTATTGCAGCTTTTGCTATAGGTGCAGATGAAGGCTATATTTATGTTCGTGCCGAATATCCGCTTGCAATTACACGTTTGAGAAAAGCTATAAAAGAAGCTGAAGACCGCCACTACCTCGGTAAAAATATTATGGGAACGGATTTCTCATTTGAAATTCATATTAAAGAAGGTGCAGGCGCATTTGTTTGTGGTGAAGAAACTGCATTAATGGCTTCAATTGAGGGCGAAAGAGGTATGCCAAGATCAAAACCGCCGTTTCCTGCAAATAAAGGTTTATTTGGCAGACCGACTGTAATTAACAACGTTGAAACATTGGCAAATGTTCCCGTAATTATGTTAAAAGGTGCTGATTGGTTTGCATCTATGGGTACGGAAAGTGCAAAAGGTACAAAAACATTTGCTCTTACAGGGGAAGTTAACAATACGGGTTTAATAGAAGTTCCGATGGGTACAACTTTAAGAGAAATCGTATTTGATATCGGTGGCGGTATCAGAAACGGAAAAAAGTTTAAAGCTGTTCAAATCGGAGGTCCGTCAGGCGGTTGTTTAACAGAAGAACACTTAGATATTCCAATGGACTATGAACACTTGACAAAAGCAGGTGCAATGGTCGGCTCGGGCGGATTGGTTGTTATGAATGAAGATACTTGTATCGTTGAAGTCGCAAGATTTTTCATGAATTTCACTCAAAATGAGTCTTGCGGTAAATGTGTTCCTTGCCGTGAAGGTACAAAAAATATGTTGAAAATTCTTCGTAAAATAGTAAACGGGCATGGGGAAATGAAAGACCTTGATTTACTTGAAGAACTTGCAAAATCAGTTCAGGACGGCTCACTTTGTGCTTTAGGTAAAACTGCTCCTAATCCTGTACTTTCAACATTAAAATATTTTAGAGATGAATATATTTCACACATTAAAGACAAAAAATGCCCCGCAGGTGTTTGTGCGGCAATGAAGAAAATCGAAATTGACGATTCTATTTGTAAAGGCTGTACAAAATGTGCAAGAACTTGCCCTGTCGGTGCGATTGAAGGGACAATTAAAAATCCTCATAAGATTGACCAATCAAAATGTATTAAATGCGGTGCTTGCGTAGATGCTTGTCCGTTTAAGGCAATTAAGAAGAACTAATGGGGGAGCGAAAATGACAAACACACTATTTATAAACGGAAAACAAGTAGAATATACAAACGAACCAAACTTATTGGAAGTAATTAAAAAAGCAGGTTTTAGCGTTCCGACATTATGCTATCGCCCTGACTTAACACAGTTTGGTGCTTGTAGAATGTGCGTTGTAGAAGTTGAATATCCTAACGGCAGAGTCGTTATTAATTCTTCTTGTACAATGCCGCCGGAAGCTGATATTAAAGTAAAAACAAACTCTGAAAGAGTAAGAAGAATAAGAAAAACAGTTCTTGAACTTTTACTTTCAAACCATGACAGAGAATGTACAACCTGCGAAAAATCAGGAGAATGCGAACTTCAACAGTATGCGGAAGAATATTGCGTAAAAAATTTGAGATATGCAAAAAAAGAGAAAAAAGATTATTTACCAATCGATGATACAAATCCTGTTTTAGTTCGGGATCCGAACAAATGCATTCTTTGCGGTGCTTGTGTGAGAGCTTGTGCCGAATTTCAAGGACATGCCGTATTAGGGTTTGCAAACAGAGGCTCTAAAACAGTTGTTCAACCTATGGCAAGTAAACATTTAAGCGATGTTGATTGTGTTTTTTGCGGTCAATGTCAAGCGGTTTGTCCGACAGGTGCCTTAACTATCAACTATGAACTTGATAAGGCTTGGAATGCAATTAACGACAAAACTAAAAAAGTTGTTGTTCAAATGGCTCCGTCTGTCAGAGTTGCATTAGGCGAAGCCTTCGGATTGAAACCCGGAGAAAACGTAATAGGTAAAATATATGCGGCATTGAGAGAAATGGGTGCTGACCTCATTTTCGATACCAACTTCTCTGCTGATTTAACAATTATGGAAGAAGCAAACGAATTTATTCAAAGATTAACAACTAAGCAAAATCTGCCTTTGTTTACATCTTGTTGTCCTGCTTGGGTAAGATATTTAGAAACTCAACATCCTGATATGTTAAACCACTTATCAACTTGTAAATCTCCTCAAGGTATGCTTTCTCCTCTGTTAAAGGACATTCTCCCCAAAACATACGAGGGATACAAGAAAGAAGATATTGTTGTTCTTTCTATAATGCCTTGCACTGCAAAGAAAGTTGAAGCAAAACGAGTTGAACTTCAAAATGAAACCGATATTGTTCTTACAACAAAAGAATTTGCAAGAATGATTAAGTCTGCAGGTATTGATTTCGCAAACTTAGAACCTCAGGAAGCTGATTCTCCGTTCGGTCAATACACTGGTGCCGGTACTATTTTTGGTGCTTCAGGCGGTGTAGCGGAAGCTGCGGTAAGAACCGCATACTATATGGTAACAGGTGAAGAACTTGCTAATCTTGATGTTAAACCTATGAGAGGGGTTGATAAAAATGCACGTTCTAAAGAAGCAACACTTGATATCAAAGGAACTCCTGTTACCGTAAGAGTTGTTTCTACTTTGAAAGAAGCAGAAAAATGTATTGGGGAAATTAAAGCAGGTACGGCAAAATTTGATATACTTGAAGTTATGGCTTGTCCCGGAGGCTGCGTAAATGGCGGAGGTCAACCTGCAAGCTGCAATGATTCTTCAATTAAAGAACAAAGAGCAGCAGGCTTGTATGTTGAAGATGCTCATTTGGCTGTAAGATGTTCACATAAAAATACGGATGTTCAAAAACTCTACAAAGAATATCTTGAAAAACCGGGCTCACATAAGGCACATGAACTTCTTCACACAACATATTCCGATAAAAAAACGGGATCTTATAAGGATATAAGATAATATAAATATACCTATAAAGTAAAAGAGAGGTTGCAAATGCAACCTCTCTTTTAACATTTTGATTGTTAAGTTATGAATTACCCAAACTGAAAATATTGTAAATTTCTTCGTCAGAGAGTTCCGTAATAACTTTTTCGCCCTCAAATACGGCTAAATTTACAAGTTCTTTCTTTTGTTTAATCATTTCATCAATTTTTTCTTCAAAAGTACCGAGAGTTACCAGCCTGTGTACCATTACGTTTTTATTTTGACCGATACGGTAGCTTCTATCTGTTGCTTGTTCCTCAACCGCAGGATTCCACCATAAGTCATAGTGAATTACGTTTGTTGCGGATGTTAGGTTTAATCCTGTACCGCCGGCTTTTAATGATAACAACATTATCTTTTGGTCAGAATTTGTTTCAAACTCTTGAAGCATATTCTGTCTTTGGTTTGTATTTAAAGAACCATGAAAAAATAAAGGTGTAACATTTAATTCATGTTGAATAATTGTTGATAAAATATTTCCCATTTCTTTATATTGCGTGAACGCAATAACTTTTTCATCATTTGACAAAATTTGAGATAACAGAGAAATGAATTTTTCTGTTTTGCCTGATACATCTTTTGTCATTTCGCCATATTTTAAGTATTGGAACGGGTGGTTACAAATTTGCTTTAATGCCGTAATAAGTTTAAAGATTATACCACGTCTGTTTATACCTTTTTGATTTGAAATATCGTTCATTAAAGTATTCAAAGTCTTTTCATATAAAGCAGCTTGAGATTTTGTTAAGTAACAGTATTCATCCAATACCATTTTTTCCGGCAAGTCGTCAATGATTGTTTTATCTGTTTTTAAACGTCTTAAAACAAACGGAGATATTGAAAGTTTCAACTTGTCAGCCTGTTCATACTGTTTAAATCTTTCGATTGGAATAGCGTAGCATTTTTGGAAATCTCTTATCGAACCTAAGTAGCCTTTATTGATGAAATCAAAAATACTCCACAACTCGGTTAGTTTATTTTCAACAGGAGTACCTGTCATTGCAACTTTTATATCTGACTTCAATGATTTAACAGCACTCGTTTGTGAGGTATCAGGATTTTTGATGTTTTGAGCTTCATCAACAATAACCATTCCCCACGTAGTCTTTTTAATTTCTTCAATATCTATTCTTAAAATGGCAAATGTCGTAATTATTACATCAGACTTCAAGTCTAATTGGCGTTCCGGTCCGTGGTATGCGGTTGCTTTTATTGACGGAGCAAACATATTAAGCTCTTTTATCCAGTTACCCATTAAGGTGGTCGGACAAATAACAAGAACCGGAGCTTTTAACTTTTGCTCTTCTTTAAGTTTTAATATTAAACTTATTACCTGAATTGTTTTACCAAGCCCCATATCATCAGCAATACAAGAACCGAAACCTTTTGTTGTGTTTGTATATAACCATTTTAATCCACTCATCTGATAAGGTCTTAATTGTCCTTTTAAGCCCTCCGGAGGAGTTACATCAACGGTTTTACCGATATCTTTTACTATATTGGCAAATGCTTCGTCGTAATCAAATTCATACTCGTTTAAATGACCTGAGAATGCGGCATGAAGCATTTCCATTCTTGTAATTTTGTCAATTTTCGGATTTTTTAATTTATCAATTATTGCTTGTGCTTCATTCGGGTCAATTAAAATGTATTTATTTTTAAATTCAATAATGCCGTTTGCGTCTTTAACCAGCTTTTCAAATTCTTCAACAGAAATTTTTTCATCGCCGATAGAAACTTGAAATGAAAAATCAAAAATGCTTGCAAGACTGATATTACCGCCTTTCCCGTTAAGAATATCCACAACATCCTGTTCTCTTGAAGTTTTAATTTTTGCATTAATTGAAGCTCTCGGAACAATAATATTGCCGAAGTTCGCGGGAAAGTTAATGTTTATACCTGCTTTATTCAAGTAATATGCGGTATGAATCATTAATTTGTAAACATCATTTAAAGATAAATACATTTTTAAGTTTTCTTCATCTTCAAATAACGTTTCAAGCTCTTTGTAGTATCGAAGGGCGTAATTTAATTGTTTTTCAACAATTGTAACCAAATAAGAGTTTTGGAAACCCCAAGTCGTACCCTCTTTATAAATATCAAGAAGTTTAACCGGAGGTTCTTTTTCACTTATTTCTTTTTTGTTGGATTTTACGGAAATTGTCAGTAAGAACTTATCTTCTTCAATCTTTTCTATATCAAGCTGCGGACTTACCGGATATTTACCTATATAAATTTCATCAAGCCATTCACTAATTGCTTCCGCCAAGTCCAAAGAACGGATATAACGTTTGTTATTTTGCGGTTTTAAGAAATATACCGATGAAACTATATCTTTGAATCTGTATGCTTTGAATTTTAAAAACTTGAAGATAACATAATTCAGGTAGTTTTCAATAAGCATATTTTCGACGTGTTTTATGTCTGAAATCTTTGAAAAATCTAAAGAATATACTTCATCAACAGAATCTTGCAACCGGTCATTTATTGAAAACATTTCGTAGGAAATATGAAAAAAGTTATCTGTTTTATTAACCTTTGGTAAAAAGTATAATTTTTCGACCGTCTTTTTTACAAATTGAGTTATGATATTAAAAATTTTAAAAGTTTCGGTAACGTGTTCATTTTCAACAACAGAATCAAATCCCGAAAAATATTCCCAAATTAATTCTAACGGAATACTATATCCGATTTTATCTTCTTTTACCCCGTTTTCTTCAACCTCGTGAGCGGTTGTAGAAAATCTGTACATAGAACCTTTTGATTTTAAATAAAAATCAAAATTGTTTGTAGGAGTAACAAATACTTGAAAATCTTTGCCCTCTTTCAATAAGTAAAAATTAGTATTTTTAATCGGCAAACTTGAATTTTGGAAAGTGATACCGAATTCATCTTCGACTAATTGATAAATTGTACTCATCATTAAACGAAAATCTTTTTTATCGCACCCGACAGGATTTTCTGTCAGATTATAAAACATTTCATCTATATTGTTTTTCTTAAAAGAAAATGAAAATTTATTGTTATTTTGTGTTTCGACCGCCATGGATACCTCTATAATTAACCTTTTTAATATTATACATAAAAAATATTAAATGATTAATTATTTATTTTTATGAGTATAAATGGATTTTCCTCTAATTATCATTAATTCTAAACAGGTTATTCAGTTATCATTAAATTTTGTTAACAAATTTTAATTAAAAACTAAAGTTATAAAAAAATATGCCGAAATAAAAAGTATAAGATAAAAGTTATTCAAGGGAAGAAAAATGAAAAAACAAGTAATAATACCGACATCAAATATATCAGAGGGCGTTGAGTTCTTTTTAAGAGGGGCTAAAAAACGTCGTTCGATGGCAATAGCAAGCGTTCGTCAGGTAAACGCAGATATTGGAGTAAACTTAAGACTGGTTCAGGTCAAATAGTTTTGAGAGTAATTTTAAAGCCGTCAATTCGTTGACGGCTTTTCGTTTTTTATTTTTTCTGTTTATTATTATCCGTTTCAGTTTTTTGCGGTTCTTCTTTCGGTTTATTTAAAATAACTAATATTTCATTTTCTCCCGCCATTTTAAGATTATTTCTTGCAATTGACTCCAAAACATTATCAGAGTTGAAATTTTCAAGTTCTGATTTTAACTGCTGATTTTTACTCAATTCTTCATTTCGCTTGTTTTCAAGCCCTTTCTTTTTCCATTGAAAACTGATTGTTTTGTTTACATTTTGAAAAACACTGCAAAATAATTGAATTATAAAAATAACAAGAACAACAGTAACAATTGAATATTTTGCTTTCTTTTTTACGGTTTGTTTTGTTTGTCTGTTTGGATTTTGATTATCTGAAAAATTACTTGTCATAATAAAAAATTATACCTCATAATTTATGATAATGGTATAAAAAATAAATGAATAATTAATTTTTTATTAATATTTTAATTAATTTTAAATATTAATAGTATAAATAAATTATGGTAGTAATGGATTAGTTAAAGGAGGAAAATATTATGTCAATAAAACCGTTGGGTGACAAAGTTGTTATCAAAGTTATTGAAGAGGCAGAACAAACATCAGGTGGAATTTTTATACCTGACAGTGCAAAAGAAAAATCACAAAAAGGCGAAATTATTGCGGTTGGGGCAGGAAAAACTAACGACAAAGGCGAAAAAGAACCTATGGACGTTAAAACCGGAGATATCGTTCTTTTTGCAAAATATGCAGGTACTGATGTAAAAGTCGGTAAAGAAGAATTTAAAATTATGTCAGTATCGGATATTTTAGGCATAATTGAATAATTTATAAAGAAAGATTTTTAGGGAGATTATAAAAATGGCTAAAAAAATTATATTTGATGAAGAAGCTCGTAAAGGGCTTTTAAGAGGTATTGATGCAGTAGCTGATGCCGTTAAAGTTACACTTGGACCAAAAGGACGTAACGTAATTTTAGAAAAGAAATTCGGTGCTCCTCAAATTATAAATGATGGTGTTACTATTGCAAAAGAAATTGAACTTGAAGATCCGTTAGAAAATTCAGGTGCTCAATTATTAAAAGAAGTTTCATCTAAAACAAACGATGTAGCAGGCGACGGAACAACAACCGCTTCTGTTTTAGCTCAAGCAATTGTTCGTGAAGGCGTTAGAAACTTAACGGCAGGTGCTAATCCGATGTGCATTAAAAGAGGTATGGATAAAGCAGTAGGCATAGCTCTTGATACAATTAAAAAAATGTCACAAAGTGTTGATTCTCAAGAAAAATTAGCTCAAGTTGCAGCTATTTCTGCAGGAAACAACGACGAAATCGGTAAATTAGTTGCCGAAGCAATGGAAAAAGTCGGACACGACGGAGTTATTACTGTTGAAGAATCAAAATCAACAGGTACTAACCTTAAAGTTGTTGAAGGTATGCAATTTGATAAAGGTTATATTTCACCTTACTTCGTTACAGATGCAGAAAGAATGGAAGCAGTTCTTGAAGATGCTTATGTTCTTTGTGTTAACAAAAAAATCAACATTATTGCCGATTTAGTTCCGATTTTGGAACAAGTTGCCCGTGACGGTCGTTCTTTATTAATCATTGCGGAAGATGTTGAAGGTGAAGCATTAGCTACTTTAGTTGTTAACACTATGAGAAAAGTTTTAAGAGCAGTTGCTGTTAAAGCCCCGGGGTTTGGCGACAGAAGAAAAGCTATGTTAGAAGATATCGCTATTTTAACAGGCGGTCAATTGTTCACCGAAGAACTTGGCATTAAACTTGAAAACGTTACTGTTCAAATGTTAGGTCAAGCAAAACGTGTAACTGTTACTAAAGACAATACTACAATCGTTGTCGGTGATGAAACAAAACACGCAATTGAAGACAGAGTAAAATTAATCAAACGTCAAATTGAAACATCTGATAGCGAATATGACAAAGAAAAACTTCAAGAAAGATTAGCAAAACTTTCAGGAGGTGTTGCAGTTATCGAAGTCGGTGCAGCTTCAGAAGTTGAATTAAAAGAAAGAAAATTAAGAATTGAAGATGCTCTTAACGCAACAAGAGCTGCTAAAGAAGAAGGTATTGTTCCGGGTGGCGGTGTTGCATACGTAAGAGTAATGCAAGATTTAGAAAAGGTTATCAATACAGTTGAATATACAACAGATGATGAAAAAGTAGGTTTCAGAATTTTACTTGATTCATTATATATTCCGTTGAAACAAATTGCCGATAATGCAGGTGTTAAAGGTGAAGTTGTTGTCGAAGCAGTTAAAAAACTTCCTACAACTGAAGGCTATGATGCAATGTCTAACAAATACGTTGATATGATTAAATCAGGTATTGTTGACCCTGCTAAAGTTACAAGAAGTGCACTTCAAAATGCAGTATCAGTTGCAAGTATGTTGTTAACAACAGAAGCAGCAGTTGTTGATATTCCTGCAAAGAACCCTGCTCCTGCAATGCCTGATATGTCAGGTATGGGCGGAATGGGCGGTATGATGTAATTTAATTGCATTGTATTCATTCAAAATTTGAAAGGGAGAGCTTATGGCTCTCTCTTTTTGCTAATTTTTAATCAAGACAAAAAATAGTATAAAATAAGCATTTTTTTATAAAAAACGCTTGACAATCACAAAGAAACAATGAAAAATAAATATATGTTATAAATTTCTGCTTTTGGGGAATTCTTTAACTATGGTATGTATGTATAAGATTGAGAAATAAAGGAGATTATTAATGTATTCAAAAGAAGAACTTGCGGAACTGATTATTAAAAATCCTCAGGAATACAATTCTTACAAGAAGAATGTTGAAGAACTTGACTTAACTGAATTGGACTTTTCTAATGTAAATTTAGAAGAAATCGATTTTTCAAATACGGAGCTTGCAGGCACATCTTTTGTTGATTCACATTTATCAAATATAAACTTTACGGGTGCAGATTTAAACGCTACTGATTTTACTCGTGCAACGGTTGTTGAAAGTGATTTTTCGGAAGCTGTATTAAACGGTACGGATTTTAGCTATGCAATGGTTAATTATTGCAACTTTACGGATGCCGATATGTCAGGTTGTATTGTTAAAGAAGCAGAACTAACTGATTCTGATTTATCCGCAAGTTTAAATTTATCGGCAACAAGAGCTGATGAAACAACAATTTGGCCTGATACAGATTTATTACCTGATGAATTTGATACAAACTATTCTAAGGATAACCCCGAAGAAGATGAAGAGTCTGTTGAATCAGATTATTAATTAAATATGTAACTATTTCTGAATTCAAGTCCGTTTTCATCTCTGATAACAACTTTTATTTCTCCGTTTGTACCGGGTTCAAGAATAATATATTTTGTTCCCTCATCTGTTTGAACAGTTCCTGCTACAATACCTGCTTGGGCAGTTACTATTTCATCATTAACGGAAGTCGGATTTATGATTGCAATTGTACCTGTCGGGTAAACTTCGTTTTCTTTTTCAGCTGTTTCAGTTTTATTATAGATTGCAGTCATTGACAAGTTGTTAAGGTTTAAATCTCCTAATACGGCTGCAAGTTTTTCTGCGTCAGTACCTGAAATATTTTGCATTCCGTTTTTGTAAGAAGTGATCTGTTTTAGCATTTCAGGGGTATATTGTTTTGCAACTGTTGATATATCAGAATCTGCAATATTTGTTGTTGTCTTAGGATAAGATGCTGAAGTATATTCAATGTATGTGTTACCGTTCTCATCAGTTTTTTGTTCGTAAGTACCGAGTGTATTTGTATATTTTACAAGATTTCCGTTTTCATCAAATTGATAATTTACTTCATATCCGTCAACAATTGCACTTGCACTAAAATTCGTATCAGAATCACCTGAATATAAGATTGAAGATGTATCAACACCCATATCTTGTAATATTTTTTCAGCGTTACTTTGAGCTTCTGTGCTAAATTTTTCCCAAGCAAACTCTTTATCGCTAATAAATAAGCAATCGCCATGTTTAGGGTCAAAAGTAACGGTATATTCTTCCCCGTCCTTTTGGGCAACTACTTTCACATTCCCTTCAGGTGTTAAGGAATATTCAGCTGCAGAAATATCAAGCTCTAATATATTTTCTAATACCGCTAAAGCATAATCTGTACTAGAAGTATTTTCAAATAATAAATCCGGAGAATTTGTTCTTTTCATATTGCCGTCTTTATCAAAATCAACTACGCATTCAACATCCTGACTATTGATCCATCCTACGGATATTGACCCGTCTTCTTTTTTTGTATACGTAAGAACGGAATTGTCAATATCAAGTTTTCTTAATTGGTTATTAATATTTTGTTCTAAATCCTCGTCTAAAATTGCTTTATCCGGTTCAATTGAATAAATTTGTTTAATTTCACCACTTGCAGAAAAGATGTACTCGGTCCATTCACCACTTTTCGAATATGTAGTCGCAATAATGTTTCCGTCGTTATCGGTTTCAAAAACGCTGTTATCTTTGTTTTCATCAGAAATTTGTTCTGATATCTTATTTATTACAGATTCATCAGTAATTCCTATTTTTGTAATATCACTTGATTTAATTATAGAGCCGTCTGTCCCTATTGTATATTTTGAAATATTTCCGTCTTTATCAGTAACTTCTGCCGTAATTACCCCATTAGAAAAATCTTTTAAATATTGAACAGAATCTTCATCGGAAATAAGGTCTTTCAATGATTCATTAATTTTAGTTTTATAGTCTTCTTCAGAAACAACATCTTCAATATCTTGAGAACGAACCAACATAAATTCAGTATCGCCGGTATATTTTCCAAAAGAATATATTGTTTTTTGACCGTCGTTATCTGTTTCTATTATGTATTCATTCTTTGTATTGTCATATCTATAAGTAATGTTGCCTTCAATATTTTTTGATGAGATAAAATCTGTAACTGTTTTTTGTTCTTCGTCAGTCAAAGTTTTAAAATCAGAGATACTTGAACTTTCATAAGTAAGTACATTCCCGTCCTCATCAAACTTAATAGAGCCGTTGTTATTTGTTGTAACAATTATACTTCCGTCAGATTCTTTCTTATATGAGAAAGAATTATCTGTTCCGGCTAATTGTTCTGCTACATATTTAATATAGAGTGCCGTGTTTCTGTCTTTAGATGAATCCATATAATCTGATGAGCCGATATAGTTTCCGTCTTTATCAAATTTATAAGTCGTTTCAATGCCGCCATAAGTTCCGACTACAGTATATGTCCCGTCTTCGTTTTCTTTATATTCAAGTTCTTCACCTGATTCAACTACACCTTGAAGTGCTGCTTGAACGGTTTCCTTTTTATCCCGGGCAACGCTTTCAACATTTGTAGAACTTACAAGGTTACCCTCTTTATCATACTTATAAGATGTTTCAACTCCGTCTTTATCCGTAACGGTAACAACATAATTATCGCCGTCCTTTTTATAGTTTGTGCTTGCATCGACAGGTATTTGAACACCGGCGGCAGCTTCTTTTACAGCATCATCTGTTATAATTTCATCCATATCATCAGAAGAAGTAAGTTCGCCGTCTTTATTAAACGAATATCTCGCAATTTTGCCGTCATCACCTTTTACGGTAGCGGTAATTGTCCCGTCGCTTGCTTTTGAATATTCAATATTTCCTGCTTTTCCGTCTGTTTTTGCGTTAACCGCTTCAACGACTTTTGATTCCTGTTCTGTTGTTAACGCAGATAATGAAGAAGATCGAGTTGAAGCAACTTCCCCGTTTCTGTCAAAAGTTGTAACGACTACTGTTCCGTCTGCTTTTTCTTCTTTTACTTCATAATTACCTGATGAAGTATGAGAATAAGAAACTTTTGAATCATCTGCAAAGTTTTTTGTATATTCATTTATATTATCTTTAATTTTGCTTTCATAAAGGACATCATCAACATTTTCATAGTCTTTGTCGTTTTCAACGCCTAATTTAGGATCTTGTCTTAGAGCTTTTTCCTCAGCGACTTGATTTTCGGCATTAGCTTTTTCTTCTGCTAAATATTGTTGATTTAATGTGTTATAGGTGTTCTTTTTTTCTAAGTATGTGTTAAAGGCATCATTAACAACTTGGCAATCTGCGATTATTTCTTTAATTTTATTGTCAATTTCTGTAACTTCACCTTGAATAGTTTCAATTGCAGAATCTAAATCAGGAATTAATTTATCATCAATTTCAGATTTTCTGTCTTCTGCATCTTTCTTTTCAGATTCTAAATCTGCTTTTTCTTGTTCCAATTGTGCAATTTGAGCTTGTATAGCAGCTATTTTGGCAGAATTATCATTACCGTCTTCATCATCACCTGCACTGCTTAATGTGGCAAGTTGACCTTGTAAGTCGCTTATTGCACTGTCTTTTTCGCTGATTTGAGTTTCTAAATCAGAAATGGTTACGGTTAATTGGTTAGATTCATCGCTTAACGTATTTTTTTCGTCTTGTTTTTCTTGAATATCTTGATTTTTAACAGTTCTATCTTGTTCAAGATTTATAACTTCCTGATTATCTTTGAAATTTTCTTGTAATACTTCTTTATAGTCTTCTTCTGCGGAAAGCATATCTTGACGAGCGGCTTCTACTTTTGCATTATCTGAAATCTCAGTAGTTTCAGTGCTACTGTCACCGGTATCCGTACTGCCGGTACTATTTGTAGCATCAGAAGAAGAAGAATCCCCTCCTCCGCCACCACTGACATCAGAAATTTCTTCTGTTTCTTCTATTTCCTTACCGAACAGTTTTTCAAGTTGTTCAGTCGATAACTCCAGTTCAAGCTCTTCATTCATGAAGTCGCCCTTTTCCTTGACCGACAAAGTTCCGTCTTTGTTATCATCAGCCATTGTTTTTATGTAGTCTAACTTCATAAATTCATCAACAAGACCTTTTAGATATTCGATACCTTCCGGTGATTCCAAATCAATTCCGTCACCGGGGGCGGAAATTTTAAGTAAGTCATATAATGAAGAAAAATCAATCTTTTCAGCATTTGATTCTTGAACTTTTAGCTTATTTTGTTTTACTAAAAACTCAAATATATTATTTTGAATTACTGAAAATGTTGATCCCATATTTTCTATTCTCCATTTATATTATTTATATCGGAATTTTATAGATTTTCTTAAAAAAAATGTAACAACTATAGAATAATTGTTACATTTCTTTATTATTTTTTAATAAATAGTTTTATTTATCTGTTGGGATTCTCATTGCATAGAATGAGCGAATTACAAAGATAATTGCAACTGCCAATAAAATTCCGCCGACAGCCGGTGCCAATTCTCTAAAGTTTTCTGAGATTGCAATTTCCATAGCCAACAAGCCAAATAAAGTTGTGAACTTGATAATCGGGTTCATTGCTACCGATGAAGTATCTTTAAAGGGATCCCCAACGGTATCACCAACTACGGTTGCGTCGTGAAGATGTGTTCCTTTCTCATTTAAATCAACTTCAACAATTTTCTTTGCGTTATCCCAACATCCGCCGGCATTTGCCATAAATACGGCTTGAAATAAACCGAATATCGCAATACCGATTAGGTAGCTTACAAAGAAGGATACAGGATTTAAGTTTCCTTCTATTGGTGCTGATAAACAAGCAAGTGCAAGTGCAAATGCAAATAAAGCTATAAATATGTTAAACATGCCTTTTTGTGCATACTCCGTACATATTTTTACAACTTCTTTAGAGTTTTCTACATTAGCTTTTTTATCATCGCTTTCGCCCAGTTTAATATGGTCGGCAATATACTTAACAGCTCTGTATGCTCCTGTTGTAACGGCTTGCATAGATGCACCCGAGAACCAATAAATAACCGCACCGCCCATTAATAATCCTAAGATTGTATATGGGTTAAGCAAGTTTAAAATAGCTTCAGGTTCTATACCCAATGTTTCTTTGATTACCAATATCAATGAGAAAATCATTGTTGTAGCCCCAACAACCGCTGTACCGATTAATACAGGTTTTGAAGTTGCTTTGAATGTATTTCCCGCACCGTCATTTTGTTCTAAGAATTTCTTAGCATTTTCAAAATCAGGCTCAAATCCGAATTCGTTTTTGATTTCATCTGAAACATTCGGAATTTCTTCAATTAAAGATAATTCATATACTGATTGAGCATTATCGGTAACAGGTCCATAGCTGTCAACCGCAATAGTAACAGGTCCCATACCTAAGAAACCAAATGCAACCAAGCCGAATGCGAATACTGACGGATAAATCATTACGTCTGAAATATTTAAACTTTGGAAATAAGCTGCTGCCATTAAAGCTACAATAACAGAACCAATCCAAAATCCTGAGAAATTACCTGATACAATACCTGAAAGAATTGTTAATGAAGCACCGCCTTCTTTTGAAGCAGTAACAACTTCCATTGTGTGTTTTGCTTTCGGGCTTGTAAATACTTTTGTAAATTCCGGAATTAATGCTGCACCTAATGTGCCGCAGCTGATAATTATTGATAATGTAAGCCATAAATTATTAGGTAATGCACCAAGTAAATGTTGGCTTACGCTGAAAGTCATACAAATTGAAAGTACGGAAGTTAACCATACCAAGTTTGTTAAAGGAACTTCGAAATCCATTTCTTTTTTTCTTGAAAAGAATACGTGGTTTGCAATTCCGTTTAACCAGTATGCTACAACTGATGTAACAATCATTAAAAATCTCATAACGAAAATCCAAGTAAGTAATTGGATTTGATATTCAGGGAATACTCCTAATAAAATGAAACTTACTAATGCAACACCGGTTACGCCGTATGTTTCAAATCCGTCTGCAGTAGGACCGATTGAGTCGCCTGCATTATCTCCTGTACAGTCAGCAATAACACCCGGGTTTCTCGGGTCATCTTCTTTAATACCGAACTGAATTTTCATTAAATCAGAACCGATATCGGCAATTTTTGTAAAGATACCGCCTGCAACACGAAGTGCAGCTGCACCTAATGATTCACCGATAGCAAAACCGATAAAGCAGTTTCCTGCAAGTTCCCCGGGAATAAATAATAAAATTGTAAGCATTACAATTAACTCAACGCTTACTAAAAGAACCCCGATACTCATACCTGCTTTTAGCGGTATATTAAGGATATCAAGAGGTTTTCCTTTTAGTGCTACAAAAGATGTTCTTGCGTTAGCCAGTGTGTTCATTCTGATACCGAACCAAGCAACACCGTAAGAGCCTAAAATACCGACAACGGAAGCTGCAAGAATAATCAGAACTTTGTTAACCGACATTTCTTGTAAGCAACCAAAATAAAACGCAATACAAATTGCAATTAAAACTTCCAATACAATAAGGAACTTACCTTGTTGTACCAAATAAGTTTTACAGGTTTCAAAGATTGTATTGCCGATATCAGTCATAGCCTTATGAGCTTTGACTTTTTTAACCTGATTATAAGCAATCAAGCCCCAAATCAGACCTAAAACGGAAACAACTATCCCGATAATAAGGTAGTTGAAATTATCTCCCTCTATTTTAGGCACGACGAGATTTGCTTCACCTGCAAATGCAGGTACGCCCATAAATAAAATCATTGCAACTGCAATTATTTTATTGAAAGAGCTTTGACATCTTTGTAAAAATGACATTTTTCTCTCCTTTTTCTATCTGCCAAATAAGTTTAATTATATATTATTATTTGAATTTTAACTATACACTAAGAGTATAATTTATTTGCTTTTACCCTCGGGAATTAACCTGTAGCCGCCCCCGTATATTGTTTCAATATATTTTTTTCCGTCGGAGATTTTATCAAGTTTTGCTCTGATATGACGCATGTGTACTCTGATTGTTTCTACCGCATCATCAGAGGAATATCCCCAAACATCATTTAATATTTTCCCGCTTGAAACCATATTTCCGTAGTTTTGCATTAAAAGATTTATAATATCAAACTCTATAGGTGTAACTTTTGCACTCTTACCTTTTATTTCAACGGAATAAGTTTCGGGTATTAAAGTTATATCACCTTGAGTTAAAACTTCTTTTACGGCAACCGATTTTGGAATATGATTTGTCCTTTTCAAAAGAGCCTTAACCCTCATCAACAGTTCTTCCATTTCAAATGGTTTTACTAAATAGTCATCAACTCCGATGTTGAACCCTTGTGCTTTATTCTGGAGCATATTTAAAGCTGTCAGCATTATTATCGGAATGTCTTTTGTATCTTCATTTTCTCTTATTCTTTTTGCAACCGTATAGCCGTCAACCTCAGGCATCATAACATCAAGAACTATTAAATCAGGTAACTCCTGTTTAGCCAAAGCATAACCCTTATTTCCGTCAAAAGCAGAAATAACTTTGTATCCTGCAAGTTCTAAATTTACCTTAATTAATTCATTTATTGCATTATCATCATCGACTACTAATATCTTTGCCATAAACCACCTTTAATACTTTCTTCAATCCGTCTTTATAAGAATGATTTGTAATTGCATTACGTTTGCCTTTTAAGGCTATCATTTGAGCTATATTAAGATTTTTCTTGTAAAAATTGATTTTATCGGTTAAATCGTCAGCATTTGTAAATGTTTCGATTTCTTTTCCGTCATCAAATTGTTTTACTAAAGGCTTTGAATATTGTGCAATCAAAAAACCGCCTGCAGCAAGAATTTCTAAAGACCGATAATTAATTTGTTTCTTTTTCGGGTTTTCCAAATCTAAATTAATTTTTGAAGATGAATAAATTTCTGCTAATTCTCTTTGATTTTCTACATATCCCATATAAGAAACTTTGTAAAGCTCCAAAAATTCTTTACTAAGGAGTTTTGCTTTTTCTATATCTTCAAAACTTTTATAAAAATCGTAAGAACGGCAGAAAATGTTTATCGGACCGAAGTTGTATATTAAGCGGGCAATAATTTCTTCTCTGTTTTTATAGGCAGGATTGCCTGCAAATGTAATTGAATATTTGTAACCTTGAAATTTAGACTTGTATTCTTTTGCTTCAATGCAAGGAGTCAGTGAGAATTTTTTTACTTTACTGTCGGCAGAAAAACAAAAATGACCTGATTTATCAATAAATTCAGCAGGAATATCAGAAAGTTTTTCCGCAAAATGTAAACAAACTTTATTGGAAACATCAATACCGTTATAAAAATCAATAATGGTATCATTTTGTTGAACATCAGACCAAAAACAAAATACTATATGAGGTGAAAGTTTGTTGAACTCCTCAATATTAAGGTCAAAGATTTTTCTTTGATACAAGAAATAAGATAAATCTTTAAATGCAGAAGCATACCCGTTAGTAATATATTTTCCTTTGTTATTATCGGGAATAATTATATATACTTTTTCCATACAATTATTTTACAACAAATTTTAATTAAGAAAAGATAGAAAAATAAATATTGAAAATTTTTCATTTTTAATATAAGATTAACGCAAGGCGACACAATGAGCCGATGTGGCGAAATTGGTAGACGCATCAGACTCAAAATCTGACGCAGCTCACCCTGCGTGCCGGTTCGAGTCCGGCCATCGGCAGTTTAATAGAAAGACCCGTTAAGGGTCTTTTTTAATCAATGAGTGTTGTTGTATAATTGTAATTTACAGTTTCATCGGTCGGAAGAAATTGATTATCAAATTTCAAACCGGACGAAATTGGGGCTTTTCCCAGACTTTGAAAATGAAAAATTTTTCTATTATTTTAACAAAATTTGTAACATCTTCCTATAAACACTAAATTCTAGCGATGTATTCATGTAAATACAAAAAGTCCGTTTTAAAATCTTTGTTGGAAAAAGTTTCAAAAAAAATATTATTTGCTTTTATAAAAGAATCATTGGTGGTAACTTATCTTAATAATTACCAAAAATATTTATTTTTTATTATATACTTAAACCTGGCAGGTATGTAATGGCATCAAATATTCTAATTGCAATTAAAAATTTAGTTGAGAATCCTATAATGGCATTGACAGCACATTATTCCGGCAGAAATCGTGTTAATGGAGTTGGTAATGCGTTAGAAGTTTATATAAAGGATTTATTTGCAAATACTCTTTCGTCTGAAGATGAATATTCAAGACTTAATATTTATAATGAGGTATTTTCATATACTGGTAATCAAAATAATCCACTGGATATTATTTTGAAAAATGGTGATGCAATTGAAGTCAAAAAAGTACAAGGTAATGCAAGTGCATTGGCTTTGAATAGTTCATATCCAAAAGACAAGTTATATTCTGATAGCACAATGATTACGAATGATTGCAGGACTTGTGAGAAATGGGATGTAAAAGACATTATTTATATAGTTGGTAATACAAGTGATACACATTTAAAAGAACTTTGGTTTGTATATGGAGATTGTTATGCTGCTGATAAAAGTATATATGAAAGAATTAAAAACACGATTGTTGACGGCTTGCATTCTATTCCTTGTATTGAATTAGCAGAAACAAACGAACTTGGAAAAATTAAAAAGGTTGACCCTTTGGGGATAACTGATTTAAGAGTTAGAGGCATGTGGTCTATATTCAACCCCAAAAAAGTTTTTGACTATTTGCCTAAACAAAATAAATCTTCTGATTTTAAATTTTATTGTGTAATGAAAACAGAAAAATTTGAACAATTTTCAGCAGAAGATAAAAAGAATCTGCTTGCATTAAAAGATAACAAGAATTTTTTTATTCATGATATTCAAATAAAAAATCCGAATAATCCGGCACAACTTATACATGTTAAATTTATGGAGTTTTATTATGGATAAAAGAGTAGTAAGCTTATTTTCAGGGGCCGGTGGATTAGACAAAGGATTTGAAAAAGCCGGATTTGATATAATTTGGGCAAATGAATATGATTCTTCCATTTGGGAAACCTTTGAATATAATTTCCTAAATACTTATTTAGATAAAAGAAACATAAGAAATGTACCTTCTATTGATATTCCTGAATGTATCGGAATAATAGGTGGTCCACCATGTCAAAGTTGGAGTGAGGCAGGTGCTTTAAGAGGGATTGAAGATGAAAGAGGACAACTATTTTATGAATTTATCAGAATTTTAAGAGATAAGAAACCTTTATTCTTTTTGGCTGAAAATGTTGAAGGTATGCTTGCTCAAAGACATTCTGAAGCACTTGCAAACATAAAAAAATTATTTAGAGAATCCGGTTACAATTTAAGTTTTAGATTAATAAATGCAAATAATTACAATGTTCCACAGGATAGAAAAAGAGTTATTTTTGTAGGATATAGAAATGATTTAGGAATAACTTTTGAATTCCCTGAAATTCAAGAATATAAACCTGTATTAAAAGATGCTATATGGGATTTGAGAGATTCGGCAATTCCTGCAAAAGAAAAAAATTACTCAAATGGGAATAATTGTAAAGTTCCAAATCATGAATATATGATTGGTGGTTTCTCAACAATATTTATGTCAAGAAATAGAGTTCGAGCTTGGAATGAAGCTTCATTTACAATTCAAGCCGGAGGCAGACATGCCCCAATTCATCCTCAAGCACCTAAAATGACTTTTATTGAACAAAACAAACGTGAATTTGTCAAAGGTCAAGAGCATTTATATAGAAGACTATCACTTAGAGAATGTGCCAGAATACAAACTTTTCCTGATAATTTTATTTTTAAATATTCAAAAGTCGCAGACGGTTACAAAATGGTTGGAAATGCAGTGCCTGTTAATATGGCTTATGCACTTGCAAATAAAATTATGCAAGATTTAACATTATTATTAACTGAAACAGGTTTAGAGAAAAAACAGTTAGTTAATTTTTAAATTTGTAAGGAGTTTGCAGGTTGGGTTTTAACCCAACAAAAATAATACGAGAGATGAAGAATGTTGCGTAAGATATAATAAAAAAGAAATAAAATTTTAGGGTTAATCGGGATTATAATTAGAATTTGAAGCACAGATGTTAAAAATTTTTATTAAATATGAGGGCAATATGCAAGAATAAGAAGAAATAGCATCATAAATTATTATATGTAAAAAGGGGTATGAAAGTGTACGAAGAGGAATATGAAGAATATATGTATTATTACAATGATAAAAGGTATCAATTGACCGGAAATAAAATGACTCCTGTACATACAGAAGTCATTTATTATTTGTTTCTTGAACTACCTTTTTTACTTTGTCAGGTTTTAGGGTTTCAGTTCATCATTAAGGGTCTTTTTTTTATAGATAAAAAAAGGTCTCCTTAGATAAATGAAATCCTGCTTGTATTTGATAGCATAATTGATTTCGCAAATACATAAGAAACTATTTTTATATGGTTTTATGACTTTTCTTTTGTTGTGTATTTTTTAGTATATGCACTAAAAACGACGAAAGGAGAAGTTATGGCAACAGTTGAACCTATTAGAGATTTAAAACATTTGAGGAAATTAGAAAATTATTTTGCTCAAAAAAGTAAACGTGATTTATTACTTTTTACCATTGGAACTAATTGTGGATTAAGGATTTCAGATATTGTTACCCTTAATGTTGGTGATGTTAGAAATAAAACTCATATTCAAATAATTGAAAAGAAAACAAGAAAATTTAAAAGGTTTCCGATTAATGCAAAGTTAAAACCTATGATTAAAGAATTTACCAAAGGAAAACGCACCAAAGAGCCTTTATTTACAACTATTTTTAATAATCGTATAAATAGATTTGGTGCCTATTATATTTTAAAAGAAGCCGCCAAGTCGCTACATCTACAAGAAAAAATCGGAACTCACACAATGCGAAAAACTTTTGGTTATCATCATTACAAAAAATTCAAAGACATAGCGATGTTGCAAAAGATTTTTAATCATTCAACTCCACAAATAACTTTAAGATACATTGGAATTGAACAAGACCAAATTGATGATAGTTATAACAACTTCATTTTATAGTCCGTAACCCTTTGTTAACAATAAAAATATAATATTTTTATCTCTTAACACTTTATTAA
>CAYYPD010000020.1:0-31337 GCA_964473445.1 uncultured Muribaculaceae bacterium
TTCTATTTTGAGTTTATTTATTGCTTTAACAAGAATAAACACAGAAAAAGAAATAATTAAGAAAGATATTAAAGTATTAATAAATAACCCGTAGTTGATAGAAACAACGCCTGCTGTTTCAGCTTCCTTTAGTGTTGCATAATGTACATTCGTACGAGTAATCGGTAAGTAAAGATTAGAAAAATCTACATTCCCGAGTACAAACCCGATTGGCGGCATAATAATATCTTTAACCAAAGAGTTAACAATCGGAGAAAATGCTCCGCCGATAATTATACCGACAGCCATATCAATTGCGTTACCTTTAACTGCGAATTCTTTAAATTCTTTTAAAATTTGTTTAATCATATAACCTCAAATTTCTATTTGCTTAATATTCTTTTTATAGTATCACTTATTGATATTGTCTCAAGATTATAGTAAGCTTGCAAGTTTGAAACAATCCCGTTAATAGAATCCCAATCCGGTTCACGTTTTTTGATTTTGTTTATGTCATTGCCCGTAATATATACGGAAACTTTGTCACCTTTTTTTGCGGCTTGTCCCATTAGTCCGTCAATAAATGATGTTTTATATAAACCGGTAACATCTTTTATCATGACTTTTCCGTTTTTTGCCTCTTTTGATAAAAATTCATTTAATCTGTCCATTTTTCTCGGTTTACCTGAAACGGCAGTTACTTTTCCAAATGATATCGGATTAATACTCACTTTATACCCTCTCCCTAAATAATAATATTTCAATTATATTATCAACCGAACAAAAAATTTTTTGCCAATTTATTTAATTTTGTAAAAAATAAACACCCCCATTCTATTAGAGGTGTTTACTTTTATTTTTATATAATTTATACGTTTGGTAAATCGCCTTTTACTTCTGCAAATTCTTTTGATTCCAATCCAAATTCTTTACATAATGATTTGATTGCTTTGTTTGCATTTGCTTTTTCAACAAGGCAACTGATTTTTATTTCACTTGTTGATATCATTTTTATGTTTATACCGTTTTCGGCTAATGAACGAAACATATCTGCCGCAATACCGGGGCGGTCAACCATGCCTGCTCCTACGATAGAAACTTTTGCTATGTCATTATCAACTAAGATTTCACAATTTTCAAAATCTTTTGTGTAATCTTTAAGAATTTCTAATGATTCATCAATATCGCCTGAATCTATGGTGAAAGCAATAGAGTTAGTACCGTTGCTTGCAAGAGATTGAATAATCATATCAACGCTTATCTCATGTTTTGCTAATGCTCCGAAAAGATTTGCTGCAGTTCCGGGAATATCAGGCAAGTTAGAAATTAATATTCTTGACTGCGATGTATCCGCTGCAACACCTGCGACCGGTTTATATATTTCCATGTTATCGACTCCTATAATTAAAGTACCAAGGTTGTCCAATTTAAAAGAGCTGCGAACTCTCATTGGAACATTAAATTGTTTTGCCGTTTCAACAGAACGAGGGTGAAGAACATTTGCCCCGACCCTTGCAAGCTCCAGCATTTCTTCATAAGAAATGACACCTGCCTTTTGAACATTCGGAACAATTCTGGGGTCTGTTGCATAAACTCCTTCAACATCTGTATAAATATCACATCTGTCTGCTTTTAGAGCAGCTGCAATTGCAACAGCAGAAGTATCACTTCCGCCACGACCTAATGTTGTGATTTCACCATCAGGAGTAACCCCTTGAAAACCTGCAACAACAATAATATTACCTTCATTTAAGTACTTATGTAATTTGTCAGTTTTAATATCAACAATTCTTGCTTTTGAGTGGATATTTTCCGTAATAATTCCGACTTGTTGACCGTTCATACTTATTGCTTTACAGCCGTGAGCCTGAATAGCCATTGATAATAAAGCAATTGAAACTTGTTCACCTGTAGATAGCAACATATCCATTTCTCTTGAATCAGGATTTTTTGTTACTTCTTTTGCCAGTTTTATTAAACAGTCGGTTGTATGTCCCATTGCAGAAACAACAACAACGACATCATTGCCGTTTTGTTTTTCTTTTATTACGGCATTTGCTACATTATGAATTTTTTCAGGGTCGGCTACAGATGTTCCGCCAAACTTTTGGACAATTATTCCCACTTTTTTATCCCTTATTAATGTTACTGTTTAGTGCATTATAAATATACATGCTTACACCGCTTTTGTCAAAGGGTTCATCTTTAAGTTCATTATATTTATTAAAGTATAAGTTAAGCATAGTTTCATTATAGTTAGTCGGAGAGGTTTCGGCAAGTATTTTATACGCACAATATGCTAAATATGCAAAGTATGCAAAATTTTGCTGTTCCGTTTTTATTGAATACAGTACATTTAATGCTTCTTGAGCTTTGCCTTGACTCAAGAGAGCTTGGGCTTTTATCATTTTTGCATCAATATTTTCGGGAAGTTGAGCCAATAATAAATCTGCTTTTTCTATGGCATCAGAATATATCCCTGCTTTTAATCCTATAAGAGCATATACAAGAAGTACCTTTTCTGACTTTCTGTTTATTTGATATGCAGTTCTTATTTTTCGCAGTGCTTCTTTCGGGTTATCAATATCAAGCAGATTTACTGAATAGTTTATAAGTGCTTCTAAATGAGTCGGATGATATTCCAATGTTTTTTCGTAATACTCTATACTTTTTTTGTATCTTCCTGTTTTGTAACAACAATTTGCTATATAAAAATATAAATAAGTGTTTTCTACTGATAAGTTTATTGCCTTTGAAAACATTTTTATAGCATCATCATATTTTTTTAAATCATAATATAAAAGCCCTAACTCCGATATTGCAGAAGAGTTTTCGGGGTTAATACTTATTGCTTTAGTGAAAAATTCTTCCGCTTTTTCGAAATTATTTTCTCTCTTATAACATAATCCCAAATAAAAAATAGCAGTTGAATTATTTTCGTTTGATTTTAATACTGCTTCTAATTTTTCTTTAGCTTCTTCCGGTTTTCCGGATTTTATAAGAGCAATTCCCCAAGCAACAGAAAAATCAACGTCTTCAATTCCTCTTGATTTTCCTATTTCAAATACTTTAAGTGTTTCTTCTTTTTTGTTTAATGTCAGATAATTTTGTGCAAAAAGTATGTAAATAGCGGGGTTCTCGTTATCTTCTTCCAATGCTCTTTGTGCATATTCCAAGACTGCCATATAGTTCTTTTCTTTTTTATAGCAAAGAGCCAAATAATAATTAAGATTTTTGTAGTCCGGTTTTAACTTTTCAAGTTCTTTAAACTCCGTAAATGCTTCTGCCGTTTTATCGGTTTCAAAAAGCATAACTCCTAAAAGAAAATATGTATGCAAATTCATCGGGTCTAAAAATTTTGCTTTTTTAAACATTTCTGCAGCTTTTGTTCTTTTCTTTAGTTTAGAGTATAAAATTCCGTAGTTCAAATACAGCTCAGAATTCGACGGGTTTAACTTTAACCCTTTTTTTATAATATCTTCTGCTTCTTCAAATTTATTTTCGGCAACCAAAACACTGCTTAAAACAGAATAAGTATAACCGTTTTGAGTATCCCTCTCCAATGCTTTTTTTAATGTTATTTCCGCTTTTTCATATTCTTTTAGCTTTGCATAAATAATACCTAAACTTATGCAAGGTTTTGGACTTTTATTAGGCATTGCAATTGCGACTTCAAGTTTTTCTATTGCGGTTTTGAAGTCTTTTATTTGTGCGAAATGTAATCCCCAGTTTGTATAAGCAAGTGAGGGCAATTCAATATTGTTTGTGTATTTCTTATACTGATAAGTATAAGAATCAAACTTGTTTATCTTGTTTAATATTTTTTTAAAGAAGTTTTTCATAAGATTAAATCCGTAACCTCTCGAAAGGCTCCGTTGCCACCGACATTTTCCGTAATATAAATACCGTCAATTTTCTTTATTCTTTCATGGGCATTCTGTACGGTTACAGGATACTTGACATAGCTTAAACAGTCTTTGTCATTTATATCATCACCCAAATAAATAACATTATCTCTTGAAAATCCGTATTTCGCAATTAAGTTTTTTAGTACATCTATTTTTTTATGTTCATTTTGAAATGTTTCTACTTGAGGAAATTTTTGTTTTATTAAATCTATGGCGACAGATGTATCCCCTGAAATAATTGCAAACTTTATTCCCCTTTTTAAGATAACGGCAAGTCCCATTAAATCACGGTAGTCAACTCTTTTTGAGGTTTTTCCGTCTGAAAAAATTTCTATTTTCCCGTCCGTAAAAATTCCGTCAAAATCACTTATTACAATTTTTACATCTTTAAATTTATTGTCCATAAAACAATTATATAGGAACAATTAGCGAAAATAAAACATTTTTAAGTAAAGTTACAAAAATCAAAACAAATTACTTGATTATTTATTTTGCTTATGTTTTTATAAAAGGGAACTGATTTGCAATCCTCTTTTTAGCAATAAGTTCAACGGCTGCAATAGTTTGCACAAAATAAACGGAGATAAACCAAATGGTTAAAATCAGATTAAGAAGATTGGGTTATAAAAAGAACCCTATTTACAGAGTAGTAGTTACAAATTCAACAACAAAAAGAGAAGGTGCTCCTATTCAACAATTAGGTTTCTATAATCCTAAAACTAAAGAAATGAAATTAGATAAACAAGCTGCTTTGGATTGGGTTTCAAAAGGTGCTCAACCGTCAGAAACAGTTCAATACTTAATTAATAACTGCAATGAAGACGGAACTTTAAACTACAAAAAATCAGAAGTTAAAAAGTTATCAAAGAAAGCTCAAGCTAAGTTGGAAGCTGAACAAAAAGCTACAGCAGAAGCAGCTGCGGCAGCTGCAACAACAGAAGCATAAAAACTTTTTTACAGGGAAAGAGAACACTTATTTACCGCTTTAACAAAAGCGGTTTTTTTTATAGTGGGGGAGAAATTTTACACATTTAGCCATTCTTTTGATTTTTTTATTGTTTCTTCATCTATTACGCCACCCGTCATATCAATATCGGAACTATCTACAGACCAATACCATGTAAATCCGCCTTTTAATAAACTTTATCCGATGCTCATTGTGTCGGAGGAACCGATTTAAACGGCAATAAATGTTATCCTAAAAACTCTTCATCTCCTTTTATTACAGATAAAGAAGTCGGAGTTTTAAAATTCAAACCGAAATTTGACGGGTTAAAATGTGTGGGGGTACAATCTCAAAACGGAGTAACTTTTCTACGGGAAGATTTTTCACAAAGCATAAAACCTTTTATTCCGTTTACAATTAAAGGCTCCTCATTTGCCACCCCTTGCAAGTTAAATAAAGATTTAAAACAAAAATTGGGAATATAAAAGAACCTTTATAAGGTGCTTAAAATATTTATAATTCAAAAAGAGGAAGCCTTTTGAGTCCCCTCTTTAGGTTTAGTTTATAACTTTTTTATGCAAATTGGTTGAATACACCGGTTCTTGGTGCAACCATTGCCGGATCTAATGCTGTTTTAGCAGAAGTTGCAGGTGCTGTCATTGCAGTTGTTGAAGATTTTATTCCGGCTCTTGCAAGTGTATCAGCTTGTTGTGTTACCGTTTTTTGTTTTTTCGCTTTTATGTTTTTACCAATCGAATATATTCCGTACACACCGGTTGCTGCAACTGCTATTCCTGCTGCAATAAGTCCTGCCTTACCGCCTTTACCGAGGTTATTGAAGAAAGAACTTCTTGTTTTAACATTTTGCTCAACTATGTTTGCTGTATTTTTGATTTGTTGTTCAACTGTATTGGCTGTATTCTTTATCTGCTGTTCAATAGCATTTGCCGTATTTTTAATATGTTGCTCAAGTGCAGGTGAAGTTGTAGCTTGAACTTGTTGACTAACAGCGGTACCGACATTTTCTTTTATAAGTCCCATATTTCTGAGTGAAGTTAATAAAATATTTGTCAGTTGTTTATCCGTGTATTCATTGTTGCTTATTCTTAATGTATCCTGTACTTTTTTAGGATCAGCTACAAAACTAAGATCAAGTACTTTTTTAAATCCATCCGGAATCGGAGTTGACGCCACCCCTTTGAAAGAGGGCTTTGTTATATTTTGATTATTATTTATAGAACCGATATTCATTTTTTATCTCCTTTCTACCTAAGCATTTATCGAGAATGAATTGAGACTGAAATCTAAGTTTTTAAGTTGATTTTTTGTTTCATCATCATTATCATCTTGTTTTTTGATTTGTACTGTCACTTTTGATTTATCTTTCCCGAGAATCGTGCTTTTAGGTGCTTGAGCATTCGGGTCAATGTGTCTTTTTTGGTATAATTCTCTGGTTGAGAGTCCGCTCGGATGAAGTGTTTTTGCATCCCAGTCAGTTGCTAAAGTTGCTTGGTTTTTATACATTTTTTCAGCGACTTCAGGTGTTCTTGTTGCAAATGCTTGTATAGCGACAAACGCTTCATCTTTTAATATGTCATTGCATAACTTGTGTTCAAGTTTTTGATATGCACCTGATTCTAAAACATTTCTGTTTGCGATTTCTGCAATTTTTTCTTTAATAACGCCTCTTCTTGCGAGTTTTGTTTCTTCTGCATTAACAAGTTTTTCGTAAGATTTACCGAATTCTTCAAATACTGATTTATTAACATCTTTGAATTCTTTTAATATTTCTTTTTGAGCTTTTGTATTGTCAGTTGCAAATGCATTTCTGATTTTCCCTATTTCCTCATCTGTAAGTAAATATTCGTGTGTTGTTTTATATGCAAGGGCTTTTGCTTTTTCTCCTTTTACTCTCGGGTCAAAGTTCTTTTGAGCTAACCCTTGAGTGTTTGCTACAATCGGCGTGCAGAAATATTTCATACCTTCTAAGTCAGTTAAACCGCAAGGCTCAAAACGGCTCATTACCATTTCTGCGTCGCCTGCACTCGAAAGTGCTTTTGCCGGTGCAAATCCGTCAATGAAAACAAATCTTCCTTGTAATTCAGGGTCATTTAATGCAGAATTGATACTCTTTTGAATAACATCAATTTCACCGTTGCTTTCACCTGTCATTGAAGCACCTAAAACGATTACAGAGTTTTTACCCTCAGGAGTTTTTGCAAATTTTTTGAAAGCATCAATTGAAATATCAAAACCTTTTTGAAAATCAGCACGTCCCCAAGCTACGAATAAGTTAACATCTTCTCCGTTTTTAACTTTCTTGGCATACTCAGGAGAAATTCCGCCGATTACTTTTGCAAATCTGCCGTTCATAAATCCGTGAATTAAATCAGGATTTTCATATTTGCCCGATAATCTTTCAAAAATTACTGCTTTATTATGTCTTTTTACCGCTTTCATTTCTTCTAAAGAACCGCCTTTCTTGAATGCAATGAAAGGTTCAAAAGTTTTTTCGATGTTGTCGGCTGAAACAATTTGGTTTTTTAATTTGTAAACAACTTCTCCGTTATCTTGAACTTCGCCGACTGCAACTTTACCGTCTTTTGTAAGTGCAACAGGTTTTGCATAGCCTTCCGGTAATGCACCGTTTTCTGTTGAATAAGGGTTTAATGATTTATCATTTAACGGGTTTAAAATCCCTCCAACTTTATCTTTTTGGAATAATTCGCCCCACCCTGCACCATTCAGTGCCGGAGAAACTTTTGGATTTTCAGCAATTGCTTTAGCATAATCTTCTGCTACTACATCATAGTGTGATAAATATCCGTCTTTTGCATATTCAAGCGGAATTAATGTAGGACTGAAACATTTTGATGATTTATCATAAACAGACGGCATTTTTTCTTTAAAGTAATCATTAAGTTTATCTTCTCCTTCTTGAAGAGCTTTGAAATATTCAGGGTCTGCTTCAACTTTTTGGATATCTTCAGGTGTTGCACCCATATTTACAAACATTTGTCTGCCGTTAACATAACCGATATAACCTTTCCCTACGTTATGTCCAACGTATGAAGGTTTCATTCCTTGATAAAATTCGTTTCCTTCTAATGTTTTCTTTGCCATATATTCAGGAACATAGGCACATTGTGCGTCGGAACAAATTACTGTTTCAGGAGAAAATCCTTTCTCTTCAAGGCTTGGAAGAAGTTCAACAAATGCTTTGTCAAATTCTGCGTAAGCGTCACCGTTCCAACCTCTTGTCGGGTTAGTAGCATCTGTAGCATAAGCAACTCCGCCTGCATATGGTTTCTTCATTGAAGCAGTTTGCGGAGTGTAAATCATGTAATGGTTTTGCCCTTTAACTTTATATAATCCGATGCTTACATTGTCATCCGTACCAAATGTCATTTTACCTGTTTTAACTTCTTCGAGTACGAAATAATCTTTGCCTTCTTTTCCGTTATCAACAATTTCTTGGACCGTTTTTTTGTCTAAGTCGGCACTTGTATAAACAGGAGTTTCAACTCCGTTTATTTCTGCTTTATTAACTAACGGTTTACTTATTGGGTCGCCTGTATTCGGGTCATATTTAACAGAGCCGTTATAATAAGGAATAAAGATATGTCCTTTGTCTGAAAACGCTTTGTAGTCATTCATTACGGTACCAACACCTCCTGCTTTACAATATGGAGGACATTCGGCTCCGATAAATGCTACTTGATCCTTTGTTGTATTTTTACCTCTAAAACTGATTTTTGCATAAGGTGCAATTACTTGAGCTCTGCCCATATTCATAATTGCATTACTCGCATACTTTGATATTTCATTAATATTTTGACCTTTAGCTGCATTTTTTACTGCGGGGGCAAATTCCGCTCTTCTTAAATTTTGTAAATTCGGAACTTCAATTCTGTTTACCTTCATAACAACTCCTGACAATAAACACATATACCTTCTGTTAAAACTAAAACTGTAAATATTAAAATTTGCTATCTTTGTAGTGTATGTAAGACAATTTAAAGCAGAAATCCTTACACCGTTTGAAGAAAGACCATAAATTTCATTTTACATTACTTAACATTATATTTTATACTATAAAATAAGTACAGTTTGTAATAAAAATTAAAATAATATTTATGTTATAATTTGGATAAATAGGATTTTTTATGGATTTTATTATAAGACAATTTAAAAATAGTGACAGAGATGAAATTATTTCTATGATGAAAATATTTTATTCATCAGATGCCGTACAAACTAACGGCAGCCAAGAAATATTTGAAAAAGATTTTGATATTTGTATCAGTGGAAATCAAATTTTATCAGGTTTTATTTTTGAAACTGATAATAAAATATTGGGTTATTCAATGATAGCGAAAAGTTTTTCTACCGAATACGGAAAACAATGCGTTTGGCTTGAAGATTTGTATGTAAAACCGCAATATAGAGGAAATGGAATCATCCCTAAATTTATAGAATATATAGAAGAAAATTTTAAAAATTCAATATTAAAACTTGAAGTTGAAAATACAAACTCTCACGCAGTGCATGTTTATAATAAGTGCGGATTTAAAAACCTTGATTATATTGAAATGATTAAAAATATTTAAAATATTTAAAATATTAAAAAGTCAGCTATTAAGCTGACTTTTTATTTTATACTTTTGTTGTTTGTTTTTTCTTATACTGTTTTCTTCTTCTCATTAAGTCAACAAACGCTTCCAGTCTTGTTATATACCCTGCTCTACCCGTTTGTTCATCCATTATCAATGTCAAAATAGGAATTTCACAATTTTCTCTCATTGACGGGAATATATTTTGCGACATGATTTCGGGCATGCAAGTAAACGGGCTGACGTGAATAATACCGTCTGTTCCTCTTTCATTAGCGTAAGCTACATCACTTACGGACTCTAATGCATCTCCGCCGATATCTCTCATAAGATAAGGTTTTGCAAGTCTAAAAGCACGTTCTAAGTGAGTTTCTCCCTTTTTTAGCCATTTTGGAATAATAGCATCTTTTATGAAACTTGAAACAGTTAAACTTCTTCTTGTTTGAACCCCCATTCTTCCAAGTTCTTTTTCGATATTTTGGTTTGAGAAAGGATCTTGAACCAAGAAAATTTCACCTGTGATATCTACATATATAACATCTCTGTTCGGGTCTGTCGGAGTTTTCTTTATTTCCGCAATGGCATCTTTTTCAGCTTTTTTTAATTGCCTTGTATTTTCTGCATCAATAATAAAAGATAAAGCGTGATGATAGAACTTTTCAGCTGTTCCGACTGTTAACTCTCTTGCTCTATAGTATGAGAATAAGTTTTCAAGTCTATCCATTACAAAAATTTTTCTGATTGCCATATTTATAGCTTTTACAAGTACAATCGGATTTTTTACATCTGTCAATTGTTTTAAAAAACGGTACATTCCTTTAAATCCGTCATACAATTGAAGCTCTATGTATTTTTGTTCATAGCCTAAATCTTTAAGAATGCTTTTTATACTTTGACCGTATTCGCCCAGTCTGCAAATTCCGGGAGAAGATATCATTGCAACATAATCAACATCTTTTTCAAGTGCTTGTAAAAAGTTTCCCAATATTAATTTATACGGAAGACAAACTGACTCAGGGCTGTATTTTGCCGCAAGCTCCAATGTCTTTTTGCTTGAATGTGGCGGAATTAGAGGCTCTACTCCAAGTTTTTTCAGTGCTGCCGACCACGCTATATAAACATTTCCCATATGAGGAAATGCCACTTTTATTTTTCTTTTTTCTTTCATAGTCCTGCTATACTTTTAGCAAATATCCGCCGTTATCGGCATTTTGAAGAACATCTTCACTCAATTTGCTTCTTAAATTTTTAATATACTTATATACATAGTCACGAGGCAAATCAAGAATTTTTGCCAAGTCTTTTGCATAAACAATTGTGTTTTTATTTTCTAAAAAGTGATTAAAAACAAGTTGTTCTCTTTGTGTTAATGCTTTTTTAAAAGAAAAATTAATATTTTCTTCTTCAGTTGTTTTGTTTACTTTTGGTTGAGCTTTTTTTGCCGCAGATTCTGTAACTTTTTTTGTAGTTTCCTTTTTTACGGCAGGTTTTACTTCTTTTTTCTCAGTGATTTCTTTTTCTTTGCTAAAAGATTTTATAGCCAATGACTGAATTTTTTCTGTTTTAGGCGTATATTTATCAACTGACATTGAATTTAGTGAACGTAACATAACGCTATCAACCAAACTGTCATCGTGTTTTTCCGACTGAATAACTTTCCCTAATCTTGCAGCATATTCTTCTAATGTAATGCGTTCTAAAGAGCTTCTCCATTTACGAATTTCTTCTTTGCTCAAATATTCAGGCATACCAATCCATCTCCTTGACTCTGACTTAAACTGTTTGAAACAAACAATGTACCTTGATTAAAAAAAATTATAACCCCATAAGCATACTTGTTTTATCTCTTTTTCAAATACAAATTTATCACAAATTTTTTTCAAAAGCTAAAAATGTTGTCTAATTATTTACAATGTAAATTTTGTAAATAAAACGTTACAAAGATGACAAAATTGTTTTTTACGTGTTTTCTAAAAGTGAGAGGGGTTACAACAATGATTAAAAGTATTTTCAATTTATTCAATTTACCGAAAGTTCAACCGACATCAAAACAAAACCCGGTAACTTCCCCGTTAGCAAACGGTGTTCCTGACACTTTTGAAAAATCCGATATCGGGGTACCCAAAGAATACGTTGAACTTTTTGAGAGGGTAAAAGACTTAAAAGGAAACAAGTTTTACAAAGAATCCTATAAGGGATTACGTAAAATATTAAATGTTCCGAATGCTACAACACCTGAATTTTCATTCAGCTTAGGCGGAAAGACAGGAACGTCAACAGCTTGCTATGATGCGGTAAGCGGACGTGTAATCTTATTTGGTAATATTGATTTACAAGGTTCAAAGTGGGAAGGATTTGCCGATATCGCACATGAACTTAAACACGTTCAACAATGCAGAGATATGATAAGACACGAGGACATCGGACCTGACAATTATAAAAAGATGTGCGTTGATTATCTTATGGGGTCAGGTCAGTACACAAACAAAAAAGAATTAGAATCACAAGTTAATATGCTGGCTGATTATTTTACGGGGCAATCCGGTAAAATGCCTAAAATTAAGGCAGATTCAGCAGAGGGAAGACATGCTATGGCATTGTTTGAAGCTCGTAAAAACTATCCTTATGAAATAGAAAATGATGAACAAGAGTCATATAGAAACAATCTTATGGAAGTTGAAGCATTTGATTTTCATGATGAGATTATGGACTATATTGATAAATGGAAAGCAAGTACCGGTGTTAAAGACTAACATCTGAACTAATACAAAAAAAGAACGAGCTTTGATTTATAAAGTTCGTTCTTTTTTGTTCAAATTAACTTATTTATTAAAGATTTTGAAAAATTCTTTCAAAAATTCGTAGCCTTTCAGGTATGTTTTGTAGTCCATTTGCTCATTGGCGGAGTGCATATTATAAACATCTGCCAGCCCGACAAGCGTTGGTTTTAATTGTTTGCCGTGTTTATTTTTATTATTTGCATAAATATGTGTTTCGGCTCCGGCGTGGAATGAAGAAATATCCAAATCTAAATTCAAATTTTTACCGGCTTCTTTTGCTACTTTAATCAAGGTTTCATCCTCGCTTTTTTCAAATGGCGGAAGATGCTCTTCTACTTTCATTTCAGCAAGAGCCAATCCGGCATATTTTTTATTAAAGTTATTAATTATAACTTCAATTTCATCAATAAGATTTTTTTCAAACATTTTGCTTGAACTTCTTATTGAATATATGGCAGCCGCTTTTGTATTAATTACGTTTGTAACTGCTTTTTCTGTCATGTAATCAATATATTGAGAAGTTTTTACATCTTTTGTTTTGATGTCATTTAAAGCGGTATCGATACCTCCGCCGACTATAACACCCAAATTTATAGATGTTATAACTCCATATTTGTCTTTTTTATAAACTCCTTGAGGAATTTCATTTGCCAGTTCAGCTATTAGCTTTGCTGCATTTAATCTTGTTTTATCATTAATATCAATGCCGGAATGCCCGCCTTTTAATCCCGTAACATTTACAATCAGCTTCATATAATCGGCACCTGCAATTTGAACTTGCCCTAATTTATCGGCGTCCATAACCAAAACGTATTCGGAGTCAATTTCATTCATTTTTATATTGTGAATACCTGTCATATTTTGTTCTTCATCACGAGTAAAAACTATTTCCAATCCGCCATGGTCAAGGTCTTTATTTTTAACAAGCTCTGTTGCCAGCATTATTGCAGCAGCTACTCCTACCTTATCATCAGCTCCGAGAGTTCGTGTTTTATCTGTTTCTATAATATTTCCGTTTAGTTTTAAATTTATTGGAGAATCATCCCCTACAACATCCATGTGTGAACTTAACAACAACGGCTTTTTATCAGGATTTGTTGCCGCAACTTTTGCACGAACATTTCCGTATTCATCTAATCTTGCTTCAATTCCGTTCTCTTTAAAAATTTCTAAAATTTTTGCCGAAACTTTTTCTTCTTTTAAGGACGGTGAGGGAATTTGTACCAATGTACAAAATAAATCAATTAATTTGTTATTTTTTCTTAATTTGTCCATATTCTTCTCCTTTTGTAATAATTATAGACTATATTTATTAATTAGTATATAATATAGATATGTAATAAGGGTAGGAAAAAATCATGGCAAAAGTTTTATTATCAATTCCGGACAAATTTTTAAGTCAAATAGATGAAATTGCTGAAAATGAACAAAGAACAAGAAGTGAACTCATCCGTGAAGCTCTTAGAACTTATATGAAAAGAAATATTGCATTTGATATTAAAAAATCCAATGCTCAAGCTGAAATTTTGGAAAAACTTCTTGACTGATTTTATATAGAAAATCGGTCGACTTGAAATTTTATATTTTTGTAATAAAATTTTATTAAATATCTTTAACCGATAATGATAAATAAACATAGAGGATTTTCATGACGGCAAGAGTTTTAATAAGTTTTATAATTATTTCACTGGCTATGTTAGTTGTTCCCTCGGACGTAAAGGCCGAAGCAGTTGCAACCGCAACTATAAAAGAGCTTATTGTTAAGCATTCAAATGACTTAGGTGTTGACCCTGCCATAGCTTTAAGTATTGCAAAAGCCGAATCGGGTTATTGTCATGACAAAAGAAGCAAACACGGTGCAATAGGGGTTTTTCAGCTTATGCCTTCAACTGCTAAAAGACTGGGATATAATCCTTATTCCGTAAATGATAACATCAGAGGCGGTATCACTTATTATAAGATGATGTACAAAATGTTCGGGAAAATGGATTTGGCTATAGCAGCATATAATGCAGGTCCGGGGAATGTAAAAAAATACAACGGTATTCCTCCTTTTAAAGAAACCAAAAAATTTGTAGCTTCAATTATGACTAATTACAACTCATTGAAAGCTAACCCAAATTCAATGGTTACTACAAAACAGGATAGCCCGTTGAAAAATATAAATTATGAAACACCCGATATAAAAGAGTTGGATTTTGAACAGGACGATTTTGATTTCAGATATGAGCATGAGGCTGTTTTAAAAGCATATTTGAAACATCAAGGCGTATAGAAAAGGAAAAAGATGCAGTTCCAAGAGGTAAAAACACACGAAATTACAACCGACGTTGTCATATTTACAATTAAGAATAACAAATTGCAAGTTTTGTTGGTTAAGCGTGCTAATGAACCGTTTAAAGGCAGATGGGCTATCCCCGGCGGATTTATTCGATTATCTGAAAACCTCGATAATGCTGCTCTTAGAATATTGAAAGAAAAAACTAACGTTGATAACATTTATCTTGAACAGTTATATACATTCGGCGACCCGCTTCGCTACCCGAGCTCAAGGGTTATAACCTGTGCTTATTTTGCTTTAATCAGAAGTGATGATATTAAGTTATCTTTTGATACAACTCAAAGTATTACTCAAGTTGAGTGGCATGAAGTTTATAATTTACCGACTTTAGCATTCGACCACAAAGAAATTATTGAGTATTCTTTGAAAAGAATGAGAGAACGTTTGGAATTTTGTCCTATTGCATTCCAGTTGTTACCTGAAAAATTTACGTTGACAGAACTCCAAAAGTCTTATGAATTAATTCTCGGAATGAAATTAGATAAACGTAACTTTAGAAAAAAAGCACTTACAGGGAATGTGTTGAAAGAACTAAACGAATATACAAAAGTCGGTTCAAAACGTCCTGCAAAGTTGTATTCATTTGATAAGATTACTCTTAACTCAAAAAGAGGACATTTCTTCTCTTAAATTATCTGAAAAGAGTATTTTTAATCATTCTTAGTCCGTATTTAAAGTAATTTAGTAAAACTCCAAACGATTTTACCTTTGCCAGTTTTTTAATAATATACTTTGGTCTTGTGTAGTATTTAAGAAGTGTTTGTTTTCTGAATTTTTGAAGTTGTTCGCTTGAAATTTTAGAGTAATTTTTATAAATATGATTGTATGAATCACTTCCCAAAACTTTAATATCTACACTATTGCCTTTTGTAAATTCTTCATAAATAGGGGTTCCCTCAAACGGAACTACAATTGAAATTTCAATGTAATCGGCATCAATATCAAATATATGACGTTTTGTTTCTTCCAATATTTTCTCATCTTCCCAAGGAAAACCGATTAGAAAATATCCGAATATTCTAATGCCGTATTTTTTACATAATTTAGCGGTTATTAAATTTTGTTTTACTGTTGTACTTTTACTTGTTTCGGATAGTGTTTTATCACTGCCCGATTCAAACCCGAGTGCAATTAGAGAGCAGCCTGCACTTTTCATCTCTTTTACCATTTCTTCATCAAGAGTATCAACTCTTGAATTTGCCACCCAATTTATTTTTGTTTGCATGTTTGCTTGTTTAATAAGCCTGCATAATTCCAATACATTTTGCTTATTTACGGTAAACGTGTCTGCTTTAAAGAAAAAATCCGTAATATTATGATTTACAATACAGTCTTTTATTTCTTCAAAAATACTCTCGGCACTTCTGTATCGAACTTTTTTCCCCGAAATAACAGGTGATAAACAATACTTGCAAGAAAAGCAGCAACCCTTTGATGTTGTAATAAGTGCCATCGGTTTATTTGTTTCAGGGTTAATATATAATTCGTTTTTCATTTTGTATCGGTCGGGGAACGGCAGAGAATCTAAATCATCACAAAATTCTTTTACAAAGTTAATTTGCCAATCACCGTTTTCTTTATATGAAATACCATCAATATTTTTAAGTTGTGATTTATTACCGAAATGAGCAGTTAGAAGTTTTTCAATAATAAATTCAACTTCTCCGCCAATTAGATAGTCAACATTTGAGAAATCAGCTTCTTCAAATAATTTTTTATTCGGATTAAAGAATAATGCACCCTTTAATATAAAGACTATATCAGGTTTTATTTTTTTTATTTTTGAAATTGTTTCTAAATCACTAAAAATACTTCCGTTTGTAGTGCTTATAAAGATTACATCCGGACTTTCATTTTTTACATCCTCAAGCAAAACTTCTATAGAAAGATTTTCTCCCTGATAATCTTTAAGAAAGATATCATACTTATTTTTTAAAATTGCTGAAATGTAACCTAAATCGTTACAAGCACGGTTTGAATTTACAACAGATGTTTCAATTGAAACTTGGCATCTGTCCTCTCCTCTTTGGTATGATTCCCCTGCAGGATATATAAGCATTATTTTGAACATATTTTCTGATTTTCTTCAAAAAAATTATACCATATATTAAAATATTAATTTTTATCATATATTTTTAAATACATGTTTTATTTTTTTTGTAAAAATAGTATTATAGAGTTGAGGAATGGAAGTTATGTTAAATAAAAAAGTTAAATCAGTTATTCTTGCGGCAGGTAAAGGAACAAGAATGAAGTCGGACATGCCAAAGGTTCTCCATTCTATATTTAATAAGCCATTATTGGGTTATATTATAGATGCAGTGAACAATACAGGATATGTTGATGAAAATTTTGTTATTGTCGGGCATGAAGCCGAACAAGTAGAAAAATTTGTTGCCGATAATTATAATAACGCAAAGTGTGTACTTCAAGCTCCTCAACTCGGAACAGGTGATGCCGTGAATAAAGCTACACCGTTCTTAAAAGATTTTGACGGATTAGTTGTAATTCTTAACGGTGATATACCTTTAATTACAACAGAATCATTGAAAAAGTTTATAGAAAATCATGAAGAGAAGAAAGCAGACTTATCGGTTATGTCTGCTATTTTTGACAATCCGTTCGGATTAGGGCGAATTATCCGAGATAAAAATAATAAGTTTATGGCAATTGTGGAAGAAAAAGATACAACTCCCGAGCAAAAAGCGGTTAAAGAGATTAATTCCGGAGTTTATTGTCTTAATTGGAAAACAATTTCAGCTGCTTTTGCAAACTTAAAAAATAACAACGCTCAAGGGGAATACTATCTAACGGATATTATCAAATGGGCGGTTGATAAAAACTTAAATGTTGAAGCCTTCGTATTGGAAAATAAAGATGAAATTTTCGGCATTAATTCAAAAATTCAACTTGCGGAAGCAACAAAACTTATGAATAACAGAACGGTTGCAAAATTAATGGACTCAGGTGTTCAGATTGTTGACCCCGAAAGTACATTTATTTCTCCCGAAACAACAATCGGAGCTGACACTTTAGTTCTTCCGAATGTGTATATATCAGGTAAAAATGTAATCGGAAAACATTGTAAAATAGGACCTTTTGCACATATTCGTGACGGTGCCGCAATTGGTGATAATGTAAGAATAGGAAACTTTGTCGAAATTAAAAAATCAACGATAAAAAGTAATACAAATGTTTCTCATCTTAGCTATATAGGTGATAGCGAACTTGGTTCGCATGTAAATATCGGTGCAGGTACAATTACTGCAAATTACAACCCTATTTCAAAGGTTAAGAGTAAAACAATTATAAAAGACGGGGCAAATACGGGTTCTAACTCCGTGTTGGTAGCTCCCGTTACGGTTAACGAAATGGCATCAATCGGTGCCGGAAGCGTTATTACAAAAAATGTTGAAGCATATTCACTTGCTCTGACACGTTCTCCGATGAGAGTACTCTCTGATTGGGTAAAAAATAAAATAAGAGCTTTAGGAGGCAATAAATAATGGAACTGGAATTGGCATTCCCGCAAGGCGTTAAAACGATTAATCCTACACACGACATTAAGTTGTTTGCAGGTCGTTCTAATATGAAATTAGCGGAAGAAATCGCTGAATATTTAGGAACTACGGTTGGTCCGATGATTGTTAAAAACTTTGCGGACGGTGAAATTTACGTTCAAGTTCAAGAAAGTATCAGAGGCGATGATGTATTTATCGTACAACCTGTTTGCAATCCCGTTAACGAAAACCTAATGGAGTTGTTAATTATAATTGATGCATTTAAACGTGCAAGTGCAAAATCAATTACAGCGGTTATTCCTTATTACGGATATGCAAGACAAGACCGTAAAACATCAGGCAGAGAGGCTATTACAGCCAAATTGGTAGCTGATTTATTAACAACTGCAGGTGCTGACAGAATTTTGGCTATGGATTTACATACAGGTCAAATTCAAGGTTTCTTTAATATCTTGGTTGACCATATTTATTCAACTTCTGTAGTTGTTGATTACATGAAAAAATTAAATATTCCAAAAGATGAGTTGGTTGTTGTAAGTCCTGATATGGGCGGTGTTACACGTTCAAGATATTTTGCAAAACACATGAATTGTCCGCTTGCAATTATCGATAAAAGAAGAAATCGTCACAATGAAGCTATTGCAGTTAATGTAATAGGTGATATTAAAGATAAAACTTGTATTATGTTTGACGATATTATCGATACGGCAGGAACTATTTGCGGTGCTGCCGAATTATTAAAATCGGAAGGGGCAAAAGATGTTTATGTTTGTGCAACACACCCTGTATTCTCGGGTCCTGCTTTAGAAAGACTTGAAAAAGCACCGATTAAAGAGGTTGTTGTAACTAATACAATTCCTTTGAAAAAAGCATTTATTCCTGAAAAGATTACACAATTGAGTGTTGCTCCGCTTTTAGGTGAAGCTATTTCAAGAATTCATGACGGAGAATCGGTAAGCTCTTTATTCGGATTTGAAAAAGAATACGATAACTAAAATATAAAAAATAAAAATTTTTAGAAACCCTTTATTTTAAAGGGTTTCTCTTTTTGTAAAAAAAAATTAAGAATAACTAAAGTTTATAAAAAAATTGCCGTTAATAAAAATTATAGAGTAGAGAGTAAATGAAAGGCAAAATTATGAATTATAACAGTTGTATTTGGCCGGGAGCATACAGTTTTAAGGGTGAAATTAAACTGTTTCTTGCTTGGTTCAAAAATCAAATTGATATTATAAATTATAAAATCGAAGAAACCGAAAAAAAATTAGCAAATTAATTTCTTGATTGCTATACATTTATAATGCTATACTACAGATATTATTACTGTAGTGTGGGAATTTGTTTTGATATCACAAATATTAACAGCAACCGTAATAGGATTAGACGTATATAAAATATTGGTGGAGGTTGATGTGAATAACTCTCTTCCTGCGGTATCAATAGTCGGACTGCCTGATTTATCCGTGAGTGAAGCAAGAGAGCGTGTTCGCTCCGCTATTAAAAATTCCGGGTATGATTTCCCGAATAAAAAGGTTGTTGTTAATTTAGCTCCTGCCGATATAAAAAAAGTAGGAAGCTATTATGATTTGCCGATTGCAGTTGGAATTTTGGCAAAAAACGGTACTATACAAAATACGGATTTTAAAGATACCGCTTTTGTCGGGGAACTTTCTTTAGATGGTTCTCTTCGTTCTGTTGCAGGTGTTTTGCCTATTGCTGCAGGATTATTAGAACAAGGCATTAAAACTCTTATTGTGCCTTATGAAAACGCAAAAGAAGCAGCAATAATAGACGGGTTAACAGTTATCGGTGCAAAAAATCTTGTTGAAATAGTAAACCATTTTAATATAAAATCACCTGAACATGTAGAGTTAAAGCCGGTTAAAGTTGATATTAACGAATATATGCAAGAAAATACGGAAGCAGGCGGATATTTTGATTTTAAAGACGTAAAAGGTCAGCTTAGAGCTAAAAAGGCATTGGAAATTGCGGCGGCGGGGGCTCATAACCTTTTAATGTCGGGACCTCCGGGGTCAGGAAAAACGTTACTTGCAAAGTGTTTTGCTTCAATTCTTCCGCCGTTAACCTTTGAGGAGTCCATTGAACTTACAAAGATATACAGTATAAGCTCATTAGTAAATCCGAACAGACCTTTAATAACAAGACGTCCGTTCAGAAGTGTTCATCATACGGCTTCTGCCATAGGGATAATCGGTGGCGGCACAAATCCTCAACCGGGAGAAATTACACTTGCTCACAGAGGGGTTTTATTCCTTGATGAGTTTGTAGAATTTCCGAGAAATGTTCTGGAAGTTTTAAGACAGCCTCTTGAAGACGGAAAAATTGTTATTGCAAGGGCTAAAATGAGATTAGAATTCCCGTCCGATTTTATTTTGCTTGGGGCAATGAATCCTTGTCCTTGCGGATATCTTGGGGATAGCGAAAAACAATGTACATGTTCAGAGTATCAAATAAAACAGTACCGTTCAAAGTTATCAGGTCCTCTTTTAGACAGAATTGACATACTGATTGAAGTTCCACGTTTAAACATAAATGAACTTATGGGTAAAACGGATGAGCAAGCTGAAACCTCCGCACAAATAAGGGAAAGAGTTGTAAAAGCAAGAAATATTCAGCTTGAAAGATATAAAGGACTGGGTATTTATACGAACTCTGAATTAACTCCTAAGTTAATTAAAAAGTTCTGTCATTTAGATAGCAGTTCAGCTGATATGCTGCGTGATGCGGTTAAGAAATTTAATTTATCAGCAAGGGCTTATGACAGACTTTTAAAACTAGCAAGAACAATTGCAGATTTAGCAGACAGTGAAAATATTACAGCAATGCATGTTGCTCAAGCTATTCAATATCGTTCCAATTTTTAATCTATAATTCAATTACTGTTGTTTCATTAGTTGCATTTAATTCACTTAACATATTTTTTATTTCATCTTTATGGCAAGTGAAAAATAATACTTGGTTTGATTTTGAAAATTCAAGTAAACATTTTAGTGCATTTTTCGTTCTTTTCGGGTCAAAGTTAACAAAAGCATCATCAATGATTAACGGTAAATCCGGCTTACCATTTGACTCTGCGGTATTTCTGTCTTTTGAATAATTTGAAGCGTAACCCAGTCTGAGTGCAAGACATAATTGTTCTTTTGTTCCTCTTGAAAGGTGAACCCACTCTTTAAATTCTGTTTCTTTTTCGTTTGCTATTTTATTTCCGTCTAAATCAATTCTTGAATAACGATTATCTGTTAATATAGAAAGATATTTTTCAGCCGCAACAACATTCGGTTGAGTTTTATTAAATCTGCTTTTAGCCTCGTTAATAATTTCAATTGCTAATTTTTGAGAGCAGACGGTTTTTATAATATCTTTATACTTTTTGATTAATTCATTTTGTTTTGTCATAAGGCTGACATTTTGTTCAACAGAAATATAAGTTCCGAGAGCTTTTATGTACTCTTCTTTTTCAGAATTTAATTGTTTTTTAATTTCCCGCAACTCTTCAATTGTTTGATTGTTGCCTGTTTGCTCTGTTGTAAGTTCTTGTAATTTTTTATTTATTTCTGAATATAAGAGGTTTATTATCTTGTTGTTTTCTTTTTCGTAAATATCTGCATTATTTTTGTTTTCAAGAGTTTCCCTGTTGAACTTTTTTATTTGAGCTAAAATCTCAGTTGCTTCAATATAGGTTTTAACTGATTTTGTTTTTTCAAACAACGGACTATATACAATAGAATTTATAAGATTTCTTTTTTCGGAAATTTCATTTTGTATATTTATAAATTCTTCTTTTTGTTTTGCTAATTCATTTTTCTTTGAAGTATTTTCAACCTCGGTTTCACTTATAACTTGGCATATTTCAATTTCTTTTTCAATAGTTTTTATTACGCTCTTTAACTCATAATAATCTTTAATTTGAGGATAGTATCTGTTTAACTTCTCTTTAAGACTATTAAAAACAGTCGTTTGCTCATCTTTCAATGATGAAATTTCTTTTGAATTATCTTTTAAATTTGATTTTTTGTTTTGATAAATAATAGTTGATAAAAGAATTGTAAGAACAGTCAATGCTATTCCTAAAACATAATCTGTTTTTATAAAGCCTAAAATAGCAAAAACAAAAGAAATTACAGCAGCTGTACTTACTAACATTACAGTTTTGGAATTTTTATTATTTATTATTTCCGCATTATTATTTTCTGCTGAAAGAGTTGATATTTTGTTGTTCAGACTTTCTATTTCGTCAATGCCTGTTTCTGTTTCATTATATAAATCTTTTAATTGGGATACCGTTAAACCTGATACATTATTACTGATTAGAATTTTTTCCTTTTTTAACTCATTATTATTTATAAGTTCTTCAATATTAGATATTTTAGCTTTTAAAATACCTAAAGTTTTTTCTTTTTCATTTATTTCATCTTCCAAGTTGGAGATTTTTCTGTTATCTTCGCTGCTATAATTGAAATCAGAGAAATCCGTATTGTTATAGATAATTCCGCTGCATTCAACCAATTTATTCTCGCAGGAAGAAATCTCTTTTCTTAAATTTTCAAGATTTTTAGAACATATATCATAGGATTTTAAATTTTGATTGTATATTTTAATTTTTTCTTTTAAAAGTTCTGAATTTTCCGTAAAAATTTCATTGTTTATATTAATTGTTAAACCTGATTCAGATTTTAATTGAAGCTCATTTTCCGTTTCTTTCAAATAATTTATTTGAGATAAACAATTAATTTTACTGTCAATATCTTTAATTTTTAATTCCGTTTCATTCTTCAGCAGTGTCATTTCATTGTATTTATTTTCAACTGTAGAATTTACTTTTATTTTGTTAGCAATAGGAAGAATTTCTTCGGTATATATTTTTTTCACTGACGGGTTTAACGGCTCTTTTGCCTTTCTGTTTATTTTAGAATAAAATTCTTTCTCCAAATCAGTTAAATATACCTTTAACTTATCATTTGACGGGTCTTTCACGTCTTCTATAAAATCAGTAAACTCCTTGTTATCGGAATTATGTAAATCATCAAGATTTATTGTAAAACCTTGATTAAAATACCGTTTATTCAATGCGTTATCTAAAAAATCAGCATCACAAATTTGATTATTCTCATTGTAGAATACGGGCGGTAAGGTTTTATCGGGAACTTCTGCTCTATATTGTGATGAATTATATTCAAAATATATTTTTCCTGCTTCCGTTCTAACTGGATTTGTTTTAAAAAAACCGTTTTTTATAAATTCCATTAATGAGCTTTTGCCTGCTTCATTATCTCCGCATATTAGGTTAAAACTGTCTGAAAACTGATGTCTGGCGATAGCTATATTTCTTGAAGTTTTTTCAATGAGAACATCCTTTATTATAAATTTACCCATTATAAACCTTCCTTCTCATTGTTGTATAGTTTACTGCAAATACTTATGCAGGTTTGTTTTGCGGTGTTTGTAATTTCTTCTTTTATTTGTTCAAACTCAGCATCTTGAATATTAAAATTATTTTTTATTTCGTTCAAATATTTGTTTTCGAGTTGTTTCATAACGTGTTCTGTTACTTCTTGGTTTCCTGTTGTTTTTATTATTTCGCCGATAATTCCCATATCTGCTTTTAATTCTTCCATATGAACCTTTGCAGTAGTTTTGTTTACTATATCGGAAATGCTCAATCTAAAACCGAGTTCAGAGTCTAAATCTTCTTTGATTGAATTTATAACGTTAAAATTGTTTTTAATAAGTTCATCGTAAAAAGTTGTTTCTCCGATTAACGTAATTTTTACAAAGTAAAATTTGTCTTTTTGTGCAATATTGTTAAATTCACTCGATATTAAACCGCTTATTTCGGTAGAATCTTTTAGTTGAGAAATATCAACGTTGATATTTAAGTACTGAATTACATCCGCTTCTATAAAATCATTTCTGAAAATTTTTCCGTCATTAACGCAAATATATCTGAAACCGTAAGCTCCGCATTCTTTTGAATTTCTTCCCTGAATGGTTCCCGAGTATCTTATTGTATCTTCTACTTCAGGCGGAATATGAATATGACCTAATGCCCAATAATTATAGTTAAGTTCTTTTAAATCCGAAACCGAACACGGTGCATAAGGACTATCTTTACTTCCGTTTAAATCGCAGTGAAGAAGCCCTATATTAAACAAGGTTTTTTCTTCTGCCGTCGGCATTTGAAAATAAGTTACGGGATTTTCTTTAAATTCTTTATCTCTAAAACTTAATGAGTGAATTAATGCACAAGGAGTATTTTCCTTATCAAATATAATAAATTTTTCTTTTTCATCCGTGGTATTTAATCCGACAATCTTGATATTTGAATTCTCGTCATAATCAAAAGTACGTTTCTTGTATGAATTAAGCGGATCATGATTTCCGCAAATCATAAAAACTTTTATCCCTGCTTTATCAAGTTTATCTATCTGCTTTTTAAATTGAAGTTTGGCTTGAAAATCAGGGTTATCGGAATCAAAAGTATCCCCTGCTATAAGAACAAAATCGACATTTTTTTCAATTGCAAAAGTTATAAGATTATTAAATGACTCTAAAACAGCGTTATTATACTTTTCCGGAATTTGAGAAATATCAGAAAAAGCCCTGTCTAAATGTAAATCTGCCGTGTGAATAAAAGAAAAATTCAAATTGTACCTGCTTTCAACCATTCAATAATATTATAGCTTTATTACGATTTTATAATGAATTGTTAAAATTTTGTAATTAAAAATTAAAGTTAAAAAATTTTGTGCCGATAAACATAAAGTAACGTTAGAAGGTATATTTTATGTCAAACATAGGAATTGGCAGAATACACGATGATTATTACATAAGAAATAAGCAAAACGGTATTTCGAATGAAGGAATAAATCTTGATGATATAAGTGTTTTTTACACAACGGATAAAGTTGAAAACAAAAGGGGCAGTTATGCCCAAACTTTCAATGAAAAATCCGTTAATATGTCTAAAGACGGACAAAAGTTTTTGGATGGTCTTATTTCTAATAAAGCTCTTTTGTGTGAAAAATTAGGGCTGAGTGATGAGCAGTATGATTCTTTGGCTTGTATTGCGTTAGGATTGGCAAGCCAAGAAACAGGCATGGGGGAAGAGGACGGCTATGTTGGTGAAAATACCGGAATTGGAGGATTTTTCCGTAGTGTAGGCAAATGGTGGGATGTTGTGATTGGAGGAAACGGCTCTGCCTCATCCGGTGTAACCCAAATGAAAATCAATGATTTTATGAATAAAGATACATTAACAGATAATGAAAAAAACTTACTTAAAGAACTCGGCGTTGAAACTTGGAGGGTAAACGGAAATAATTTGTATGAAAACCCTGATAAGGCAGCCGTTGCAACTGTTGTTGTATTAAATTCAATTGCTCAAAATTATGACGATTATAAATCAATGCTTGATAATGAACATTCAAGACTTGGCAATGAACTCTCCCCAATGAGCAGTGACGAAATCATGTCAAAAGGTGAAGGTATAATCAATGATATTGTCAGTTTGTATAAAAATGCTTCCACATCTGCAAAATCTGAAATCAGAGGAGCGTTTAAACAATGGTTACTGGCACAAAACGGGTCAGTAAAAGGACAACGTGGTGTTGATAAAGAGTTTAATGAAGAACTTCAACTTCAAAATTTTAATGCAGTACTTGAAAAAAACGGCGGAAACACTCTTACTCAAGATGATTTAAATTATATAAGATATTATTTAACTTCGGATACACAAGAACTGAGTATGAGCCAATATTGTGCTTACGGTTGGAATAAAGGAACAGGTGCAACAGGCATGCAACTTGACAGAGTACTTGCCGATAAAGTCGGAACAATACTTGCCAATCCGGAAGATTTTGATTATGACCAATTTACGGTTAATGTTTCTTCGCTGGCAAAATTGTATGCTCAACAATCAGTGTTAAATGCAACGGATGATGTTTTGGATAACCCGTTTACTGATTATAAATTTTTCGGTCAAGATTAACTTTAATAAATATGTGAAATAATACCTTTAATATCTGTTTAATCGCCGTAGTACTCGGGTACTATACAGACAATCAGCCTTCTTAATTCTCGTTATACAACTCTGACAAGTATTCATCTATATCTTCATCCGTTAATCTGTCTGTGGTAATACCGCTGCATTCATATTCATAGAATTCTTGCAATCGGGAATTATCATTTACATCCCAAATTTCAAACGGAAAGCCTGCTTCATCCAGCATTGAATCAGCTTCCTTATTTATTTTAGAACTGCTCACATCAAGAAAAACTTCATTCTCTTCGGTCTTTAAATCTTGTAATACAGAAATTGTCTTTTCGGAGACCTCTTTTGAGGACAAAAATCCTAAACGAGCTTCCGGCATATATTCCGATATCATTTTTAAATAATTTGCATCAAAACTAATCCAAGTAATGTTATCCTCAAACCCTGCTTCTTTTACTGCTTGAGTTAATATTTGAGCCTTTTCTTCGTCAAATGCTCCGTTTTGCTTTAATTCTACGTAAACATTTAATCCGTATTCTTTCGCACAATCCAATAATTCTGTAAAAGTCGGGATTTTTGTTCCTTTATACTTTTCATCTTTCCAACTGCCGAAATCAAATTTTAAAAGTTCATCATAAGTATAGGAAGAACATTTTCTCGGGAATAAATACTTCCACCCGTCTTGAGTTCTTGCCGTACGGTTAATATTCTTATCATGCAGAAGAACCGGAACACCATCCTTTGTCCACTCAATATCACATTCTACGGTTGTATAACCTGCTTCCGCAGCTGCAATAAATGCAGGAATAGTATTCTCGGGGGCTACATCACTGTACCCTCGGTGAGCAATAACATTCATACCTGATGAGAAATCATCTTGTGCTTCTTTTGTACTTATTTCATCGAATGAACTTTCTGTTGATTTTTCAACCTTTGTACTATTAACTGCTACTGACAACGGTGTATATAAACAGATATTGTTAATACTCATTTTGAATTCTTAAATCCTCTTCCTTTTATATTAAGTATTTTTTTAGTCAAAAATTGCCTGTTTGCAAATATTGTTCTTATTGTTTCGGCAAAGCATTAAGTGAATCAGAATTTCTTAAAAAATCAAATATTTGTTGCACCCACGCAAAAATAAAAATGAAAGTTCACGGTAATAAGACTAAAAAAATAACGTTGCATTAACCTGACAAATTATTAAATATTCAATCTTATTTTATACAACAAATACATGATTACATTTTCTACAAAAGTAGTATATAATATAAATAGAAATACTAATATGTTCACTTTCTGAAGAAGGTAAAAGATGTCTTTTGGAATTAATGGTCCTGAGCGAAAACCTGCAATAGAAAAACCTCAAAACATGATGAACAATGGTGGTGGGGGAAATTTGGGCTATTTTCGACAAGAACGTAAGGAAAAAGAAGAGAAAGAAGAGCAGGATGTTCTTGAACTTTCTAATTCAAAAGATATTGAGGAAGAGCTTGAGCAATTTGAAGATTACGAAAGCACATTAAATACAATCGGTACTAAAATTAAAAATTTCTGGTTCAAAATTCATAACGTAACAGGTAATAAAGAAGAAAAAAAGCCCGAAGAATAAATCTTCGGGTTTTAGTTCTATAAAGATGTGTGTATGTTTAATTATTTTTCTTCGTCGAAAGATAATTCGTCGTCTTTTACTCCGATTACAACTTTGCTGTGCGGAGTGATTTCTTGCTTTAAGATTTTCTTTGACAGCGGATTTTCTATCAATTGTCTTATTGTTCTCTTTAACGGTCTTGCACCATATACAGGGTTGTAGCCTTTTTGAGCAAGAAATTCTTTTGCTTCATCAGTAATAGATAAAGTTATATCTTGTTCTGACAATAATTTGTGCAGATGTGCAACTTGAATATCTGCGATTTTTGCCAATTGAGCTATTGTTAAAGCCTTGAAGAATACAATTTCATCAATTCTGTTCAAAAATTCAGGTTTGAACCTTTGTTGCATTATTGCCATTACTTCTTCTTTTGTCTTTTCTGCTTCCGATGACGAAACCATTGATTCAAGAGTGTTCTTTAATATAATTTCACTACCTATGTTACTTGTTAATATAATTAAAGTATTCTTAAAGTCAACAGTTCTGCCCTTAGAATCTGTTAAACGACCGTCATCAAAAATTTGAAGCATTATGTTAAAGACATCCGGATGAGCCTTTTCAATTTCATCAAACAAGATAACAGAGTATGGTTTTCTTCTTACTTGTTCTGTCAATTGACCGCCTTCATCATAACCGACATACCCCGGGGGGGCTCCGATTAACCTTGCAACAGAGTATTTTTCCATATATTCTGACATATCTATTCTTATTAAAGCATCTTCATCGTTGAACATAAATTCTGCAAGTGCTTTTGCAAGTTCGGTTTTACCTACACCTGTCGGACCTAAAAAGATGAATGTACCAATCGGTCGATTCGGGTCTTTCAATCCCGAACGAGCTCTTCTAATAGCATCAGAAACAACTTCCACTGCTTCATCTTGTCCGATAACACGTTTATGCAAGAACTTTTCCATATTAACCAGTTTTTGTTTTTCACTTTCGAGAAGTTTATTAACTGCAATACCTGTCCATTTGCTTACAATTTCGGCAATATCATCCTCGTCAATTTCTTCTTTTAACAGTGTATTTTTATGAGTTTTTTCACCCTCACTTTCTTCTTTTAACTGTTTTTCAAGTGTAATTAATTTCCCGTATTTAAGTTCAGCAGCTTTTTGCAAGTCCATATTTCTTTCTGCTTCATCTATTTGTATTTTTACTTTTTCGATTTCTTCTTTGATTGCCGCTTCACCTTGAATATTCTTCTTTTCAAGTTCCCATTGAGTTTTTAAAGTATCGATTTTTACATATAAATCTTTTAGTATATTTTCAATATTAGCGATTTTTTCAGCATTTTCAGGACTTTCTTCTTTCTTTAACGCTTCTCTTTCAATTTCGAGCTGCATTTTTTGTCTTACAAGTATATCAAGTTCTTCCGGCATTGAATCAATTTCAATTCTTAATGACGAAGCTGCTTCATCAACCAAGTCGATTGCTTTATCAGGCAAAAATCTGTCTGTGATATACCTGTCTGAAAGTTTTGCTGCTGCAACCAACGCTGAATCCTTAATTCTTACACCGTGGTGAACTTCATATCTCTGCTTTAAACCTCTTAAAATACTGATTGTATCTTCAACAGACGGCTCATCAACCATAACAGGTTGAAATCTTCTTTCCAAAGCAGGATCTTTTTCAATATATTTTCTGTATTCGTTTATTGTTGTAGCACCGATACATCTCAAAGTACCTCTTGCCAACATCGGTTTTAATAAGTTACCTGCATCGGTTGAGCCTTCCGTTGCACCTGCACCTACCACGGTATGAAGTTCATCTATGAACATTATTATTTCACCGTTAGAGTCTTCAACTTCTTTTAATACGGCTTTTAAACGTTCTTCAAATTCACCTCTGAATTTAGCACCTGCAATCAATGCACCGATATCCAAAGAAACAAGTTTTGCTTCTTTCAAGTTTTCGGGAACATCTCCTCTTATAATTCTTTGTGCAAGTCCCTCAATAATAGCTGTTTTACCAACCCCGGGTTCACCTATTAATACGGGGTTATTTTTTGTTTTTCTGTTTAAGACTTGTATAACACGTCTTATTTCATCATCTCTGCCTATAACGGGGTCTAATTTACCTTTTCTTGCTTTTTCCGTTAAATCTGTTGAATATTTTTCCAAGGCTTTATATGAATCTTCTGCATTTTTAGAATCCACTTTTCTGTTACCTCTTACTTTCTTCATAGCATTCAGAACCGTATTTTTTGTTATTCCGTTACTTTTGAAAACTCTGTAAACAGGTGTATTTTCAAGTTCTGTCATAGTCATTAAAATATGTTCTATACTGATAAACGAATCTTTTAAATTATTCGCATTTTCCTGTGCCATATCAAACATTGAATTTGTTGTTTGAGATAAATACAATTGTTGATTCGGGTTTGAAGTTTGAACTTGCGGTAATAAAGAAATTTCATTTACCAATTGATGTTTAAAATTATCACTGTCAATTTTAAGTTCTTTGCAATAGTCTTTTGCAATGCCCTCTTTATCTTCGGCTATAGCAAGCATTATATGTACAGGCTCCATTTGAGAATTGTTATATCGATACATTATTTGTTGAGCACTGTATATAATCTCTTTTGTATAGTCAGTCAGTCTGTTAAAATCTATCATCGAAAACACCTCTTTTAAAAATCTTATATTATAAGTTTAATATTATTTTTTCAAAAGTCCGAAAAAATTTATAATTAATTAAGATTTTAATTTTGTGTATAATAATTAAAACGGCAACTGAAAAAAAATAATTTTAAATTTTTTGATGTTATAATTTTAAGAAAACGAAAAGGGGAATTTATGAGAAGTGATGATATAAAAAAAGGATTACAAAGAACTCCGCACAGAGCTTTATTATATGCTACGGGAGTTACTCCCGAACAATTGAACAAAAGATTTATCGGTATTGCAAGCAGTTTTACGGACTTAGTCCCCGGACATTGCGGCATGCGTGATATCGAACGCCAAATTGAAAAAGGTATTCATACCGGTGGCGGACAAGCCTTTATTTTCGGAGTTCCTGCTATTTGTGACGGAATTGCAATGGGGCATAGCGGTATGAATTATTCACTTCCATCAAGAGATTTAATTGCGGATTGTATTGAATCTGTTGCAATTGCACACAAACTTGACGGTTTGGTTTTGCTTACAAACTGTGACAAAATTACCCCGGGAATGATTATGGCTGCTGCAAGACTTGATATACCTTGCGTTGTTGTAACGGTAGGACCTATGTCAGACGGTAAGTGCCATAATAATACGATGACTCTGATAAGAGGTACGTTCGAGGCAATCGGTAAGTACTCAAACGGAGATATTGATGAAAAACTTTTAAAAGAAATGGAAATTACATCATGCCCGACCGCAGGAGCTTGTCAAGGCTTATATACTGCTAATACAATGGCTTGCTTAACAGAGGTTATGGGAATGAGTCTGCCGGGGTGTGCAACATCTGCAGCCGTAAGTGCAAAAACAAAACGTATAGCCTTTGACTCGGGTGTAATTATCAATGAACTTATTGAAAATGATATTCGTCCGTCTAAAATTCTTACAAAAGATTCAATCAGAAACGCAATTATAGTTGACTTAGCATTA
>CAYYPD010000021.1:0-12082 GCA_964473445.1 uncultured Muribaculaceae bacterium
TCAAGAAAAGAAGCAGCTGAAATTTTAGGTGTTGACGCCCCATCAATAACGCATTGTATAAAAGGTAAGATTTCTCAAACAGGAGGTTATATTTTTGCAAGTGCAAAAGATATTGAAGATATTAACGCAACACCTGATACAATAAAAGCAAAGGTTAAAGAAATATTTGAGTCCGCAGGTAATAAAAGCAGCGTATATGCTATAAACCCTAAAACAGGAGAAACAGTTATTTATAAAAATGCAAGAGAAGCAGCAATAGAGTTAAATTTAGACCCATCAAGCGTATATAAATGTATAAAAGGCGAGCAAAAAACAATAGGCGGTTTAATTTTTGCACGCTGCTCCGATTTACAAAAGGTAAACGCAGACGGACAACATGTTTTAGATTTACTAAAGACTGCCCTTTTAATTAAAGAGCGGACAACAAGAAAATTTTAGTATTTTAATTTTGCATAAAAAAACGACCCTTTAAAAAGAGTCGTTTTTCTTTGTTTTGAAAAGTCAGTTCATAGCATTTTCAACTGCAACTGCAACTGCAACAGTTGCACCAACCATCGGGTTGTTACCCATACCGATAAGACCCATCATTTCAACGTGAGCCGGAACAGATGAAGAACCTGCAAATTGAGCATCACCGTGCATTCTTCCCATTGTATCAGTCATACCGTATGAAGCAGGACCTGCTGCAACGTTATCAGGGTGAAGAGTTCTTCCTGTACCACCGCCTGATGCTACTGAGAAGTATTTTCTTCCGTTTTCCCAGCACCATTTTTTGTATGTACCTGCAACAGGGTGTTGGAAACGAGTCGGGTTAGTTGAGTTACCTGTAATAGAAACGTCAACGCCTTCTTTAATCATAATTGCAACACCTTCAGATACATCATCAGCACCGTAGCATTTTACTTTTGCTCTTTCACCGTCTGAGAACGGAGTTTCTTTAACGATTTTTAATTCGCCTGATTTGTAATCATATTCTGTTTCAACAGCAGTAAAACCGTTAATTCTTGAAATGATGTAAGCTGCATCTTTGCCTAAACCGTTTAAGATAACTCTTAATGGTTCTTTTCTTACTTTGTTAGCATTTCTTGCAATACCGATAGCACCTTCAGCAGCTGCGAATGATTCGTGACCTGCTAAGAAGCAGAAGCATTTTGTTTCTTCTCTTAATAACATAGCACCTAAGTTACCGTGACCTAAGCCAACTTTTCTTGTGTCACCAACTGAACCGGGAACTGCAAATGCTTGTAAACCTAAACCGATAGCTTCTGCAGCATCAGCAGCATTCTTAATACCTTTTTTGATTGCGATTGCACAACCTAAAGTGTATGCCCAAGAAGCATTATCAAATGCAATCGGTTGAATACCTTTTACTATTTCATCAACATTTATACCTTTTGACAAACATAATTCGTTTGCTTCATCTAAAGAAGCAAAACCATATTCCTTTAACGCTTTTGTTAAAGAAGCCTGACGTCTGTCTTGTCCTTCAAATTTTGCCATATTTTATTTTCCTTTATACTTATTAGTTATATACTTTCTAAAATTACTATTGTTTTCTCGGGTCGATTGTTTTAACCGCATCGGCAAATCTGCCGTATGTTCCGATATTCTTTTCGAATGCTTCTTTATAGTCTTTTCCGGCTTTGATAGCATCCATAACCTTACCCATATTTACAAACTTGTAGCCGATAACTTCATCATTTTTATCTAAGCCTAATTCAAGAATATAACCTTCCGTTAAAGAAAGATATCTTACACCTTTTTGTTTAGTTGAGTGGATTGTACCAACCATTGAGCATAAGCCTTTACCTAAGTCTTCAAGACCTGCACCGATAGGAAGACCGCCTTCAGAGAAAGCAGTTTGAGTTCTACCATAAACGATTTGCAAGAATAATTCTCTCATAGCTACGTTGATAGCATCACAAACCAAGTCAGTGTTTAATGCTTCAAGAATTGTTTTTCCGGGAAGAATTTCACCTGCCATAGCAGCTGAGTGAGTCATACCTGAACAACCGATAGTTTCAACTAATGCTTCTTGAATAACTCCGTTTTTAACGTTCAAAGTTAATTTACAAGTACCTTGTTGAGGAGCACAACATCCGCAACCGTGTGTTAACCCTGAAATATCTTTTATTTCCTTACATTTTGTCCATTCGCCCTCTTGAGGAATTGGTGCGGGGACTCCTTTTACACCTCTTTTTACACAACATTGACTTTCTATTTCGTGTGTAATTTGCATATTGTCCATTAGACCTCCTGTTTTCTTTATATGTGTAAAATACTATAATTCTAACCTACATTAAATTATATATTAAACATAATTTTTTTTATAGATTTATTTGTATCTGTTTAGAGGTTATATCCTACTGTTAATTTCTCAAACAACAAAAAACGAACAGTTTTTCATGTTCGTTTTTGTTTGCTCTTAAATATTAAATTCTAATTTCCGGAAAATAAGTCATGTAATCTTGTTAACATGCTCGGATTTTTTTTGTATTTGCCGTATTGAGCTCTGAATACAGCGAGTTCCGACCCTGCCTCTTTATATAGCAATTCAAACGTCGCTTCTGCTCTTGCATTATCATTCGGGTATTCTGCTCTGATTTTTTCAAGCTCGCTATAATCTAAAAATCGTCCGCCGCAACGGTAACATTCATCAATTTGAACTTCCTTTTTAGCACTTGAAAAGTTCTTTACCATTTGCATTCCGCAAACAGGGCAAGTTCTTGTTTGTAATTCATCCGCTTTTTTAAATGTCTTTCCTTTATATGCTTCAAGAAGAGGTGCTATATCTTCATGAACCTCATCAAATTTTTCAAATTCCCTGTTATCAAAATAAATTCCGCCGCATCCGTTTAAGCATACATCTAAGTTTATTTTTTGGTTTGGCATGTAAACCTTAACCATTTTTTCACCGCACGCAGGGCAAACATTTTCATATTTATTATCGAACATAATAAAATCCTTTAATCTCTTACAAAATGATTTTAACATATTTTTTAGAAAACAGACTCAATTATATATATTAAAAAAGAAAGTCCTCGAAACTCGAAGACTTTCTTCCCTCATCACCCAAAGCAATTATTGTTCTTTGCAACCAAAAGCAATAGTTACTTTTTCTCTCGGATTTACTGATGATACTTTCATTCCGTTCGGGTCAACAAGGTATGTGATTTCATCACCTGTGTATTGGAATAAGCCCATTGTACCTGATAATGCAGTTCTTGTAACATCAACAGGAGCTTTTACAATTGCCTTACCAACATCCGTGTAGCTTCTTCCTGCGGCTCTGAATTTACCTTGGAATACTTCTCCCGTACCGACACCGATACCGCTTACGGATTGTTCAACAGCATTACTAGCACTAACAATTGCACCACCTACTGTTCTACCTACGTTACCCAATAAACCGCCCGTCCAAGTAAACGGAAATTCTACTATTCTTGCTACTGCATTAGGCTTTTTAACCTTATTTACCTGTGCGGTCAGAATTTGGTTAGGCAAGTCAGCTTTACATTTACCGAATTTAATTGTGTTAAACGAAAGTTTTATTGCACCTTGACAATTCTTTGTAGGACGCACAACTTCAAGAACTTTACCATCTACTCTTGAACCTGCGGGGAATTCTACTCCGTTAATTGTTACTGCGTCAATTGTTTTTGCAGCAAATCTGTCGCCTATATTGGCTGATTTTGCACTGATTTCATCATCAAATGTTAATTGTAATGTCGGGATTGTCACTACATCTTCTTTTTCATAGTAAGCCTTTTTAACATCACAACCGCAATCTGCCGTACTTACTTTGTCTTTGCTGCTATAGCCCATTGCTACTCTTACGTTTTCTAACATAGAAGCAATTTCGGCTCTGCTTGCATCTTTATTTGGTGAAATTTCTTTCGGATTTGGAAATTCGGAAATACCGCCATTATCAAGCACTTTTGCAACAGGAATTTTTGCCCAAGCAGGTACAGTTTCACCGTCACAATAGTTATTCAAAATTTCGTTTGCCTTACATTCATCCATCGGACAGTTTATACCTTTTGCCATAATTGCAAAGGCTTCTGCTCTTGAAATGGGTTGATTTGGTTTGAATGTATTATTCGGATATCCTGTCATTAAGCCGTTAGAAACCGCTTTAGCAATTGTCTTATTTGCCCAGTGTCCTTGCGGAACATCTTTAAACATATTTGTTGAACAAGTTACATCATCGTTAAGATTAAAACCTTTTACTGCTAATGTAGCCATTTCTGCTCTTGAAACAGGCAAATTCGGTTTATATGTTCTGTCAGGATAACCTGCAATTACGTTATTTTCCGTAAGAGTGTTAATATCACAGCTTGCCCAGTATCCGTCAGGTACATCTTCGAACGCACTGACTATCGGAGCTGCACCGCCTGTCATAGCTGAGTATTCAAACGGTTCAAGTGATTTTTTCATCACTTCCATACTTGTATTTGTGTGAATTTGTACAGGACATCCGCAGCCATCAATATGGTTAGGATTTCTGTCAACAGAAATTCCTCTTAGGGCTTGATCTTCCATAATCGGAATCGGGGCTGCCGCTCCTGTTATATCACCGCAGCTTCCGCAAGTCGGAGCTTCCGCAAGCGGGACACCGCCAAAGTTGCTTCTTGAATCATCCCCTAAATATAAGGCATTGTTTCTTTCTCCGACAACTTGGTTGTTTCCGTAAATCGCATTCGGATAAGCATAAACTTGTTGTTCAAATTTCTTACCCTCCGGCGGATTTGGACATACCGCACATGTAGGGTCGCTCAGAGCCGGACATTGTGCCATTGGCGGACATTGGTTACAATCATCAGTTACAGGTTGACAATTACAACTGCTTTTATCTTTATGACATTTTGGACAAGTTGCTATTTGCGGAGTTACAGGAGAAGAACATCCGGACAAAGGGCAAGCTGCCAATTGTACATCCGATATTTCGGTTGTTGTTTCTTGTGAAAAACCTGCATTTGTACCTGCCAGCATGCCTATTGTTACTACTGCGGCAAGTGTCAATTTGTTTAATTTCATTTTTCCTCCTTGTCATATAAGGATTGTTACAGGCAATCAATCCTTTTTATTAAATGTGTTTATTTAATATTTCCTACCTAAAGATTATGATTGTTATATCGTTCTTGTTCATTACCGTTTTTATTTATCCGACAGGTCTATTCCTTTAATTTATTAATTTGAATAAGAATAGTAAAACTTCATCTGAATTTTAAGTACGACAATTCATATATTTAAAGTATGTTTTCTTTCCGGTTGTTCATACTTGAGGGTGATTTTTTTGTAAAAAAAAAGACTAATATAATAATATAAAGTAAGGTTGTTTTTGATGAATTTAAATGAGCATTGTTTACTTAATTTTTTAATTAATCCTGATGAGATAACAGAATTAACTGCTATATTTATAAAAAATATGCAAGAAATTGATTCCAAAATAAAAGATAAAATTTCTAACTAATAAAATATAAAAAGTGTTTTATTTTTGTAAATATGTTTAAATGATACTTGAAAATATCCCGTACCAGATATAAATACCCGTAATAATCAATATTACACCGCTTATTTTCATAATTATTTGAGAGTATTTAACTATTTTATGCGTATTTTTAAGAATTGATGTAAATATTGCACAAAGAATAATAATTACACATTGCCCTAAAGCAAAAGAAAACAATAGTGAAATCGAAAATATAATATTTGTTGACAGTGTTGCAACTGCCATTATACTTGCAAGTATCGGGGTAGAACAAGGACTTGAAACAAGTGCAAAGAAAACTCCGACTAAAAGGGGGAATAAGAATAAACTTCCGGAATCATTCTTTGGTATTTTTTTTACAATTGCCGGCAGAGGAATTTCAATAATTTCTAACAAACTCAACCCCATTATTATCAATACCGATGCAAACAGTAATATTATTACCGGTGAAGCGAAATTTGTGAAAACTTTTCCCGTTGCGGCACAAATAACCCCGATTATACTTAAAATAAGAGATAATCCCAAAGAAAATGAGAGCATTTGTATAAATAATTTTTTATTGCTTTCTTTTGAATACCCACCGACGTAAGCTATTATTAAAGGCAGAATACCCATACTGCAAGGGGATAGCGAGGTTAATATTCCTGCTATAAATGCAGCAAACAGTAACAATGGCAATATAAAACTATTACCCGCACTATATAATGTAAATGCTTGTATAAAGTTATCCATTGATTGTACTTTCTATCTCTTTTATAAGTTCTTCTTTCGGAATGTAACCTTCTGTTTTATTTTTGATTGTTCCGTCTGAATTTATATATATAATAGTCGGAACAAGTACAATTCCGTATTTTTTTATTTCGTCTTGAACGCTTTTTCTATTATCTAATGCATTAATGCTTATTATATTTATTTTATTTTTGTATTCAGGCTCAATTTCTTTTACAACGCCTTTCATCTTTTGACAATCTAAACACATTGTTGATGTATAAACTTTCATTGTAGGCAAGTTATTTCCTTGAGCATTTACTTTTGCAGTGTCGGATTTACTTGTCATCACAAGGTAAACCGTTAACGGTAAAATTAGTATTAATAAAATAGTGATTATGTTTTTCATTTTTTATCTCCTTACGGATATAGATTACACTATTTTAGTATATACGAAATTGCCTGTATAGGTATAAATTTATACAATATCTTCGGGAAGATATAATTCGGAATCATTTAACTTTTCTCTTATTTCCAAATAATCTTTTGCCCCGATTGTTAGATTTTGATATTCTCTTACGATATCTATAATATCGCTTGTGTTTAATCTGATTACTCTGCGTCCTTTTTTGTTTTCAATAATTTGTGCCATTTTTTATTCTCCAATATTATTATGATTATTTAATCGGAGAAAAACTTCTGTTTTTTAAAAAAATCAACCGAATAATATACAACTGACTATACAAATTTTATACAATTGTCTAATTTAGAATAAGTTTTTTAAATGGTACAAGTATTTTGTAACATCAGAAAAGAGGATAAAATGGAAAATACAATAATAAAAGCACCTTGTGTTAACTTAAATAAATTAGATTCTATTTTTATTGAAATGACCGCTCACAATTGCAATCTCAATTGTCCGCATTGTTATATCGATTTTGGAAATAAAAAGGTTAAAGATTTCATTCCTTTGGATAAAGTAAAACAGGCTTTGGCGTCTTTAAACAGAAAAGAATTAAAATACATACATCTGACAGGGGCTGAGCCAATGTTACACCCTGATTTCAACCATATTTTAAGACATTGCCTTAAATATTCATCAGTTGTTATTCATACAAATGCTTACAGCATAAATGACAAAAAAGCCAGATTTTTGAGAAAAGTAGAAGAAGAAAACTCACTTGGCAACGAAATTGTATTTATGCTAAGTCTTGACAGTTATATTGAGAAAGAAAACGACTTAAAACGAGGCAGGGGTTCATTCAGAAAAGTTGTTTGTGCTATTCAAAGTTTGGTAAAATATGAATTTAATCCGATAATTTCAATTGTTAATCATAATAATTTGCCGGAAAAAGAATTAAAAGCCGGTTTTAAGGAATTATGTAATTCTATAGGCTTTGAAACTACCGATTTAAATTTTAAAATAATACCGCTTTTAGAGAAAAATAAAGATTTAAAACTATCTGAAAGCATTGATTTTGATAAAATTAAGACAGAGTGTTCAAGAAGCAGAACACTGACTGTTAACGGAGTATTTTTCTGTCCTTTACTGGCTTCTGACAACAGAGGAATGTGCGGAACAGACTTTAAAGATTACTCAACAAAATGTTACTTGGAAACTCTCTATTGCACTCAGTGCGTGGATTTTAACCGGTATTTATTTTCATTTGAAATAACAGATTGTAACAAAATGTTAACAAAATAGTTACAAAATGGCATGAATTCATCTCAAAAATTTTTTATATAAGTACGAGGAACGGACCAGAGGGGATAAAGAGATGGGTTACGCACTATTTGCACAACGAAAGTTAGTTTTAGATTCACAATTAAATCAATGTGAATTGATGCAAACGATAAAATCGAATGCACAAATGAAATTAGCAACGCAAGAGCTGGGATTAAATCAACAGCAAACAAGCTTACAAGCAGGTCAAGCATTAGAAATTGCTGATTTATATGGAAAACTGTCTTCTGCGACAGAAACTGCAGAACGAGATTCCATTAATGCAGAAATTAGCAAAAAACAAAAAGAACAAGAAGCCGAATTAGACGAACTTAATCGTGAAATTTACAAAGTATCAGTTGAAGAACAGGCTATTGAAGTTGAAGTCAAAAGATTAGATACAAAAGTTACGGCAATACAAAAACAATTAGAAGCTGTCGAACAAGCAGAAGGAAAAGCAATCGACAGAGCTACACCGAAATTCAGCGGTCTCGGTTAGAAAAAAGTTTTATAACGCCTCTCTCAATCTTTATGGTCTATATAATAAGGGAAAACTTTCGTTTTCCCTTTCTTGTGTTTATATTTAAAATTGTAACGTTTTTATTAGTTCTAATAATTTTTTTTATATATGATATAATCTTATTATGTAATCTTGGTAGCGATAAAGTATGAAATTAAAACAAAAGGGTATATTTAAAAGTTTAATATTATTTTTATGTGTTGTATGCCAATTTGGAATGAGTGTATTTGCAGCAGAGGATGTTACTTCGGAGATTGGAGAAAACTCTAAAATTACGAAAATTGAGTTTGAAGGAAATCACCTTATTAATGAATCCGATATTGTAAAAGTAATGAACATGCAATTGGGTGATACATACAGTAAAGATTTAGTTCAACAAAACTTAAAATCAATTTACAAAATGGGATATTTCTCGGAAAAAATGAAAGCCGTTCCTATTCCTACATCACCTGAATCTTTAACTTTAAAAATATATCTGGAAGAAAATATTCCGATTACAAGTTTTGCAGTTTCAGGAAATACCGTAGTTTCAACGGGTGAAATTTTAAATATTTTAAATTCTTTAGAGGGGCAGCCTCAAAATTTAAAAACCTTAGGGGAAGCTGTTTCTGATGTTGAAGACTTATATGCGGCAAAAGGTTACGTTCTTGCAAGAGTTTCTAATGTGCAAGATGACCCTGACGGGTGTGTAAATATTGAACTTCAAGAGGGCATTATTAATTCAATTTCTTTTGAGGGAAATAAAAAAACAAAAGATTTTGTTATTGAAAGAAATATCCTTTCTGCCCCGGGGAGTGTTTACAACGAAGACACTTTAAAAGCAGATTTAATGAGATTGTATTCAACACAAGCGTTTAAAGATGTAAATCGACAGATTGAAAAATCGGATGAGGGCGATAATCTTTATGATATTACGATAGTTCTTGAAGAACAAAGAACAGGTACTATATCGTTAGGCGGAGGTTTGGATACTGCAACAGGTTTATTCGGGCAAGCAGGTTTTGTTGAAAATAACTTTATGGGTAACGGTCAAAGAGTCGGTATTAACTTTATGGCAGGTACCGGAGTTATTATGTCTGACAGTTCAACTCTTAACCATGCTAATTTACAAGCAGAAGTCAGTTTCTTTGAACCCCGTTTAAAAGGTAGTGATAATTCATTATTGGTAAAAGCATTCGGTCGTGATTTCGGTAGCTATCAAGTTCCTCTGGCAATTGAAAGACGTTACGGTGCTGATGTTGTTTTATCAAGACCGTTTAAAAATTATCCTAATTTGTTAGGCTCTATTAAAGTCGGCGGAGAATACGTAAAAGTAAAAGAGGGTGACAGCAAGAAAATTGCAAGTTTGTACAGACAACATAACATCCCGATTTCAGAGCGTTCAAAACAACTCCAAGGCGGTACTTATATTTCTTTAGGACCAAGTCTTGTGTATGATACAAGAGATAATTCTCTAAATCCGAGAAGCGGTGTGTTAGTAGCTTTAAGGTTTAGTGAAAATGTTAATATGACAGAATTAAAATATACACACGGTACTTTATCTGCCGGTATTAAGAAATACTTCCCTGTTATGAAAAAGTCATCGTTCTCATTGTTAGCTCGTGCGGCAGGAAATCTGCATGGCGATATGCCTGAAGTTATGGCATACAGCTTAGGCGGACCTTATACGGTAAGAGGTTACAGAATGAGTACAATCGGTACAGGCGAAGGCTTTATGATGGGTAGTGCAGAATTGACAACTCCGTTTCTGTTCTTAGACAGAATTGAAAAAGCAAGATTCTTAGATAATATTAAACTTTCATTCTTTATTGATGCAGGTAAGTTATATAACGGTACAATTACTAACAAATTGTACAATAGACCTGAATATGGTGTAGCCGGCGGTATCGGAATAAAATTATTTATTCCGGGTGTAGGTCCGTTATCCGTTGACTATGGTATTCCATTTACAAATGTTGGCGACGGAAACAAACGTGGTGCATTCTCATTTGGCGTCGGAGATATGTTCTGATGTCATATTCGGTAATGTGTAATAATCTTGAAGATACGGAAAAACTGGCGGAAAGATTTTCAAAAGTTGTAACGGAAGGAGCTTTTGTTTGTTTACTTGGAGATGTAGGAGCAGGAAAAACGGCTTTTACAAAGTTCTTATGTAAATATTTAGGCGTAAAAGAAAAAGTTACAAGTCCGAGTTTCGTAATAATAAATGAATATAAATCAGGGATTTTACCTGTATATCATTTTGACTTATACAGACTTGAGGATGAGGGTGTTTCTACGATAATAAATGAGTTGGAAGAATATTCAGAGGGTAAAATTTTGACACTCGTTGAGTGGGCTGAATTTTCGCAGAATGAACTTCCTTTTGACAGAATTGAAATTCATATAAATTATATTGGTGAAACTCAAAGAGAATTTGTTTTTTCTTCCGTCGGAAAAAAGAGTGATTTGATTTTAAAAAGGCTTGAACAATGTTAATCTTAAATTTTGATACTTGTTTTAATAAAACATATATTACGCTAAGAAACAATGAAAACATAATTGAAAATATCGTGGTATCAAGTACGAATAAAGATTATCACAGTGTATTTTTAATTCCAAAAATCAGAGATATTTTAAGAAAGAATAATATTCTTATAAAAGATTTAACTGCTATCGGCATAAATATAGGTCCGGGGAGTTTTACGGGGATTCGTGCAGGTATCACAATCGCAAGAGTATTGGCACAACAGGCAAATTTAAAATTAGTCGGAGTTCCGTCTTTGCAAATTCTTTCAAAAATCAACAAAAACGGTGGAAAGACAACTGTTATACTAGACGCAAGAAAAAACAAGGTTTATTTTGCTGAGTATGATGGTGATAAAACGATTACTGAACCTATGCTTGTTGAAGTTGATTTATTAGTTGAAAAAACGGATAAAAATTCTTTTATTGTTACTGACAGTAAAATGTATGAATTATTAAAGGATAGTGGTCTTAATTCTGTAAAATTTGAAGAAAATGATTCGGATTTAGGTATTTATCTTGATGATATTACTTATAAAATGCTGAAAAATTCCGATAATGATTTTAACTGGGCAAAAGTAAAACCTTTATATATCCAACCGCCGTCAATTTCTAAACCGAAAGCGGTAAAAAATGTATAGAATTGAATTATCAGGTTGTTTAACTTTTTTATTAGCTTTTTTACTTATTATGTTTCTGGTGAAAGAGTTGTGGTGGTTAATCGTCGGAATAGCTATTGTTACTATCGTTCTTTACTATGCAAGATTAATATACAAAACAATTAAAGACAAGAAAGAAGAATCGGAACAAAATTATACCCCTCAAATGGGCGAAGTTTATAAAGTTTGTCCTTGTTGCGGAGCTAAAGTAAAAGTTACCGCTACTACATGCCCGAGCTGTAAGACGGCATTAAATTAATATAAAACCGTGCTATTGAAATGAATAATTTTTGGTATTAATATTGTTTTATTAGCTGAAAATAGGTTGATTATGGCAATAGAAAAGGACTTAACAAAGGGAAATTTAGTTTCGACTTTATTGATGTTTGCACTTCCTTATATTCTTGCAAATTTTTTTCAAGCATTATATGGAGCGGCAGATTTAATCATTGTCGGAAAATTTTGCGATAGCAGTG
>CAYYPD010000021.1:12092-30992 GCA_964473445.1 uncultured Muribaculaceae bacterium
GTGTTGTTTCTGCGGTTGCAACCGGTTCACAAATATTGCAAACTTTAATATTTTTTATTACGGGGTTGACTGTCAGTGCCACGGTTTTAATAGGAAAAGCGTTTGGTGCAAGACAATATGAAAATATTATAAAAATAATTAATACTATGGTTATTTGTTTTATTTGGTCAGCTGTTTTATTAAGCACTTTTATTTTCTTTTTTGATGATTGGCTGCTAAAACTTTTACAAACCCCGCCCGAAGCATTTGCTTCAACTAAAGAATATGTATTTATCTGCACAATAGGTTTAATATTTATATTTGCCTACAATTCAATAAGTGCAATATTAAGAGGGTTAGGCAATTCCGTTACTCCTATGTATTTTGTTGCAATCTCCTGCGGAGTAAATATTATTTTAGATTTAATACTTGTAGGTTATTACAAAATGGGTGCAGGCGGAGCTGCAATTGCAACGGTTATTTCTCAATTAGTATGCGTTATAATCGGATTTTTATATTTAAGACACGGCAATTTTGTTTTTAAATTTAAGTTCAGAAACGTTAAATTTGACGTTGAAACGGCAAAAGAAATTTTTAAAATCGGACTGCCGTTATCTTTGCAAGATACATTAATTCCGTTGTCGTTTTTATTCTTATTTTCTATAGCAAACTCAATGGGGGTTGCGGCTTCCGCAGCTTACGGATCAGTTGTCAGATTGAACGCTTTTATGATGTTGCCGGCAGGTTCATTCGCAATGGCATTAACTGCTCTAACCGCACAGAATTTAGGTGCGGGAAATATGCAAAGGTGTATAAAGGCATTAAAGTTGTCGATTATTTTTGCATTCTCGTTTGGATTAATATTCTTTTTATGGCAGCAATTAGCACCAAAAAGTGCAATTGCAATATTTACAACGGATGAGCAAGTTCTTACTGCAGGGGCGGATTATTTAAAATCATTCAGTTATGATTACTTGTTTGTTCCATTTGTATTTTGTCTGAACGGATTTTATTTCGGATGCGGAAGAACTGTCTTTGCAGCATTTAACAGTATCTTTTCGGCTTTTGCAATAAGAGTTCCTTTAGGTTTCATTTTAGGAACAATGAGCGGTGCAACTTTATTCCACTTAGGAATAGCAACCCCAAGTGCTTCAATTATAACAATAACAATTGCTATCAGTTATTTATGTTATTTGGTTAAACATAACAAATTGACGGGAACTCATCAATAAGAAATCTTTCCCATTACAACGGGGACTTTTGCACCTGTACAAGACGGTAAATTATTCGGCTTTTTTATATATGTAAAGTAACCGAGATATGCAAAGGCTATACATTCTTTTAATTTGTCGGGAATATTATAGTCATTGTGCGTTTTAACGGGTATATTCGGTAAATATTCAGTTAAATATTTTCTTAAAGTTAAATTAAACGAACCTCCGCCACCTAAAACAACTTCATCTATTCTTGTTTTGGGAAATATAAAATTATTGTACGACTCAGAAATTACTCTTGCAGTTAGATTTGTAACAGTTGCCATTACATCAAATTTATTTTGAGGAGCAGTTTTATATATTTTTTCGGCATAATTATCATTAAACAGCTCTCTTCCCGTGCTTTTAGGAGGAATTTTATTATAATAAGGTTCCTTTAAAAGTTCATTAAGCCATCTTTCATTTACTGTCCCTTGTGCAGCAAGATTTCCGTTTCTGTCGAAGGATACTCCGAAAAGTTTATTTGCGAAATAATCAATAAGCATATTACCGACTCCGTTATCAAATGCAAATATCTCGCAATCATTAGAAAGAACTGTAACATTTGATATTCCGCCAATATTTTGAATTAACCTGTTTTTATCATTTCCGAAAAGTAATCTGTCCGCAAAAGGTACAAGAGGAGCCCCTTGACCGCCTGCAGCTATGTCTTTGGGACGAAAATCTCCTATTGTTGTTATCCCTGTTCTTTGTGAAATAACAGATATATCGCCGATTTGGAGAGTACTTCCCGTTTCAACACCACCAATTTTATTTTGCTCCGGCATGTGAAATATTGTTTGACCGTGAGTAGAAATAAAATCAACTTCGTCCTTTTTTATTTTTGCTTTTTTTATTAAATTGTTTGCTGCTTGAGAAAACAGTTCACCAATAACAAAATTCATAAAACAAACATCTTTTACGTCACCAATGTTGTTTGCCAGTTCTAAAATCTTTGCACGAACATCATTCGGGTACTCCAACGAATAACTGTCTATAACCTTAAATGTTAAGTCCTCATATATATTAACAAGGCAAGCATCAACAGAATCTACAGATGTTCCTGACATCATTGAAATTATTGTTTTATAATTCTTCATAGAAAAATTATACGATTATAAAGAAAAATAGAAAACATCTTTACAATTTCAATATTTTAGCTGTTTATTGTATAATTCATACAGAGGAGTATTATGACGGTATTATATTCGGTTATTTTGGCAGGTGGGGCAGGCAGCAGATTATGGCCTGTTTCAAGAACGGCTTATCCAAAGCAAATTCTACATATTGATAATAATGAAACATTGTTTTACGAAACATTTTTAAGAATGTCAGGTGTTACGGATGATAAAAATATCATTACAACTACTAATGTAAAGCAAGTTTCAGCTGTTCAAGAACAATTAAAACTTTTAAAAGAAAAATTTTGCAGAAAGACCGATTATAAAATATTAACGGAGCCGGTTATAAAAAATACTGCAGCATCAATAACTATGGCAGTAAAATATGTTCAAAATCAAAAAACATTTTCAACCGAACAACCTGTTGTGATTGTTGTTCCTGTTGATCATATAATTCCAAATCGTGATGAATTTATAGAAATTATAAATAAAGGAATTAAGGCGGCACAAGCAGGTTACATTGTTTCATTCTCAAAAGAAGTAAGTCAAACAAATGAAAATTTTGGGTATTTAAAAACAAGAAATAACGCAAAAATAGCAGAAATAGAACCAAGTGCAATGAAAGTTTTATCTTTTGTTGAAAAACCGTCAACCAAAACTCAAAAAGAGCAACTGAAAAAAGGTATAACTTATATTAACTCAGGTATATATATGTTCTGCCCCGATACGTTCATGTCCGAAATGAAAAAGTGTGCATCATCTATATATAAAATTATTTCAGAAGCACAATTAACAGACTCAATGCCGACAATTGACCTTAATACATACGATAAATTTCCTGATATTTCAATAGATTACGCATTAATGGAAAAGACTAAAAAATTGGTTACTATTCCATTTAATACAGAATGGAAAGACGTAGGTTCTTGGGATGCGGTTTATGAGATATCCAACAAAGATAAAGACGGAAATGTATTACAAGGCAAAGTTGTTGATTTAGGTTCAAAGAATTCAATTGTATATTCTACATCAAAAATAGTTGCGACTTTAGGACTAAACGATAAAGTAGTCGTTGAAACTCCTGATGCCGTACTTGTTTGCGACAGAAACAATACAAACGGAATAAAAAATTTGTATAAAAAATTAAACGGAGATAATACTGCAGCAAAAGATATTCATAAAACAGTATTTCGTCCGTGGGGTTATTACACCGTACTTGAATCAGGTAACGGATTTTTAACAAAATGTATAGTTGTCAACCCAAAATCAAAATTGAGTATTCAATTTCATCACCACAGAAGCGAACACTGGATTGTATTAGAAGGCACTGCAACTGTTATAAAAGGAGAAGAAAAACTCTCTTTAAAATCAGGTGATAGTGTAGATATCGCAGTCAAGGAAGTCCATTCACTCCAAAATGAGAGTGATGAACAAATTAAAATATTAGAAGTTCAACAGGGCGATATTCTTGATGAAAACGATATTGTCAGAATAGAAGATATATATGGCAGAGTATAATGGTTAAAAATATTGGAATATTAGGCTCTACGGGGTCAATTGGTACACAGGCACTTGAAGTTATAGATAAACTTCAAGATAAATTTAAAGTCGCTGCTTTAAGTGCAGGGAAAAATATTAATTTAATAACGGAGCAAATAAAAAAATATAAACCGCAAGTTGTTTGTGTAAATGATTTCAATGATGCACAAATTTTAAAAGAGCAGTTCAAAGAAACAAGAATTGTTTCAGGGGAAACAGGTCTTATTGAAATTGCAAAATTGACTCAAATAGATACTTTATTGGTTGCTGTTTCCGGTAAAATCGGACTAAAACCTACATTAGAAGCAATTAAAAACAAAAAAGATATTGCACTTGCAAATAAAGAAACTCTTGTTATGGCCGGGGATATCGTAATGCGTAAGGCAAGAGAAAACGGAGTTAAAATCTTACCTGTCGATAGTGAACATAGTGCAATTTTTCAATGTTTAAATGACAGAAAAGCTCTAAAACACCTTATAATAACGTCATCGGGCGGACCTTTCAGAAATTCAACCCACTCAGAAATGGAAAATGCAAATTTAGATGAAGCATTGGCTCATCCACGCTGGAAAATGGGTAAAAAAATAACGGTAGATTCTGCTACATTAATGAACAAGGGGCTTGAAGTAATTGAAGCACACCATTTGTTTAATGTTGATTATAGCGATATAAAAGTTGTTGTTCATCCTCAAAGCTATATACATAGTGCAGTTGAGTTTGTTGACGGAAGCATAATTGCACAAATCGGAAATCCAAGCATGCATATTCCTATTCAATATGCACTTACTTACCCCGAACGCTGTGAAGGGGTGGAAACAGAAAGTTTTGACTTTATTAAAGCGGCTAAGTTTGAATTTTTAGAACCTGATATAATTAAATTCCCGTCATTAGCCTTGGCTATAAAAGCCGGAAAGATAGGCGGTACATACCCTGTTTGTATGAATGCGGCAAATGAAGAAGCTGTATTTGCATTCTTAAATAAAGAAATAAAATTTTTACAGATTTATGATATTACAAAGAAAATTTGTGATGATTATCAATCTATAGAAAATCCTACAATCGAGGAAATTCTTTCAGAGGATGAAAAAATAAGACAGAAAACAAAAAAATTGATAGCTGAAATGAGGGTAAAATGCGAATTTTAGTTTTAAACGGTCCAAATTTAAACTTACTGGGAACAAGAGAACCCGAGAAATACGGTACTCAAACGTTAGCTGATATTGAGAATTTTATTCTCACAGAGGCTAAAAATTTAGGAGTAGAAGCAGATTTTTACCAAAGTAATGTTGAGGGTGAACTTGTAAATAAAATACAAGAAGCTAAAGGAAATTTTGACGGAATAATTATGAATCCTGCAGCATATACTCATACCAGCGTTGCTATTAGAGATGCAATATTGGCAGTTTGTATTCCAACGGTAGAAATTCATCTTTCAAATATTTATAAAAGGGAAGAATTTAGACATACATCAATGACCGCACCGGCTTGTATCGGACAAATTGCAGGACTTGGTGCAATCGGCTACAAACTCGGCTTAATTGCGATAGTTGATTACTTAAAAAAATAGTATTATCTATTTTGTCTTTTTATTTTTAGCTTTTGATTTAGCTTTCAAGTCTTGAGTCGGCTTGATTTTTGAGTTCATTTGAATTCTTTTTACGGAATGAACATCAGGCAAAGACAAAAAGGCATTTATTACATCATTTAATTTTTCAATGCCGTTTACTTCTACGCCAAGTTCAATAATACCTAATTTTTTAGAATTAGTTTTTACGTTAGCGTATGTAATATTTGTCCCCATATCAGCTGCTTTTACAAGTATATCCTTCAGCATCCCCATTTTATCCACACAGTTAATTCTGATTGATGTAACATAAGTTTTATTGGAGTTTTCGGTATTTTTCCAACTTATTTTCATCAATCGTTCTTCCGGTATGGTATCTAATGACGGGCAATCAATTCTGTGAACGGTAACACCTTTCCCACGAGTTACAACACCTGTAATCAGTTCCCCGGGAACAGGCGAACAACATTTTGCAAAACTGTAGAGCATTCCCTCAAGTCCTGCAATTTCATCTTTATATTCTTTTTTCTTTTTAGTTGAAATATAATCAGATTTTTCAGTTTCTCCCTGCGGTTTTTTAATTTTACTTGTAACCTTAGGAAGAGTAGTTTCACCATTACCTATGGCGGCAAGTAAATCGTCAACGCTTATGTAATTTAAAATTTTTGCTATTTCAAGCAATTGACCGGTTTTAATATTTTCATCAAATACAGGTTTTGTAATTTCCTGTTCAAGCATTGCTTTACCGATAGCAATATGCTCTTCTCTGTTGTGTTTTTTAAACCACTGTCTTATCTTTGATTGAGCTTGCTTTGTAACGCAGAATTTCAACCAATGTAATTTTGGGGTACCCGTTTTAGATGTAAAAAGTTCAACTATATCACCGTTTTTCAGTTTTGTATCAAGTTGTGCAATTCTTCCGTTTATCAAAGCACCTGTTGTCTTATATCCGACTTCCGAGTGAATTCTGAATGCAAAATCAATCGGAGTTGCATTTAAAGGTAAATCAATAATATCTCCCATTGGGGTAAATGCAAAAACCTGATTACCAAACAAGTCTAATTTTACTTTTTCAACAAATTCATTAGCATTTGTAGTTTCTTTATCAAGTTCAATCATTTGGTGCAACCACGAGAACTTAATATCGTCCTCTGAATTAGCTTTCATTGAACCGCTTTCTTTATATTTCCAGTGAGCAGCAACACCGTATTCTGCAATCTTGTGCATTTCTTTTGTTCTGATTTGAACTTCCAGCGGTTTTTGTTTAGGACCGATTACTGATGTGTGCAAAGATTTATAACCGTTTCCCTTTGGCATAGCAATATAATCTTTAAATCTACCCGGAATCGGCTTAAATAATGAGTGAATAATACCCAAAACCTCATAGCATTGTCTTTCGGAGTTTACAATTACTCTGACTGCCGTGATATCATACAAGTCATTAAATGCAACGTTTAATCTTTGCATTTTTTTATAAATACTGTAATAATGTTTTGCTCTGCCCGTAATTTCAGCGTCAATTTCATTCCTTTTTAAACTGTCAGAAATTTCATCAATAAGTAATTTAACCGTATTCTCACGTTCTACACGCTTTTGAGCAACAAGTTTTGCAATTTCAAAATATTTCTCGGGATTAAGGTAGCGAAGAGATAAATCTTCAAGTTCTGCTTTAATTTTACCGATACCTAAACGGTTTGCAAGAGGAGCAAATATATCAAGCGTTTCTTGTGCAATTCTTACCTGTTTTTCAGGTGCCATATAGTTTAGAGTACGCATATTATGCAATCTGTCCGCTAATTTTAAGAAAATTACACGAACATCTTTTGCCATTGCAATAAACATTCTTCTGAAACTTTCAGCCTGACGCTCTTCTTTAGATTTAAACTGCAATTTATCAAGCTTTGTTACACCCAAAACAAGGTTTAAAACATCTTCTCCAAATTCTCCGCCTAACTGTTCAGCCGTGATACCCGTATCTTCAATAGTATCGTGGAGAATTGCCGCCATTAAGGTATGTTTATCAACTTTTAAAGTTGCTAATATTTTTGCAACTTCAACAGGGTGAATAATATATGGCTCTTCACTGACTCTATATTGTCCTGCGTGAAGTTTTTCGGCGAACTTAAATGCCTTATATATTTCATCTATATCAGCTTGAGAACGGTTTTGTTCCCTTAAAATTTTCTCTAGTCCTGTAAATATACTTTCCTGTTCCATTTATTACTTTCCTGTCATAAAACTATTTTACTGGTTTTTCTTCCTTTTTACCACATTTTTATAATTATTAATGCAATTGATGTATAATATCGGTATGGGAAACAGTTCTAATTATATTATTAATACCCAAGACGGCATAATTTTCAACGTAAAATTAGTGCCAAATTCATCTTTTAGCAAAATTGTTGATTATACAAATGAATATGTAAGAATAAAAATTTCTGCTCCACCACTTGAAAATAGGGCAAATAAAGAACTAATAGAATTTTGTTCCGGTTTATTCAAAGTTTCAAAATCTAAGATAAAAATAATTTCAGGTGAAAAATCAAAATTGAAAAAAGTTCTCATTCAAGATTGCAGCTATGAGGATATTTCACAAAAAATTTTGTTTGTGTTAAACTCATTGCATAAGTAATAATAAGGGATAAAAAATGTTAACATTAGTTTGGATAATTCAAATAATTTCAGCAGTATTATTAACAATATTGGTTCTGTTGCACTCTCCGAAAGGAAACGGAATAGGTGCTTTAGATGGCGGAGCAAGCATGTTTGCTTCTCAAAAAAGTGCAGAAAAGGGCTTAAACCGTGTAACTTATGTATTTGTTATTATATTTTTGGTATGTTCTTTTATCACTGGATACCATTTATTTAGTTAAAAAATTTTTTCACATAAATAAAAATGAAGTCCTATTATTATAAGACTTCATTTTTATTATGATTTTATAATGTTTTCTATTTTCCGGTAGAACCGAAACCGCCCTCTCCTCTTTCAGAGTCTGCCAATTCTGTTGTTACTTCAATTTGTGCTTTTTCTACTCTTGCGATAACCATTTGTGCTATTCTGTCATCAGGTTTAATTGTATATTCTTCATTTGAGATATTAACAAGTCCTACACAAACTTCTCCTCTATAATCTGCGTCAACGGTCCCTACAGCGTTAATTAACGTAATTCCATGTTTTACCGACAAACCTGAACGAGCTCTGATTTGTGCTTCATACTCAATCGGAATTTCAATTTTTATACCTGTCGGAACTAAAACTCTTTCCAATGGTTTTAAAGTTATTTCTTTATCAATTGCAGCATATAAATCCATTCCTGATGACCCATCTGTTTTATACTCGGGCAAAAATCTGTTATGGGGCATTCTTATAATTTTCATTTTCATTAAAAACCTGCTTTCTATTCTCTTCCTTTTTCCGTCAAAGAAAACAACGGCTGTTGATTTGACACAGACAAGTTCTTCGACAAGTTGTATTCACCTTTAAACTTCACATTGTACATGTGTGTAGGTTTATTATCATAAGTAATTTTAAATCTGTTTGTAACTATCGGTTCATTTACAAAATACAACGACAAAATTGTATCCATACAATCAAGTTCTTTTTCCAATCCCTCAACATTAGATAATGAACTTAATACATAAGAATATGAAACAGTAACACCATACTTATTAAACTCCAATGAAATAGAATCCAGTGTCGGTTTAATGTAATAAAGAAAATCGTCAACATAGAAAAAGTCTTTATACATTAAAAATAAGTTTTTTCTGTAAAAACCCTTTTGCATAGGCTTTGAATATAAGATATTCTCCAACAGTTTTTTATAAACTCTTTGTTTCCATATTTCAACTTCTTGAAACGTAAGTTCTAAATCGGATTGTTTTTGCTTGATTTTGTTTGCATGAACAATAATTAAGAACAAAAGTTTTGGATTCTCCTCAATATTTACAACAGAACTATCCTGTGCTTGAACAATAGAACGTTTTTTCATATTATTGCGTTCTTTCATTCTTTTCATTTTTATCTTTTTTTCTTCCGCTTCTTTTAAATCAAGAACTTTTTCGTACATTGAATTAACAACGAAATCTAAAAGTAAACCGACAAATAATGAAACAGCACCAATAATTGCCAGCGAAAAATCTACGGAAAGCCCTTGCGGAGTATAAAAATTTGAAACAAATTTATAAGGAACCACAAATAACCAATTGAATAAATATAACCAATCAACTTCAAAACAGTTCAAAAACCAAAATATAAAAGAAATAAAAGAGTAGAAAAAGAAAATAAAACGTACAAATTTCGCACCGTATAATATCTGTGCGAATAATTTAAGATTTTCTATTGTCTTATTCTTTTTGTATGCCATCTACCCTACAATATTATATTATCAATTAACCTCGTTTTTCCTACTTTTGCAGCAATTGCAATAAGTGTATTTTTTGAAAGATTATTTGTTTTTTCAAATGTATCATAGTTTCTAAATTCAATATAATCAATTTCAATATTCTTATCAAGATTGAAAATAATTGTATCAAATATTTTTTTTGTATCTGTTATTCCTTGTTTATATAGATTTTCCGCTTCTTTTAAAGATTTTGAAATAGAAAGAGCCTGTTTTCTTTCCTCTCCGGATAAATAACGATTTCTTGAGCTTAAAGCAAGTCCGTCATCTTCTCTAATTATCGGACAAGGAATTATTTCCAAGTTCATATTCAAATCTTTAACCATTCTTTTTATAATGAAGAGTTGTTGAGCATCTTTTTGTCCGAAAAATGCAAAATCGGGTGTTACAATATTGAATAACTTTGTAACGACTGTTGCAACTCCGTCAAAATGCCCCGGACGTGATTTGCCGCATAAACAATCTACAATATTATAAGGCGGACAAACGAATGTTAATTCCGTGTTTGAAAGTCTGTTTTCACCGTACATTTCTTTTGGTGCAGGTGCAAACACAATATCAACACCAAGTTCATCACATAATTTTTTGTCATTTTCAATTGTTCTCGGGTATTTATCGTAATCCTCATTCGGACCGAACTGAATAGGATTTACAAAAACACTGACAACTACCTTGTCACATTTTTCTTTTGCTTTCTTTATTAATGACGCATGTCCTGCGTGCAACGCTCCCATTGTCGGAACAAGTCCGATTACTAAATTATCCTTTTTCCAAGTTTTTACGTTATTTTTTACTTCTTCAATACTATTTGATAAAATTGCACTCAAGTTTTTCTCTCTCCTCTGAACTTAAATAAAATGTATGTTCTTCATCAGGGAATTTTCTGTTTTTAACTTCTTCATTGTAACCTGTAATTGCTGATTTCATTATATCTTTAACATTAGCATATTGTTTTACAAATTTAGGAGTATTTCCGGGGTATTTCCCCAATAAATCATCTATAACCAAGACTTGACCGTCTGTATATTTCCCGGCTCCAATACCGATTGTCGGAACTTTTAAATTTTCACTTATCATTTTAGCCGATTCTTCCGGCACCATTTCTAATACAATTGCAAAAACACCCGCTTCTTCAAGTTTTTTAGCAGCGTGTAAAAGTTTTATTGTATTTTCATAAGATTTGCCTTGAATAAAATAGCCGCCAATTGCGTTTATATATTGAGGGGTAAATCCCAAATGCCCTACAACACTTATTCCGAATTGAGTTAAATGCCTGATTTCGTCAAGAATAAAGTTGCTTGCTCCCTCAAGTTTTACTGCTTTTGCACCTGCCTGAATAAGTTTTCCCGCATTTTTTACGGTTTCTTCAAGAGACACATGGTATGAAAGAAACGGCATATCCGCAACTACTAAACTTCTTTTAGCTCCTCTTGCAACAGCTCTTGTAAAAGTAAGCATATCATCAATTGTTACATTAATTGTTGTATCATACCCTAAAACAGTCATCCCGACTGAATCGCCTACTAAAATACTGTCCGTCCCGCATTCATCTATATATTGAGCCGTAGAAAAATCATAAGCTGTAAGCATTGTTATTTTTTCATTATTTTCTTTCATTTTTTGAAAAGTTCTGGTTGTAACAGGTTTTATGTTATTATTCATGCTTCTCTTTCTCACTCTTTCTGAACCAATAATATATTGTTCTCGCTAATCTTCCGGGAGAATGTCTTACAAAAGACGAGTGTCCGTCCTCAAAACGTTTATCCTCAATAAGATTTTTTTGTACTATTTCAATTCCCATTTTTGCTATTTCATCTTTATCAACAACAACAGGATGAGAGCCTGCATTTTTGTATGGAGCAATTAACTCCGCAGGTAAATCAGTATTTACCAATACCGCATCTATAATTTTGTTGTAACCGGCATGGTTTATAAGTGTTTTTAAATGGTCAGAAACTGTAAATCCGTCTGTTTCCCCGGGTTGAGTCATTATATTACATACATATATTTTTTTTGCTTTTGAGTCGTTTACTGCCTTGGATATTGCATTAATTAAAAGATTAGGGATAACACTTGTATATAAACTCCCCGGTCCCAGAATTATAAGATCCGCATCATGAATAGCCCAAATAACTTCATTAAGAGGCTTGCAGTTTGCAGGTTCAGTAAATAATCTTTTAATTTTTTTACCTGATTCAGGGATATTTGATTCACCTTTGATAATTGAACCGTCTTGCATTTCCGCTACTAAACGCATATCATCAAGAGTTGAGGGAAGAACTCTTCCTCTTATTGATAATACTTTAGATGACTCCTGAACTGCTTTTACCATGTTTCCTGTAATTGCACACATTGCAGTAAGAAAAAGATTACCGAAACTATGTCCAGACAGCCCTTCGCAATCCTTAAATCTGTATTGAAAAAGTTTAGCAACCAAATCTTCATCGTCAGCCAAAGCAGCAATACAGCTTCTGATGTCCCCTGGGGGAAGCACACCAAGCTCTTCTCTTAACTTACCTGAACTTCCGCCATCATCACCCACAGTAACAACTGCAGTTATGTTATTTGTAATTTTTTTAATACCTTTTAACATGGTAGATAATCCTGTACCGCCACCTATTGCAACGATTTTAGGACCTCTGTTTAATTTTCTTCTTCTGTATAAATCTTCTAATACGGAGTGTCTGTTTCTTTCATTATTTGCATCAAGAAGTGAATAGTTAGTTTTTAACCAACCGAGGAAGAAACAAATTGCACCTATAGCTATTAAGCCCCAACCGATAATTTCAGGCGGAAGCATTTGTGTAATTCTCATAATCAATTTTATAAGAGAATAAACAGGTTTAAGCCCTGTAATTATACACAAGCCGACCGCAGCCAAAACTGCACCTGCAATAATTAAAATAAACCATCTTTTAATTTCAAGTCCGGGAATTAACCAGCCTGCACCACGAGGTATTTTTAAGAATAATTTTTTAGATATTTTCATATTTACTCCTTAAACCCAGCCGGATAATTCAGCTTTATTGTAGTTAAACGGAGTCGGAGCAACTATATCATTAGCTCGTTTTAAAAGTTGTAATATGTTCGGGTTTTTTGTATCAAAATGAATGGTATTACAATTTACGGGCATAAACACCCCGTTGCCCAGTTTTATTTGTGAAGAGAACATTGTAGTTCTGATTCTGTTTAAAGAATCTTCTTCACTGATATATTTTTTGTTATCCCAGTCAGGTTTAAATTCTTGAGTGTAATACTTATCTGCAAATATTTCTCTGTTTACAACAACACCTGTTTCAGCGGATAATCTGTCTAAAATTTCATTATCTACACCTGTAAATGCAAGCCATTTATCAATTTTTTGAACCGCTTTTACGATTGCAAAAGCGAAATCATAATTTTCACTCGTTTCCTTATACATAGCTCCATGCGGTCTTACATGGTCAATAACAAGTCCGTATGCTTTAGCGAATGACAATAATGCCCCTGTTTGATACAGAACAATAGCTTCAATTTCCTCAGGTTTTAAGTCCATAGGTCTGTACCCTAACCCTTGAATATCATTAAAACCTATATGAGCACCGATTGTAATATTTTTTTCTTTGCATTTTAGTAAGTATTCTTTTATTAACAAAGGATCTCCGGCATGAAATCCGCAAGAAATATTTACTGTGCTGACATAATCCAATAAGTCTGTTTCTATATTGTTTTTGTATATTCCAAAACCTTGTGCGGCATCAATATTAAAGTCAATGTGTTTTGACGGCATAAATTCCCCTTTTCACCAAAACCTATCTATAATTATACTCTTTAATTATATCTCAATAATATATATAGTCCAGTTTATTGCAATATATTGCGAACTTTTGACTATTTAAAATTTAACATTAAATATAAATCAAATCATACAAATAGAGGTATGTAAAATTTGCAAAAAATCCGATAATTTAAATGTATTAGTGTAAGAAAACAGTATGCCTTTCAGATATAGATTACAAAGATTTCTTGAATTCAGAATAAGAAAGAAAGAAGAACAACTTCAAGAAGTTATAAAAGCAAAAGCGGAAGTTGACAGAATACAAGGGTTAATTGACGCAAACCAACAGGAAATAGCAGGTGTAATCCATACAATGAGAGTAACAAAAGATTACAGAATGATGGATGCCTACGACAAATATCTGAAACACTTATACGAGAAAGAGGATGAACTTAAAGAACAAAAAAAACAAGCAGAACTGGCACTTGAAGTAGAAAAACAAAAACTTGTTGAAAGAGAAAAAGAAGTAAAGGTACTCGAAAAGCATAAAGAAAAAGCAAAAGAAGCATATATAGAAGAAGAAAAAAAAGCAGAAAATAAATTACTTTCAGAAGTTGCGGTTCAAAAATATTACCAAAAATCAAAAGACAAGAAAGAAGAAGAAGGCGAAGATATTTAAGGATGAATATGAAAATAGAATGTCAAGTAACTAAAAATATTGAAAAACAAGATGTAAATCTTCCTCAAACAGAAGAAGAAGCAGTTCTATTGAGCGTATCAAACGTACCTTTTTCCGAACTTATCAACCAAGGAACAGGAACAATTTCTTCTGATGATATTGATTATTTATCATCTCTACCCATAGATTACAATTTTGACTCTATGTCTATGAATATTGAGGACGGACTGCTATTTATATCCTTAGCTCAAGGAATGCCTTATACTGTTGAAAATACACAAAACGGTGATTTTAAAAATCTTATGCAAGTTGAAGCAGTTCAATATTCTATTTCAACAAAGTCTGTTGAAACAACAAATCAAATTGTTTCTTTAATAGAAAAAGCACAAAAGACTCAAAAGCCTGTGAGAATATCATTTGATAACGATGTTTCTGTCGTAATCAAAATCGACAAACATGGAAAAGTTACGGCAGAATTTATACCGGGCAGTATAGAGGTAGAAAACTATTTAAAGGCAAACATGCCTGCTTTAAAACAAAAATTTGACGAACAAAATTTACCGTACAACGACTTATTTTACAGACAAAATAATCGACAAAACAACAAAAAAGATAAAAAAGGAGAAAAATAATGCGTGATGCTTTTATTAACGCACTAAATACTCAAAAAATATCAAGCGAATGGGCAAACAGTATTTCCGAAAACCTTGTAAATGTATATACCCCGGGGTACAGAGAAAAGAAGTTTACTTTTAAAACTTTTTTAGAAGGTTCAATCGCCGAATCTCGTTTGAGAAATATCGGGCAAGGAAAATCTTCACCGGGGACTTCCGATGAAAATATATACTTAGAAGGAAACGGTTATTTTGTTTTGCGTAATGACAAAGGCAGAATTGTATATACAAGACTCGGTGAATTTAAGTTTGACGGAGAAGGCGTATATAGAAGCTCTGACGGTCAAGCCGTTCAAGGTTACATTTTAAATGATAAAGGCGAAATCATGAACGGGGCAAAACCTGTTGATGCAGATTCATTTGTAGATACAGCTTTTGACGGTGGGGCAGCTTCTGTACCGACTACAAACATAAAACTGTGGATAGACCCGTCTAACGGTAAATACTTGGGGAAATACGAAGAATTTGAATTTAAAGATGACGGTATTTTATACGGTAAAGCCGACGGCGGGAAAATAAAAACTCCTTTATATAAAGTTGCAATTATTAATTTCCACAACCCGCAAATGTTATATCAGGTTGCAGACGGGCAATATATAGAAACGGAAGAATCAGGAAAACCTGTTGTCGGACGTGGAGAAGTAAGGGGCGGATTAATAGAACTCTCTAATGTTGATTTTGATGCAAATACCGCATACTATCAACAAGCACAAATGCAATTGGAATTAGCTAACCAGCTTATAAAATCTCATAAACAACTCTTAGAAAATGCAATTGAACTTATGAGCAGCTAATAAATTTATAAATTAATTTTCAAAAGACTTTACAAAAATGTAAAGTCTTTTTATTTTTAGGGCAAAATTTTTTATTTATGAACTTATACTCATTGGAGCAATCATGAAAATACAATCAATTAACGTTAATAATTTCATCCAAAATAAAGAAAACATAACAAATAAGCTTTCAACGCCTGCAATGACAAGGAATTTTAAACGAAACTTAATTTTCGTAAACTCACTTTCAGCAGAAAATATAAAAGCTAATTTTATTCCGGCATTTGGACAATACAGAACAGTAGGTTACGCTTTTCTTATTGATAAGGACACAGATAAACTTCAATATGCAACAATCCAAAAAGAGTTACAAGGAAACTACAGCTACTTTAGAATTATGGTTAACAGACATGTTGCAGGCAAGATGGACATTTGTAATGATGCAGTTTTCCCCGAAGACCAAATTGTATTAACGAATGAACCCGATAACGCTTTTCCTGAAGTAAGACATATTCGTTCATTTATGGGGAATAAATATGCAGGTATCGGAACAGTCTTAATGAATACAGCAGTCCAAGAAAGCAAGAAAATGGGTAAAGACGGCAGGTTGTGGCTCTATGCTCAAAGAGGTTATGATTTTGCCTCTTCACCGTACAGAAGTCATGAATCACCGTTACCGTTTTATTATAAATTAGGGTTCAGGTGTCCTGATGAAAAAATCGATAAAGAAATTCAAAAATATATAGATAAAAAACAGTATAACATGCTTCCGGACGAAGCAATGCTTGTTTTATCTGCTGATAACGTACATATATTAGAAGATTATTTTAACAATAATTTTTCTGAAAACGATGATAATGAGGACTAAAATCCAAGAATTTCGTTAACTAAAATTACTTTTATTCTTCCAAGCGGATTGCATAGCCTTGTAATTACTATATTTGAACAAATTGAATCACTGCTCAAACAATTGTGGCAAACTCCGTCTGTTAAACATGGTGTTTTTTTCCCTGATGCCACAGAAATTCTTTGCATATTAACGGGTGCCGCATAGTTTCTTGCTCTGCTTACGGCTTCATCTAAATCTTTTGCAATTTTATTAACCCCAATAATTACTATTACATTCTTAGGTCCAAACATCAACGCTGCAACTCGATTTCCGATACAATCAATATTTACCAGTTCGCCATCAACCGTAATTGCATTTGTTCCTGTTAAATATGTAAATGACGTGAGAGCTTGGGTTAAAAGTAAATATTTTTCTTCCGCATCCTTTGCTAAATCACGGTTTATAACCTTATAATTATTGTTTATTAAATAATCTGTTAATCCCGTATCAATAATCGTCTTAGAACCGCCCCAAGATACACTCTCTTCTTTTGGAATAAGGTTTAAAGCAACCGCCATTGCTTCTTCTTTTGTTTGCACAAAAAATGCCTCAAAATGACGTTTCTCTAAGTTTTTTACGAGTTTTTCACCCAATTGCTTATTTCTTAATTCTACAAAATTATCATTGCTCATTACCTATACTCCTATGATATTTTTTTTATTATTGTATAAAATTATAAAATACATTACAATACCCATTAATAGAGGGACTAATATGAATTTATTCAAAATATTACTTATTTCATTAATAATTATTTTTCCGTTAAAAGCCTATTCTTTTAGTTATAACGAAATTAATAATAATTCACAAGTTGTTTATTCTCCGTATTCAGGAGTATTTACTGATGGCGGAATGGCAGAGGACAGAATCGTTCTGACAAAACATTCTGCGGATGAAAATAATTCTTACCCCAAATATACATATAAAGACAATGAAATACGGTTAAACTCTGATTTTGATTTTCTCTACAACGAAAAGTTATATGGTATTGATAATAAAAATTTAAAATATTATCAAATTACCTATGATAAAATTAAATTTAAGGAAAAACAATTGAGCTACGAACAAGTTGAAGATGCTTTTAAAGGCTATGATATAGTAAAAATTTCAGATTTTAAGGACGGTATGTATAAAATTTTAAACAGTTATAAAGATAAAGAAATTTTACTTTACAACGATACGGATAAAAATTTTGAGAATTATAGTGTTAAACCTGAAAAGTTTTCTCCGGATAAGAATATAACCGGATTAATAAAACTACCGTATTGGGGAAAAGTGATTTTCTCTCCCGATACAAAATCGGAGAATCAAGTAACATATACATTAAAAATCAGATAAAAGAAGAAAGAGCCCTTTTGAGGCTCTTCTTATTTTCCGTCTCCGGTCGTTTACTTTATCCGTTCTTGAATAATTGAAATGTCCTGTCAACGTTGTTGCTGATTAATTCTTTTACCGATTCGTACTCCTTCATTATAGCTTCGTGTTGTGTTTCAAGTTGTGCAAGTTCTATATCAAGCTGATTATCCTGCCTTGAAATTCTCGATGTTTCATAATTATATTTCGATTCGGCCGCTGCATCATCAGATGTATCTAAAACATATTCAATATCTGTTTGAGATTCAAGTACACTACCCGAATACGGTTTATCAATAGTATCTTTATCAGCAACAGATAATACTCCGTTCATAATTAATGTTTGCAGACTTGCTGAATTTTTTAACAGTTCTGTTTGATCAACAACATTATAAACTTCACCGTCTTTTTCAACTTTACCGGTTTCTTTATTGAAATAGTCCTTAATCGGGGAATTTTCGGGAATAATCCATTCCCCGTTTTCATCCTTTTTAAGACAAATTTCATTTTTAGAAGTCATTACTACATAACCGAGTTCGCTAAGGTTATCGTAAGTTAAATCTTCTTTTCGGTACCCCTTATCTTCAGAACTATCGGTAATTTTTACCTGCATTTTATAGTTGTTCATGGCTTCGCTATATTCTTTAGCGACTTTTTCTGATTGCCATGCAAGCTGATTTTGACGTTGAGATATCATAATTTCTTCAAGCTCAATATCACTCAGCCGTGAGGTCAACATTAACAATCTGCCCTGTGATGATGATAAACCCATTCTGTTCTCCAATTCTGTTTATTATTCTTAATGTTAATATCGGCATTTTCTATTTTAACTTTAGATATTCTTTACAATTTTTAACATTTTAGATAACCTGCATTCAAGAATCAATCGCAACACTATAAAGTTGAAAAACTTGTTTAG
>CAYYPD010000022.1:0-4141 GCA_964473445.1 uncultured Muribaculaceae bacterium
TATTTATTCATTTTCGTATCATATTCTGAGGAACTTGCGTTCCTCTTTTTATTTTTTTTAACATTAGTAATTCTTCGCTTTTATTGTTTTTTCTTTAGAGTATAATACATGTGGAAAAAGGAATAAGGTAGATTAAATTATGTGGAATTATACAGATAAAGTTATAGACCATTACAGAAACCCGAGAAATGTCGGGTCAATGGAAAACCCTGATGCAGTCGGGGAAGCGGGTTCCCTTTCTTGCGGAGATATGCTTAAACTATATTTAAAAGTTGATAAAAACGGTATTATCACAGACGCAAAATTCCAAACTTTCGGTTGCGGTAGTGCAGTTGCAAGTTCAAGTATTTTGACAGAAATGATTATCGGTATGCATATTGATGATGCAAGAAAAGTTACAAACAAACAAATTGCTGATGAACTGGGCGGACTTCCTCCTGAAAAAATGCACTGTTCGGTTATGGGGCACGAAGCATTAGAGGCTGCTATTGCAAATTATTACCACGAAGAACCTAAAAAAGAGGAAGAAGATGAACTTATTTGTCAATGTTTTGACATAAGAAAGTCGTTTTTGATACACGAAATCAAAGCTAACAACTTAAAAACAGTTGAAGAAGTTACAAACTACACTAAAGCAGGCGGCGGTTGCGGAAAATGCAAAGATAAAATTAAGGCTGTTCTTGATGAAGTTAATAAAGGCAATCAACAAGAAGTAAAATTAACAAAAACTCAAATGATTATTAAAATTAACAACATAATTGAAAAATATATTTCACCCGAGCTTCGTAAAGATGGCGGGGATATTGAACTGATTGATGTAGAAGATAACAAAATCAAAGTAAAATTAACAGGCAGATGTCAATCTTGTAATCGTTCCAAACTTACTTTGACACATTTTGTTGAAGCTACGTTAAAAGAACATATTAGTGAAGATATAGAAATTATTCAGGTATAAAAATGGAAAATTCAAAACTCATATATTTAGATAACAATGCGACTACAATGGTTGCAGATGAAGTTGTAGAAGCTATGCTTCCGTATTTTTCAAAATATTACGGAAATCCTTCAAGTATGTATGATTTAGGCGGAATTAATTCAAAAGCAATCCGTGAAGCCAGAGAAACTATGAAAGATTTCTTTGGTGCAGAATCTGCAAAAGAAATTTATTACACGGGGTCAGGCAGTGAATGTGCCAATACCGCTATAAGAGGAGCCCTTTCAGCTGATCGTTCGCTAAATCATATTATTACTACAAAAGTTGAACATCCTTGTGTTTTGAATGTTTACAAACAACTTGAAAAAGAGGGATACCAGGTTACTTATATCGGTGTTAATTCGGTCGGAGAATTAAATACTGAAGAATTATACAATGCAGTAAATGACAAAACTTGTTTAGTAGCTTGCATGTATGCAAATAATGAAACAGGTACAATATTCCCTGTTGAAGAAATTGCACAAAAAGTTAAATCTATTAACCCGAAAACAAAAGTATATGTAGATGCAGTTCAGGCGGCAGGAAAGATTAAACTCAACGTAAAAGATACCGATATTGATATGATGGGGATTTCAGGACATAAATTCCACGCCCCGAAAGGAATTGGGGCACTTTATGTTCGCTCCTCCGTATTATTTACGCCTTTAATTATCGGCGGTCATCAGGAAAGAGGGAAGCGTGCAGGTACAGAAAATGTTCCGTCCATTGTCGGGATGGCAAAGGCTGCACAAATGGCTCAAGAGTCGCTTTCTTATGAATTGACTAAAGTTAAAGAATTAAGAGATAAATTGGAAAAAGGCTTATTATCTTCAATATATAATGCAAGACTCAACTCCGCAGCTTCATTAAGAGTTCCGAATACTACAAATATCGGGTTTGAGTATATTGAAGGGGAATTAATTCTTCTCAACATGAACGATATCGGCATTTGTGCAAGTTCAGGAAGTGCTTGTACATCAGGCAGTTTAGACCCAAGCCATGTTTTAAAGGCTATGGGAGTTCCGTTTACAGCTCTTCACGGAAGTATCAGATTCAGTTTAAGCAGATATACAACCGAAGAAGAAATTGATTACACATTAAAGCACATGCCTGCAATTATCAACAAATTAAACGGCATTTCTCCGTTTCAAAAGGAATTAAAAGAACTGAGAGAAAGAAAAGGTATTATTTAAAATACAAATAACCTACAAGATTTAAGTCAAGGCTTCCGTACATAAGTCTTACTCTGTTTCCGTCAATAATTTCAGCATTGCAGAATTGTATGGAGTCTTGTTCCAAATCTTGTTCCGAGTGCATTGCTTTTACGCTCATAATTTTTGTTGTACCTTGCGAAAGTTCAAGATTATATTCGTTTGTTGTTACCTTTTTGCAAGACAGCTTGTAATACCCCGGGGAGATTGTTTTTCCCTCATCATTGTATGCAGAAACCGGAATCATAACCGTTAGAGTTTGGCTAAGCTGATTATCGGGGTCTTGTGAATTTACAAACTCTTCAAGGTGTTTTGTGTCAACCGAGGGTGATAGCGGATTAACATTTTTCTGCAGCTGTTTCTGTTTTCTGCTTAATTGATTTTGTTTAATGACTTCAATTGCCTTTTTCAGCTTGTTATCTGTTACAGCTTCCTGATCTTCAAATCCCGAATTAAATACGGAAGAATTTTCTCCCCACGGAGATGCATTTGTCTTTTCGTCTTTTGCTAATGAAAAAGACGGAAACACCAAACTTAAAAATAAAATAATCAAACAAACTTTCTTCATATTATTTATATTACTTATTTTTTTTCACTTGTAAAGGAAATTTCAAAAACTGCTGATTTTTTATTCACAATGTGGTAATATAAAGATAGTGTAGAATAAGAGGTTTTGGTAAGATGGAGCAGAAAAAAGTTCCCGTTAAGAAGAAAGTTGCAGTAAAAAATTCTAAGGAAAGAGCAAGCAAACTAAATCATGTAAAATACAAAAGTACGTTGATGATTTTCATTGCGTTAATTTTATTTGTGTATGCAGCTTTTATTAGTATTGTACCTTCTATGATGACAAATGCTTTTAATACTGAAGATTTTGAAAAGAAATTTGAAGAAGCTACAAGTTTAAGAACATCAATTGATACGGTTGAGTATAAAATAACGCCGACACTCCACGCTATAATAAGAGTAAGAAACTTGTCTTTGAAATATGTTGATTATCAACCGTTGTTAGATGTAAGACAAGCGGAACTAAAAACAAATCTTCCTGCTATATTCGGAAGTAAATATAAGATTGAGTCATTAAATGTTAAAGGTGTAAAGTACAGCGACCAAATACTTCCAAGCGGAAAAAATAAAATTTCATTTTTACCAAAGGCATTTGATTCAACATTATTCGGTAAAAAATCAATAACTATCGTTCCGGGGCCGGTAACTATAAGAGATTATCAAACTGATTATATTACTCCTACAACATTCAGACAAAAGAAAGTTGATGAAGAAATATATACAAAAGATGAAGTCAGTGATTTTTTAAGAAGTTTTCAGTATTCACATGTAGTAATAAATGGAAAGTAGTATGAAAAAGAATATTATTTTATCATTAGTTGCAGCAACACTAATATTTGGCAGTGTGTATTTTGCCCAAGCAAATGCAGATAGTATAGATGTATTTGTTCCCGGTACAGGACCCAAAATAACTCCGTCGCCACTTGCACAAAGATTAGAAGGGTCTGCTCAAAAAGCATACCAAAACAAAAACGGCGGCAACACTTCAAACAGTTATAATAATTCATATAATAACTCAAAGAACAACAGTTATAATAACAGCTACAACAACAGTTATAACAATAGCTATAACAACGGTTATAACAGCAGTTATAACAATAAAACCCAAAGCGGTTCATCAACAAGAAACAACACAAATAACAAATCTCAGCTCCCAAAGAGCAATTGGACATAAGTTAAAAGAAGGAAAAATCTATGAAGAAAACATTATTAGTTTTAGTAGTTACAGCTGTATTTTGTTTAGGTATTAATTCAGTAGTAAATGCAGCCACAGTAAAAGTAACAAAACCGACTGTAACAGTTAACACATCAAAAGAAGAATCTGCTGTTTCTAAGAAATTAACAGAAACTCAAAACAAAATTGATAAAGCAAGAAAAGATGCTGAAGCAAAGA
>CAYYPD010000022.1:4241-15692 GCA_964473445.1 uncultured Muribaculaceae bacterium
GAGCTGCAAATGAAAAAGCTGCAAAAGCTAAAAAGGCTGAAGCAGAAAAAAAAGTCCAACAAGCAAAGAAAGATGCTGAAGCAAAGAGAGCTGCAAATGAAAAAGCTGCAAAAGCTAAAAAGGCTGAAGCAGAAAAAAAAGTTCAACAAGCAAAGAAAGATTTAAAATCTCAACATGAAGCTAACAAAAAAGCTGTAACAGATACAAAAAATTCTGTAAAAAACAGTATTAACCAAACAAAACAAAATATAAAAGCTCAACAAGAAGCAGATAAGAAAGCTGCTCAAGCAAGACAAAAACAAAGACAAGACGCTATTAAGAGCTTCAAAAATTCTTTTAAATAAAAATTAATCAGATAGTGAAGAAGCTCCGTTTTGCGGAGCTTCTTTTTTATATATTGACACAAATTGAAACTCCAATTAAAGTATTATAAAGAGAAAATGAGGGGTAGTTTAAAATATGAAAAAAGTACTTTTTGTTATGACAGCAGCATTTTTAGTATGCGGATATACTCTGACAAATGTTAATGCAGAGGTAAAAGAGCCTGTTGTAAAAATCGAAATTCCGACTTCAACAATAGATACAACAACTACTTATAAAAAAGAACCGTCAAAAGCCGGTCAAGCTATAGAAGCTACAAAAGAAGCTACGGATAAAACCGTTAAAGCGACAAAAGAAATGGCTGAAAAAACTTCTGATTCCGCAAAAAGAGGTTTTAATAAAACAAAAAAGGCAACAAAAAAGTTTGCAAAAAAGACAAGTGAAAGCACAAAAGCGGGATATGAAAATACAAAAGAGACAACAAAAAACTTTGCTGATAAAACGGTAGAGAATACAAAAGAAGTGCTTAACAATCTTAATCCAAATAAACCCGTAACTTTAGAGGGACTTGAAAAAGAAGCAAAAATTAAAATTTTAAAGAGTGAACGTAACGAGCTAAAAGCAGCTTATAATTCCAGAATTAAAGATTTAAAAGCAAAAGTTAAACTGACTCAAAATTCAACTACAATGGATGATGTTCAAAAACAAAACAGAATATATAAATTGAACAAAGACATTAAGGCATTGGAATTGCAAAAAAATAATGCGGTATATCAATACAATGCTAAAATAAAAGAAATTAAAGCAAGATAAAAAAGGAGCGAAAAGCTCCTTTTATTTGTTATACAGTTTGTATCCTTTTTCATATGCTTTTGCAACTTCTCCGGAAAACTTTTTAGATGTATTCCAGTACGAAGTGTGAGCACCGATAAAAGTTGTTCTGTTTTTGATTCTTGATTCCCCGTATAAAAAACCATGTCCTTTATCAATATTAATCATGAGTTTATCTTTTAATTTAGAGTAGGTTATATTTTCAGCCGTCGGATATCCGAGAGGGTCTTCGGCATAATTTACCGTCATCCAAAAAACATCATTCTCAATTAAGTATTTATATAAAAGCTTATTGTAATAAGTCAGCGGATATTCCGGGTTTGAAACATCAGAGTAAAACAATATGAAAGGACTTGCAAAGTTTACTATACCCTTTACCGCTCCTTTTGGGGCACAGTATTGGCAGGTATACTTATCAAGCTCCAAGTATCCTTTTCTCAAAATATCTTCATTTGGATTTGGCATCAGCGTTTTCTCAACGTTATATATACTGACTTGAGATTTAACAAGTGCGTCAATACAGGTATTTTGCATCGGATATTTTTTTATCAACTCTCTTGTTTTATCTTCAACCTTGACCCTGCTAAAATAATCCTCTAAACTTATATCCGCCAATTTATTAAATATATATTCATAAGTTACAAAAGCTCCGGCACTATACCCGAATAACACAACCGATTTGTTATTTTTGTAATTTTCCATTATTTGAGTGTGCAAATCTTCTATAATCGGGTGCATATTTCTATAATGAGAAACCCAAATTGCGTCATGCAAACAGTGTGCAAGTAATTTGCGTACCATTTGAGCTATTCTCGGGCTAAAAATTTTTGCAATGTCCAGATCACTGTTTAGTGATTTTATTTCAACCTTACTTTTATCTCCCCAAAAGAAAGTTTGTTCATTTTGAGAAAGAGTATACTCCCCATTATTTAAAAGATGTTCTTGAATAAAAATTGAAGAATTAAAGGCATTATACATATTAGGGTGCATTTTCTTTATCCCTTTAAAAAACCAATCCTTCATTTTTTTATCATTGTTATTCGAACCGTTAATATAGATAAATTGTATTTCTTTTGTGTTTTCCGCATACACAATAGGCACAAACATCAAGCATATAATAAGTAAAATCAAAATCTTCTTCATAAATATACTTTACAATGAATATAAAAAAATTTACATAAAGAGTATCATTACACAATTTATAGTATTATATTCTCATAGCTGATTGAAGGAATTTATATGAATATTTTATTTGGATTACTCGGAATTGTTGCAATGTTATTAATTGCATTTTTAATGTCATTCAACAGAAAAGCAATTAATTATAAGACAGTTGTTGTCGGATTGGTTTTACAATTCTTATTAGCATTATTTATATTGAAATTTGAACCCGGAAAGTTGATGTTTCAATATATCGGCAGTTTCGTGGAAAAAATTCTTCAATTTGCAAACGAGGGGTCAAATTTTGTTTTTGGACCTTTATCAAACAGTCCTGAAATATGGCAGGAAATATTCGGCGATAAATCTTTTATGTTCGCATTAAACTTAATTCCCGCATTGATTTTTATGATGATATTGGTAAATATCCTTTACTATTACGGCATAATGCAAAAAGTTGTAGCATTTTTAGGCAAAATAGTTAATAAACTTATGGATGTATCAGGGGCAGAGGCATTGTCTAACGTAGCAAGTTCATTTGTAGGACAGGTTGTAGCTCAAATTATGATTAAACCTTATTTGCCTAATTTAACACGTTCTGAGGTATTGGCTTCAATGACGGGCAGCATGGCATGTTTATCCGGCGGATTAATTGCCGTATATGCAGGTATCGGAATTCCGCCTCAATATATGTTAGCAGCTTGTATTATGGCAGCTCCCGGGGCATTAGTTATTTCAAAAATTATCTATCCTGAAACATTAGAGCCTCAAACAAAAAATGATTTTAAAATAAGAAAAAGAAGAACTGATGTTAATGTTTTAGACGCAATTTCAAAAGGTGCTTCTGACGGCATGAAAGTCGGTTTGAATGTAATCGCAATGCTTATAGCTTTAATTGCATTAATTGCTTTGTTAGATTACTTCTTAGGTAAATTCGGCTATTTCGCACATCAATATTTACATTTAAACTTGAATTTCTTAGGAATGGACATTGAGCATTTATCAATAAAAATGATTTTCGGAAAAGTATTCTCAATATTTGCTATTTTAATGGGAATTCCGATGAATGAAGTTACACAAGCAGGCTCACTGCTCGGTACAAAATTTGTATTGAACGAAGCAATTGCATTTACGGATTTAATGAGTATAAAGGCATTAATCAGCGAAAAGAGCTTTATTATAATAACTTTTGCTCTTTCAGGTTTTGCTAATTTCTCATCTGTTGCAATTCAAATTTCAGGTATCGGAGAAATTGCTCCAAACCAAAGAAAGAACTTGGCAAGAATGGGAATCAGAGCGTTAATAGGCGGCACGCTGACATCATACATTTCGGCTTGTATGGCAGCAATGCTTTTATAATCAAAGCATCTACTTAATTAAGCTATTGAACAACTTCTGAAACAATAGGATTTTGAGCACTTCTCGGCTCAGCGTCAAGCGGACAATCTCTTAATTTACCTTTTACTGCTTTATGTATATCAATCATTTCATCGGTAACATCTTTCGAATCGTCAACATTAATGTATTCTTCGTACTCTTCTTCAGTTGCTTCCGTATCAACACAAACTTTACATTCACGAACGTAATATTTTGTTAATCCGTTCTCTCTTCTTAATTCGGCATGATTAACTTTATTAACGTTTGATTTTATGCTTTCCGGGCTTTCCCCGATGAAAGGATAATAATAAAAAGTTTTATATATTTTAGGAACCGACAAAATCGGGTCTATATCACATTTAGAAGTTGGGGGGCCCCAAAGACCGTTAAAACTTTGGTTATTATTTACTGTTTTCTTTTGAACATAAGAATTATTGATTGGTGATATTTTCATGCCTTTTCCCTGCTCCTTAATAAATTCTATCGTTTTAAATCCTCAAAATAAATAATTTGCTACTATTTTACAAAATTTTACCATAGAATAATAAAAAACTTGTTATTATTGTTATTATCCTAATGTCTGTTTGAAAAAATTCATTTAAGTGATAATCTGATTTTAGCAGTATTTGGGGATAATAATCATGTCAGAACGTATTCTTTTTATAATTGATGAGCTGGAACTGAAATATTTTGAATTTAATGATTTGGTTACTGATTTTTGGCTGATAAAAGAGTTTTTAAAAAGAAACTATGAAGTAGCAATTGCCACAAAGCGTGATTTATTTATAGAAAACGCAAAGGGTTGCGTATTTAACAAAAAATCTTATATTAAAGATGAAAATATTTTTTACAATAAAGAAACTTCAAAAAATCTTATAAATGATTTTAAAGTTGTGTTTTTCCGTTCAGACCCGCCTGTTGATATAAGCTATATTGACGCTTGCTACGTCTTTGATTATGTTGACAGAACAAAAACAATGTTAATTAATGACCCGAGTGAAGTGAAGAACTTTAATGAAAAATTTCATATAAATTTTTTCCCCGAATTTGTGCCCAAAAATATTGTTACAAGCTCACTTGAACAAATTGTTGAATTTGTGGAAAAACAAGGTGAAGCGATTTTAAAACCGTTAAACAGATGTTTTGGAAGCGGTGTTTATTATTTGAACAAGAAAGATAACAACCTTTTAACAATTATACAAAATATGACGGAAGAAGGAAAAACTCCGGTTATGGTGCAGGAATATCTGCCGGAAGCTAAGTTTGGAGATAAAAGAGTACTTATTATCGGTAATAAAGTAATGGAAGAGTGCATCCAAAAGTTACCGGGGGAACACAACTTTAAATTTTCAATACATTCTGATAAATTCTTTAAAACAACTCATTTAACTCCTAATGAGAGATATGCTGCCGAAAAAATAGCGGAAAAGCTCTCGCAAAAAGGGTTATACTTAATCGGACTTGATATGATTAGTGAAAAAGCTATCGAAATTAATGTAACAAGCCCCTGCTATTTTATCAGAGAAATTAACAAACATGACGGCACTCATTTTGAAGATAAAATAATAGCTGAATTGGAAAAATTAATTGCAAATTATTTCTCGAAAGATAGGAGTTATGCTAATAATAAATAATCCTTCCGAATTGATTACGGATAAAAGTCAACTGGCTGAAATATTTTACTCCGGTTGCAAAAATGAACAAACAATCGGGGTTGAATCAGAAAAACTGCTTGTTTATAAAAATAACGGTAAAGCTGTTTGCTATGAAAATGTTGTAAAAATATTAGACGGGTTTGACGAAAATAAATGGCAAAAACTTTATGACGGCAAAAATATTGTAGGGTTAAAAAGTGATATCGGGTCGATATCCTTGGAACCCGGAAGTCAAGTTGAAATAAGTTTGAAACCGTATAATTCGTTAGATGAAATAACCTCAAAATTGTTGAGCTTTTATACAAAATTATCTGATGAGGCGGAAAAAATCGGTGCTTGTATTTTAAATAGCGGAAATCAAAATGTTTCAACTTTCGATAATATTTCCGTTATTCCCAAAAGACGTTATGAATATATGACAAAGTATCTGCCGAGTAAGCATTTGACTCCGTTTGTAATGATGAGAGAAACTGCGGGAATTCAAGCCAATATTGATTACAAAAGTGAATATGACGCAATCAAAAAACTTGCATTAGCTTTAAAAATGAGCCCTATTATAAGCTCTGTTTATGCAAATTCTCCTGTTCGCAACTCTAAATTAACAGGTTATAAATCTTTTCGTGCTAATTCATGGCTGAATGTAGATGAGGACAGGTGCGGCTATGTAAGTAAAAAACTCTTTGAAAAAAACTTGGACTTCGGATTTAAAGATTATGTTGAAATTTTACTTGATATTCCGATGATTTTTGTACAAAGAGGAGATACTTATTTCTCTACATCTCAAACGTTTAGAGAGTTTATGCAAAAAGGATATATGGGAATAAATCCGACAATTCAAGATTGGCATACTCATATAAGTTTGTATTTTCCTGATGTCAGATTAAAAAGCTACGTTGAAATCAGAAATCATGATGCTCAAAATTCTTTGATGACATTCTCCGTTCCTGCTTTTTGGAAAGGAATTATGTATAATTCATCGGCATTTGAAGAAATTGAAAAAATATTATCAAAATTTACCTATGAAGATTTTATGATTTTAAGGGAGAAAACACCAAAAACCGCAATAAATACTGAAATCGGTAAATATAAAGTCGCAGATTTAGCAAAGGAATTTTTCAATATATCTTATGACTCATTAAAAGAAAATAAACTTAATGAAGAGCATTATTTGGATGTAGTTTTTCAATATTTATCATTAAATAAAGTGCCTGCTGATGATGTAATATTAAAATTTAATAAACTCTAAAACTCAATTCTGTACTCAATAAAATGATTTTTTGTTATTATACAAAACTTAATATGAGCATAGAAATACGCAATTTATATTTAAATTAATTCAAGTTGCAAATTATTTCAAGTTAAAAGCCCTAAACTCACTTCGTTCAAACAAACGGGCTTTTGTATCTGTTTTAATAAGTGAAGTTACGGAAATTTCATATATGGTTGCATTATGTTGACTAATAATAAATTAAAATCTGCCTAATTCGGAACCAATGAGATTCTGAACAGATTGAAAAACTACGCTAACGCTCGTTTTTCTAATTTTTCAGAATGACATGAGGCTATTTTTGTCTTTGTGGGAAGCAGTTGAAAACACTGCAAAGCATGTTGCATTAATTCTATTATCAGGGGATACATGTCGCCCTGAACTTGTTTCAGGGTAGCAAGGACTTTATTTATTGGGCAAGTATGCCCATAATAAAATTACCGTCACCTCACCCCTGCCCTCTCCTCATAGGAGAGGGAGATAAAGCAGTAAAAGTATGATAGAATAGTAAATTATGGAACATAAATATACTTTAGCTCGCAACCTTAGAAAAAATTCTACAAATCAAGAAAATGTATTATGGCAAATATTACGAAACAGAAAATTCTATGGATATAAATTTAAACGGCAATATCCCATAGGAACGTATATTGTAGATTTTATTTGTGAAGAAAAAAGAATTATTATTGAATTAGACGGAGGTCAACATAATGAACCTCAAAATATTAAAAAAGACAATAAGAGAACAGAATTCCTGATACTTGAGGGATATAAGGTAGTTCGGATTTGGAATAATAATATTGATAACAATTTAGAGGGTGTGTATTTACAATTACAGAAAGAATTCGGAATTGCTTATTAATTTTCTTCCTCCTCAATTAGAAAGAACAAAACAAAAGCTGTATTATCAACTATTTCCCTCTCCTATAAGGAGAGCGGATTTACGGACGGACGACACGAACAAAGTGAGTTAGTCCGATAAGCGAACAGATTGAGTTGACTGTGGCATAGCCACAAAAACGAAACTCTGGGAGCAAAAAGTAAATTCAAGACAGGGATAGGGTGAGGTGCCAATATAAAAACAAAACTCTGTGAATGAAGAGTAAATTCAAAACATTATCAAACACAAGTTTCAATATCAAAAAAGAAAAAATCGTCACCTCACCCTATCCCTGTCTTGTATTTCCTCAAGGTGAGAGAACAACTAATGTATAAGATCTGTCCAATGACAATAGCAACAAATTTAATCCCAAAAAATAATTTTAAAATACAAAACGAGGCACAAACTTTCGTTTGTACCTCGTAATTACTCTGTATATCATCCGAAAATATAATCACCGAACATTTTTAACAACCATTTTAAAAAATCTAACCAACTCGGCCATTTATTTTTATCATATAAATCATACGGATTTTTGGGTGGATTTTCCGTTAAGTTGTTATCATCTTCATTATTCGACGGATCTTTTGATAAATCATTATTATCTATGTTAGCTCCCAGTCCCAGTGGCAACTTGTTTATCAAACATTACACCTTGAGCTGCTTCGCCGTAAGGAATAACCTTTTGGTTGTAGATTGTAGCTCTGTAGATATCTCTCGGGCTGTCAGCACTTGTAGTAAGTCTGTTTGGTTTTTTAGCACCGTTAACGTCGATTACTAAGTTGTATGTATCAGTTCCTCCTGTTGTACAAGGAACTGTGTTGTAAGAGTTACAAGCACCTGTTTGTGAAGTTTCCTGGTTTGTATCAACTGCCCAGTTTGTAACACAGAATTTCATACCGTCAGCAGTTGTGAATACAGAACCATCACAAGCACCATCACCTGTTCCTAACCATGTGTCATCATCAATAACGCTCATTCTCTTTTTGAATACATCATCAACGATATCAGTTGCGTTAGCATAATCTTGAGCACCTAAGCCTTCTAAAGCATAGTTTAAAGTTAAAGCTTGGTTAGCACCTGAAATAGCTTTCTTTAATGCTGAACGGAATTCTTGTGCGTTTGTGTTGTTCATCAATGTAGGAACTGTCATGGCAGCGATTACACCAATGATTACCAAAGTGATTAAAACTTCGGCAAGAGTGAAACCTAATTTTCTCATAATTTTTACCTTTCTTTTTTTTCGAAACTTAATCTAAAGTACTCGTTAATTATATACTTTTGTTACAGACTCGTCAAGAGTTTACAAAAATTTACATTTTCACAGAGATATAATCAGAATTCAGTTACATCCCAAAGGTTTATTTTACAAAGACTTTGACGAATTCTAATCAACAAATATTTAGATTTTTATATCGTTTCAAATATATTAAGCTATTTTAATTTTTCTCCGAAAAATTCAACAAACAAGAAGTAAAACAAGGAATTAACAGTCTAATATACGTACGCTACTTAACTCCCCACATCTCATAGTATGTACAGGGCCTTTATTTATATATCTTTGTACTTATAATTCTTGTTCTATTTCTTTTATTGTCTAAATTTTTCGATTTTATACTTGTAAATATTCCCGCTTAAAAATTTTTTTAAACATATAATTTCATATATTTGAATGAGATTTAATAAAAATCAATAATATATAATAATGACAAATGAAATATTTTCATTAAACAAAATATGTGTGTGAATATAGAGGCTAATTTATGATTAACGGATTAAAAAATATGATAGCACAAGTTATGTATGCTCCTGTTGCAAATGCAGCAAATCAAACAAAATATTATAATCCGTTTGAAGCACAAGGAGCCTCGGATTACTCCCAACCAAGAACTTATGCCGTAAATCGCCCCGTTAAAGGCGGATATTTTGCAGGCTACTACAACGGTAAACCTAATATCGTCGGGCAAAGACTTTATATTGATGCGTAAGATAAAGGAATAAATTAACTATTCCGCTATCCTTATAGGAGAGCGGATTTACGGACGGACGACACGAACAAAGTGAGTTAGTCCGATAAGCGAACAGATTGAGTTGACTGTGGCATAGCCACAAAAACGAAACTCTGTGAGCGTAAAGTAAATACAAGACAGGGCAGGGTGAGGTGCTGATGTTAAATAATAAAAATTTTACTATTTTACAAAATCCCTTAACTATGCTACAATGTCTAAAAGACAATAAGGAGAAGAAAAATGAGAAAGGAGTTTCTCCCCCACCCTCACAGTTTAAAGGCTTTTACTCTTAGCGAAGTGTTAATTACCCTTGTTATTATCGGAGTTGTTGTTGCTGTTACTATCCCTGTCTTATCACATCAACACAGAAACATGGTTCTTCAAAATCAGTTTAAACATGCTCATTCTGTTTTATCTCAAGCCGTTAACATGTTACAAATGCGTTATCCTTATTGGTATGATGATTTAGGTGTTTGGATTAATGATGACAAAACCCTTGGTTTAACAGGAAACGGGGCAGCAGGAAAAATCGGAGAACTCTTACAGCAGGAATTTAACAAATTAAACTCAACAGTGAAAACAAATAAAAGAGACTACTCAAGACAGTTCAGCAAATATTACAAAAACAGGCAAAATACGTCGGTCGGACCCTCCGGTTGGGGTGCGTTAGGATATTTTGATACTACAGACGGTATGACTATATATCCTGAGTGTAGCGGAGGTTGTAAACATATACATTTTTTTGTTGATATAAACGGAGTTCACAATAAACCGAACAGGCAAGGTTATGATTTATTTGATTTCCAAATAGATAAAAAAACCGGCAATTTAATCCCGGCAACTCAATTTGGCACTAAATGCAACAGAACAGATACATACTCCGGCTTTGATTGCACTACTCAAGCACTTTCAGACAATGACTATTTTAAAAAATTGTAGTGAATATACTACTAACCCGGCAGGTAACCGAAAGCAAGGTCAGACAATATATAACTTTGTTTTTTAAATACTTAAAATAATAATCTTATTTATATTTTCAACACAAAAAGACCTAAACAAACAGTTCAGGTCTTTTTATTATATGCATCATTTCTTAGATTTATACGTTGTAGAAAAATCCGCCTTTGTTTTTTTGCTTTGTTTTATTCTTTGAGAATAAATTAGCAAATGCGTTTGTTAGTTTAGATAAACCGCTTTCCTTTTTATTTTCTTTTGCCAATCTGTTAACAAGCGAAACTGTCAATGTCGGTTCGGGCTCATCCGGAATAACTTCTTGAGCAGGAGCTTCATATACTGTTTCTTCTGCCGGAGTTTGTTCTACTACTTGAGATTGTTTGTCTTGGACAGGAGATTGTTCTACGACTTGAGATTGTTCTTCTTGGACAGGAGCTTGTTCTACAATTTTAGGTTGTTCTTCTTGAACTTGGGTGTCACTATTTGTTCCTGCTGTCACTGCGGTAGCTGCTGCAGCTGCTGCTTCAGCTTTTCCGGCTTCTTCTGCTGCTTTTGCTGCATCCTCTTCACTTATTGAGAATAACCCGGGGGTTTCTTCTTCTGTAGGAGTTACAGTTGCTTTATCATCCGTACACTCAGGAGTAGGTGTTGGTTCAGCCGTTGCAGTTACAGTCGGTTTCGGAGTCGGAGTTGCAGTAGGTTCAACTGTTGGCGTTGCCGTTGGCTCTACTGTAGGAACATCCGGAGTCGGTTCTTCTGACGGTTTTGCACTCGGAGTCGGAACACAAGTCGGAGTAGGCGTAGGTACTACTGTCGGGGTTGGAGTCGGTTTAACCGTTGGAGTAGGAGTCGGCTTTACTGTAGGCGTTACAGTTGGTGTTACCGTAGGAGTCGGGGTCGGAATATCCGGAGTCGGTTCTTCTGACGGTTCTGCACTCGGGGTTGGAACACAAGTCGGAGTAGGCGTAGGTACTACTGTCGGGGTTGGAGTCGGTTTAA
>CAYYPD010000022.1:15792-15866 GCA_964473445.1 uncultured Muribaculaceae bacterium
TGTTACCGTAGGAGTCGGGGTCGGAATATCCGGAGTCGGTTCTTCTGACGGTTCTACAGTCGGAGTAGGGTCAC
>CAYYPD010000022.1:15966-30370 GCA_964473445.1 uncultured Muribaculaceae bacterium
TTGGAGTCGGTACTACTGTCGGGGTTGGAGTCGGTACTACTGTCGGGGTTGGAGTAGCACTCTTACCTAACACGTTAATTCTATAGTTGAATTGCGGCAAGTGAAGTTCTGTACCGTATTCAAGTTTTGAATTACCTTGAGTATCAACAAATGAATAAGTATACATTCTGTCTGTATTTATCTTTGAATTTTGAATAATTTCTTCTAATGATTTATCAGTTACGTCATAACCTTCATTTACATCAAAAACACCATAAGGATGAACACCTTGAGCATCTTCATAAGGTGCTGCAAAAATTCCTAAGTTTGCATACACAACTTGTTGCATTATTTGAGATGAAAATTCTTTTACATAGTTAACATCTTGATTTAGAACAAGTTTGCCGTCTTCAACCGTTGCAAATCTGCCGTTGCCATCAGGTGAAGAGTAGAATTGTAATACATCTTGAAGTGTATATATTTTGCCTTTTTCTGCGGCTACCGAATTATCTTCTTTGCCTTTTAAAATTATTGCTCTGTCATTTTGCCCTAATTTAATTTCTGCAGGAGATATTTGATAAATAATGTCATCTTTATCGCCTGTTTCAAATTCTAAAGCATCAGATTGTACTCTTAAAGTGTTTACTGTCGGCAATGCTAAACCAATCATTGTACCGCTTGTATTTTCTTCAAGAGTTCTGTTTAAATCGTGTATATTTGCAGTTTGAATAATATCATTGAAATTCATTTTATCAATTATATATTCAAACTCAGAAGCATTTTCAGGAGAGTTTACAACCGCATAAACAATATCTCTGTATGCTTCATCAGAAATATCATCACCGTAAGCAGCATATATCATTTGCGGGAATGTTGCATATTCACCTGTCATCAGGTTTTTTGCATCTTTAATAACGCTTGCGGTTGTTGTTTTTGGGATATATGTATCAGTTGTTTCGTAGAATTGCATATTTTCAGGTTTTTGTCCTTGAACTTGATATACAATTTTTGTCGGGATAGTAAGTAATCGTACATCTAATGTATCATCAGAACTTGTCATTCCTTTATATAAGTCTAAGCCACCGATTTTCTTGTAGCTTCTTGCTTTATCGCCCATTTCATCTTGTATAAATTTTGCCAAAGAGGGGTTTGCTTGAACAATTTCATCAATCATTTTGTTCTTCACAGCCACTCTTGCTTCACCTTCATATCCCTCTAAAGCATCAGAATATACTTTTTCTATAATTTCATTAAGAGTATTGCCTTCAGAATCTTTATCCCCTGCATATTCGGTAATAGAAACAACTATCGTACCATTTTCGTTTTCGGGTAAATCTTTGTTAGGTTCAAGAACTACTTCCCCATTTTCATCAGGGAGATAAAATTCCGTTACCGGTAAAGACGGCAAATAAATATCAACAGGGGTAATTGCCCCGTCACAATTCATTCTTTGCAAATCATATAAAGAACCTAATTGTACAACTTGGTCTGCCTGAGTTGGGGCTTCTGCCATTGCTGTATTAGCCATCATTGGAACTGTTGCAGCTAAAACCGCAGAGCCAAGAGCTGCTGCTCGCTTTTTATTGTCTGTTCCTTCAAAAGTAACAGTATTTTGCGTATTTTTTTGTTCTTTTTTGTTTAATCTGCCGGTATTTATATTAGGGAAATTTGAATTTATTCTGTTTATTCGCATCAGCTTATGCTCCTTTTGTTATTCTCTATCAATAAACAATCTAAAATTTGAAATTTGCTTGTGCAAAATTTTTTTGGGCTATTTTTTTACATTTATTAACATTATTTTAATATACAAATACTTGAATGGAAAATAATTTAATTATAAAATTCTAAATAAGGTTTATATGGGCAAATCAAAAAAGAGAAATTTTTCAAAAAATAATGAAAAAATCGGCTCCGTTATTAAACGACAGACCGTTATTTCTGATGTAATAAATGCAATCAGAAAAAATAGTATTTCGGATGAAATACTCGGATTAATCTCTCTTTTTGGAATAACTGCGGAAGAGCTCGCTGAGGCAGGAGCCTCTTTTGAAGAACTTTCCGCAGTAAAAAATGTTATTATTTAATTTTGCAAACCTGCTCAAATGTTAATTTTTCTTGGGTACCCTCTGCTAAATTTTTAACTGTAAAGAAGTTATTTTCTATTTCATCTTCACCCAATATTACAGCATATTTTGCAATTTTAGAAGCCTTTTCAAGTTGCTTTGCGAATTTTCTTGTATTGTAATCAAAATCAACACTGAAACCGTTTCTTCTCAATTTTGCTACGAGTTTCACCGCTTCTTCCTGATTATCGGATACAACATAGAAATCTGTTAACTTAGTTTCTAATTGAGGGATTAGAGAATTCAATCTTTCAATACCCATTGCCCAGCCGACAGCAGGAGTATGAGAACCGCCTAATGTTTCAACCAAACCGTCATATCGACCGCCACCGCACACTGCATTTTGAGAGCCTAACGAATTTGATTTTATTTCAAATACAGTTTTTGTATAATAGTCCAAACCTCTTACCAAGAAAGTATTTTCAACATATTTGATACTTAAAATATCAAGATATTTTTTTAATTTTGTATAGTGAGTTGAACATTCATCACAAAGTTTTATGCCTGAAACCTTTTCTTTTAAATGATTTTCTTCAAACAAACGATTGCACTCTTCGTTTTTGCAATCAAGTATTCTTAGCGGATTCTTTTCATATCTGTTTCGGCAATCTTCACAAAGTCCGTCCAGAAATGGGGCAATAGCCTGTTTTAATTGGTCTTTATACTCTTTACGGCATGTAGAGCAACCTAAAGAGTTAATTTCAACTACTAAATCGTTTAGTCCCAATGCCTTTAGGAATTCTGTTGCAAGCAAAATGCATTCTGCATCTGCGGATGCATCCTGAATGCCAAACATTTCAACACCTATTTGGTGAAACTGTCTTTGTCTTCCTGCTTGAGGTCTTTCATATCTAAACATTGGACCTTTATACCACAATTTTATCGGAGGACTTTCTCTGTAAAAGTTGTGTTCCAAGTATGCTCTTACAACCCCGGCCGTATTTTCGGGGCGAAGCGTAAGACTTCTGTCACTCTTAATAAAAGTGTACATTTCTTTATTTACAATATCGGTTGTATCTCCGACTCCTCTTTCAAATAAATCAGTATCTTCAAAAATCGGAGTTCTTATTTCTTTAAAATTTGCTTTTGAAAAAACATCATTTGCAATTTTTTCAATATTCTGCCAATTTGCTATCTCGCTTGGCAATATATCTTTTGTTCCTTTTGGTGCTTTTATACTCATATTATTTCCTCTTTTGATTAGATTATATAATAGAAATAATATTTTTATACATATATATAATATATAAATATTTTAAAATCAGTTATCAGCTTTAAAGGTTTTTTGTTTTCTGTGATAAATATTTTTCTTTACATATATTTTATTAGCAAAAGCCATTAATGCAGAACGCACAAGCTCTGATAAAACAGTTACTCTGTCTGCACTGTTATTATTAGAAAAATCTCTTGTACAAAATGCCGCTTTTAGAGCATTTTCAAGTTCTGTACAGAAGAAATTATAAGCGATGTCAACAGGATAAAGTCTTCTCTGCATTCTGATTAAAACACCTATATCAGATATATTAAGAGTTTGTTTAAAAATTCCTATTACAATTAAATATACAATATGATCTCTGTCATATTTCTTCTTTACGGGCGGCGGAATAATTTTTTGCTTAACGTAGTTACTTATCATTGTCGGAGTTATGAATTTTTCTTCCCCCGGAATTTCAAACTCTGAAAGATACATTTCAAGTAATTCTTTTAGTTGGTCGGTGTATAAGGCAACAGGCGGAAGTTCCTCATATCTGGGACAGTGATACCGCATAATCTTTTCAATATATTCTTTATTAGCCATATACCCACCTTTCTTTAGTGTACTTTATAACTTACAGTCCCTTTTGTCAACTTTTGCAAGTCCGATATTTATTATTTTTTTACAAAGTATTTGTTACCGAAATAATAAAGTAATTATTACCAAAGTTAATATATAAAAAATACTTATTGACTTGGTATTGCGTACGGGATAATATGGTTATCGTAAACCGCAACATCTTGAAAGAAATATCAAAACAACGTGTATCGGTTATTTAAGGAGAGGATAAAGAAATGTCTAATGTAGTAATAGACCCGAAAAAGTGCAAATCTTGTTATTTGTGCGTTGAAGCTTGTCCTAACAGGCTGATAAAAGTTTCAAATGTTTCGGGTAAAACGGGGAATAATATTGTAGAATTTGTTAATTCAGACAACAAATGTACAGGTTGTGCAATGTGTGCAATAAGTTGTCCTGATTTAGCAATAACAGAGGTTAACAAATAATGGAAAAAGAACTTTTAAAAGGGAATTATGCAATTGCAAAAGCTGCAGTAAAAGCAGGCTGTGATTGCTATTTTGGTTACCCTATAACACCGCAGACAGAAATTGGTGAATATCTTTCGGATGCAATGCCTGCACTCGGCAGAGGTTATGTATGTGCAGAAAGTGAAGTTGCCGCAATAAACATGGTTTTAGGAGCAGTATCAACAGGAGTCAAAGCAATGACATCTTCTTCTTCATGTGCAATAGGGCTTATGCAAGAGTCAATGTCTTACGCAGCTTCTGACGAACTTCCTATTGTATTGATAAGTGTCATGAGGGCAGGACCCGGGCTGGGGTACATATTCCCTGCACAAGGTGATTACAATCAAGCCGTAACAGGCGGAGGAAACGGCGACTATAGAACAATTGTTCTTTCTCCTGCTTCTGTTCAAGAAAGTATTGATTTAACATACAAAGCATTTTATTTGGCTCAAAAATATAAGAATCCGACAATTTTATTATCTGACGGTTCATTGGGACAAATGATGGAGCCTGCAATTTTACACGATTACCCTTATGAAGAAATTGATAATTCATCTTGGGCTTTAACAGGAGCTAAAGGCAGAGATGCAAGAAAAATTCGCTCCTTAGAAGTTAATCAGGATAAGCACAACGAACATATTTATAAGTTATTTGAAAAATACGCTTATATTGAAGAACATGAAGTTATGTTTGAAGAGGAAAATACCGAGGATGCGGAATTGTTATTGGTTGCTTTCGGTTCTATGACAAGAAATATAAGAGCAACTGCAAAACAACTTCGTAAAAAAGGTATTAAAGCAGGAATATTCAGACCGATTACGCTTTGGCCGTTCCCAAGCAAGAGATTATCTGAATTATCGAAAAAAATAAAAAATATAATGGTTGTTGAAATGAACATGGGACAAATGACAAAAGATGTTAAACTTGCAGTAAACGGAAAAGCAAATGTTACACATTTCGGCAGACCTACAGGCAAATGGGTAAATGCTGATGAAATAGCTCAAGCAGCATTAAAAATCGGAGGGGTAAGTTATGCAAACATTTAGTATTCCAAAATCATTAAAAAAAGATATGACTTATACATTCTGCCCCGGCTGCGACCACGGCGTAGCAATAAGATTAGTTGCTGAATTGTTAGATGAATTTGGCTTAAAAGAAAAGGCTTTAACACCTGCTTCTGTCGGTTGCTCCGTATTTTTATATGACTTTTTAAATGTTGATTGTGTCGAGGCACCTCACGGCAGAGCTTTAGCTTGTGCCACAGGAATGAAAAGAGCAAAACCCGACAGTTTCGTATTTACATACCAAGGAGACGGGGATTTTGCCTCTATTGGTCTGGCAGAGTCAACCCACGCAGCAACAAGAGGAGAAAAAATAACCTCAATTTGTATAAATAATACCTTATACGGTATGACGGGCGGTCAATTAGGACCCACAACCGTTTTAAATCAAGTTACAACAACATCTCCGCATGGAAGAAACCTGGAATATTACGGATATCCGTTAAAAGTTGCAGAACATATTGCACTTTGCGACGGTACAGCCTTTGCGGCAAGAGTTTCACTTGATTCTCCTGCAGCAATTATAAAGGCGAAAAAAGCAATAAGAAAAGCATTTGAAGTACAATTAAAAGGTTTAGGATTCGGTTTTGTAGAAATTCTTTCTGCTTGCCCGACAAACTGGAAAATGACACCGGCTAATGCTCATAAACATATAAGGGAAGAGCTTACAAAAGTTTATCCGTTAGGCGTATTCAAAGATATTACGGAGGGGAAATAATGGAAAGAAATGTTATAATTGCCGGTTTTGGCGGACAAGGAGTAATTCTTGCAGGAACAATTCTTGCTAATGCTTTTATGCTTGAAGATAAAAACGTAATATGCTGTCCTTGTTACGGTGCAGAAATGAGAGGAGGAGAAGTTAATTGCGAAGTTGTTGTTAACGATGAAGATGAAGTTTGTGCAAACAAAACGGAAGCTGACATGGTTATAGCTTTAAACCAACTTTCATTTGATAAATTTATAAAAAAATTAAAAAAAGGCGGAACAATAATTGTAAACTCATCTTTGGTAAAAATGACAAAACCAAGAAGTGACATTAATTATGTTTTTGCTAAAATTTCAGATAAAGCGAAAGACCTTGGCGATATAAAAACCGCAAACATGGTAACACTGGGATTATTTGCACATTTGCAAAATTTGTCATTAACAACATTTCAAAACGCAGTAAAAAAAGTATTCGCACATAAATCTCAAGATTTATTAAAATTAAACTTTGAGGCTTTAAAAATTGGCGAGCAATGTGCTTACCAAAATTAACCGTAAAATAAGGGAAAAAATATGAGTAATAATGTAAAAATTTCGGCTATTGATTTTTGCGTACCGCAAAAAGTTGTAACCAATGATGATTTGGCAAAAATCGTTGAAACAAATGACGAATGGATAAGCCAACGTACGGGCATTAAAGAAAGACGTGTTGTATCAGGCGAAGAAAATGCCACAATGCTGGGTATTAAAGCGGCAAAAAAAGTTATTGACAAATCAGGAGTTAACCCTCTTGATATTGAATTGATAATTGTTGCGGCTTCTTCTCCGCATAGAGCTTATCCGTCAGCTGCATGCGAAATTCAAGCCGCACTCGGTTGCAAAAATGCTGCCGCTTTTGATATAAAAGCAGCTTGTTCAGGTTTTATATACGGAATGAGTATTGCAAAAGCATATATAAATTCAGGTATGTACGAAAAGATATTGCTTGTATCAACCGATGCAACATCAAAATTTGTTGATTGGTCAGACCGTTCAACATGTGTATTGTTTGGCGACGGAGCAGGTGCAGCAGTCCTTGAAAAAACAGATGACAATGATGATATAGAATATATTCACATTGTTGCTGACGGCGATCATAAGGATTTAATTTCACTTGATATGCCAAACGAAAATTGCCCGCTTGCAGAGAAGAATGAACAACACCCGACTCATATTCTTATGCAAGGTCGTGAAGTTTATAAGTTTGTAATGCAAAAAATTCCTGCAGAAGTTAAGTATTTGCTTAAAAAAGCAGGAAAAACATCAGAGGATATAGATTACTTTATTCCACATCAAGCAAACCTTAGAATGATAGAGGCTTTGAGTGAACGTTTACATTTCCCTCAAGGAAAGGTAGTTACAAATATTCAAAAGTATGGTAATATATCAGCAGCATCAATTCCGTCAGCTATAAAAGAGGGAATTGAGAGCGGACAAATTACACTGCCGTGCAAAGTTCTGATTTGTGCCTTCGGTGCAGGCATGACTATCGGAAGTGCTATTATTACACTAAGAGAAAACCTCAAATAATCAGATTAGGGAGGATTGAGAGATGGAAAAGAGGAGAGTTGTTGTAACCGGCATGGGTTGTGTGTCGCCTTACGGACTCGGCGTTGATACATTTTGGAAAAATGTTTCCGAAGGAAAAAGCGGTATAAAATTTACTTCTTTAGATAAAGATAAACACTTGGTAAAAATCGGTGGAGAAGTACCGAAATTTAATGCCGAAGATTATATTGACGCAAAAGAAGTAAAAAGAATGGATGGATTCATTTTATATGCAATTGTTGCAGCTGATGAAGCATTCAAAGATTCAAAAATTGATATGAAAAAAGAAGATCCGTTTAGAGTAGGAGTTATAGTCAGCTCTGCGGCAGGCGGATTAGATACAATTTCTAAAAACCATGAAGTTATGTTGGAAAGAGGATATCACAAATGTTCTCCGTTTACAGTTCCTATGATGATTGTTAATATGCCATCAGGTAGAATTTCAATCAGAATTGGAGCTAAAGGACTTTCTAAAACAGTTGCAACTGCTTGTGCAACAGGTGCTCATTCAATCGGAGATGCATTCCGATCAATTCAATGCGGAGATGCTGATGTTGTATTTGCAGGCGGTTGCGAACACGCTATATGCGATTTCGGCATTGGTGTTTTCACCAGTGCAAGAACCCTTTCAAGAAAAAATGAAGTTCCGGAAAAAGCTTCAAGTCCTTATGATGTAAGCCGTGACGGTTTTGTTATGTCAGAAGGTGCAGGCGTATTAGTTCTTGAAGAACTTGAACACGCTTTAAAAAGAGGGGCTAAAATATATGCAGAAGTTGCAGGTTACGGACAAAGCTCTGATGCTTATGATATGGTAGCACCTGATCCTGCGGGCAGAGGGGCAGAATATGCCGTAAGATATGCTCTTAAAGATGCAGGATTAAAACCTGAAGATGTAGATTATATTAATACGCACGGAACAAGCACCCACCTTGGTGATATTGCAGAATCAAATATGATTGCAAGAGTGTTCGGTGATAAAGAACAAAACAAAAAATTGCTCGTAAGCTCTACAAAATCCGAAACAGGACACATGCTTGGAGCAGCAGGTGCCGTTGAAGCAATTGTATCTGTTGAAGCAATTGATAACGGAATAGTTCCTCCGACAATTAACTTGGAAAACCAAGACCCTGAGGTTGCAAACTTAGATTACGTTCCAAATAAACCGAGAAAAGCTGATGTAAATGTTGCATTGTCTAACTCATTCGGTTTTGGCGGATGTAATGCAGTTTTGATTTTTAAAAAATACGAAAAATAAACTTGAACATAAAAATTTCAAAAAGGCTCTCGAAAGAGAGTCTTTTTGTTTAGCCTACCATAATATAAGAATAAAAAATACATATTATCACTGCATAATCCCTCATTCAATTGAGTCAAAATTATTAAAATCATAATAAAATAAGGTTATGAGAAAATTACTTGTAATTATTTTATTATTATTTTTTTGCAACGGTTCTTTTGCGGTTGAAATTCTGGATGATTCAATAGATTCAGATATCAGAAAAGAATATAATGTTGAAAATTCAACTCTGCCGTCACTCCCTAATGCAAAACCAAGTCCATCGACATCAACAATAAAAATACCTGAAAACCCTCAATATAACCCGACAGGTAAAAAATACGAGGTAAAAAACGGTACAAAGGTAGAGTTGGCTCTAAATTCAAAAGTTACTGATTATATGCCCAAAGGCAGTATAGTATCTTTTTCCGCCAGAAACGGGTTTACAACAAAAGAGGGTGAAATAATTCCTGCAGGTACAATTTTTAAAGGCAGAATTGTAAATTCTCACACTCCGCAAATTACAGGAAATGGCGGACTTGTTGCTCTCCAAATTGATGAAATTTACTTTAACGGGTTAAGAAGTCCGATAGAAACAAAAATTATGCTTGCAAATTACCGCAAAGTTCCTTTTGGAAACATAAAAGGCAAAAGAAGCTATTGGACAAATTGTGCAAAGTCTTCCTCAGGAGGCAAAAAATTCTACAGTTCTTCAAAAAAAACGGCTAAAAAAATGGGAGATATCCCAATAATAGGATTACTTTCACCCATTCCGTTTCTGGTCGGAGCAATTGTTTATGATGTAAACATTATAATTTCTCCGGTAATTTCCATCTTTAAAAAAGGCGGGCATGTTTCGTTGCCTAAAGGTACGCTTTTTGAAATAAAATTCACCGATAACACGACAATCTACGGATAATTGCAACTTGATTAGAGGTTTTGTTTATATTACTCTTTAAATAGTTTGAAAGGGAATATTTATGTTACGAGCAGGAATTGTCGGACTACCGAATGTAGGAAAATCAACACTATTTAACGCACTTACGTCATCTAAAAATGCACAAAGCGAAAATTATCCGTTTTGTACGATTGAACCGAATGTTGGCGTTGTAAATGTTCCCGATAAAAGATTATTTGTTTTAAAAGATTTGGTAAAAACAAATGTTGTTATCCCTACAGCAATTGAGTTTGTTGACATTGCAGGGCTTGTAAAAGGTGCAAGCAAAGGAGAAGGGCTCGGCAACCAATTTTTGGCAAATATAAGAGAAGTTGACGCAATTATACAAGTTGTAAGATGTTTTGATGATGAAAATACAATTCACGTTTCAGGGAAAGTAAATCCGCTTGATGATATTGAAATTATTAATACGGAATTAGCTTTGGCAGATATGGCTTCATTGGAAAAACGTATCGACAGAGTAGGGAAAGTAGCAAAATGCGGTGATAAACAAGCTATTATGGAACACTGTGTTTTGAAAAAATTATATGATTTAATTTCTGAATCTACATTTATTAATCCTGAAAAATATTTTGAAGGTGATGAGCTTGAAATTGCAAGACAATCTCAATTGATGTGCATAAAACCTGTTATATATGCTGCTAATGTTAGTGAAACAGACCTTGCAACAGGTAATGCTTATGTTGATAAAGTAAAAGAATATGCAACAAAACAAGGTGCCGATGTAGTTGTAATCTCTGCAAAGATTGAGTCTGAGCTTGTTGATTTATCGGAAGAAGAAGCAAAAGACTATTTAAAAGATTTGGGAGTTGAAAGCTCAGGCATTGAACGTATGATTCAATCAGTTTACAAATTGCTTGATTTAACTACATTTATAACAGCAGGAGAAAAAGAAGTTCGTGCTTGGACGGTTAAATCAGGTTCAAAGGCTCCTAAAGCTGCAGGTGTAATTCATACAGACTTTGAAAAAGGATTTATCAGAGCAGAAGTAACAGGATATGATGATTTCGTTTCTGCGGGTTCTTATGCAGTAGCAAGAGAAAGAGGAGTTACTCGTCTTGAGGGTAAAGATTATGTAATTCAAGACGGTGACATCGTTCACTTCAGATTTAATGTTTAAACCTTTTTTACTGACTGAATATACTCTAATCATTATAAAGTATATAATTTGTATTTATTTACTAATATTAAAATTGTGCTATTATAATATTGATAAATGAGGAAATAAAGGTGAAATTCCTTTGCCGGAACGCGACCGTTATAGTCGGAATACTCTATTGTGTCATTAATTGCGGGACCTGGTTAATGGCAAATGAAGAGAGATGAGAGTTCCTTATTGAAAAAGTAGGATAATTTTTTATGCCAGCACCGGTTTCACAATCTTCAAATAAAGCAGGGTTATGTCCGCACGGCTTGCCGCCGGCAATGTGTCCTGCCTGCAGTCAGAAAATGAGTGGTGGCGGAGGCAGAGTTCAAGATACTAAAATGACCAAACCGATGAAATCAGGTGAATGGTCTTATTTAAAATGCTATTCGGCTTGGATGCACATGCAAACCGAAAAAACATTGGCAGAAAATGCTCAACAACGTTTTGACAGACAAATAGAAACAGCAAAACAACTTCAACAAACAATAAGTAATCTTGCAAATAAAATCAAAGCAAATATTCAAAATATACAAAATTCTTTGCCTAGTTCATTAAAAGTACCTGTTCAAATTCTTTCAAACTTGATTATTAATCCGATTTTGAATTTGATATCGCAAATTCCAAAAGTAATGATGAAAATGGCAGAACTTCAAAAAAATCTTAATTTATTAATTCAAAATGCAGGTGAAAAATTGGTTGCCTTGTTAGGTGATATTAAAAATTTTGTTGATAAAAAAGTTGCTGAAAATTTAAAAAAAACGGCAAAAAAATTCTTTATGTTTTTTATTACGGAAGAAAACGGTGAAAATTACAAAAATGATGATGAGTTAGCCGTTTTTAAAGCGAGAGAACTAAAGAAATACCTTGTAAAAATATTAAAAATAAACAAGAAAAGGGATAGGGATGACATTCGAACTTCTAAGGATAAAACAGGCAAATACTAAAAAAGTAAAAGAGCCAAAAACCCCAAGTGCTGAAAAAGCAATGAATAATACAGTAAAAGGTGTTATTTTAAATAATTATTTAAGAAATCAAAATAAAGCCGATTATATATCTTTGCATGATGTGCAAGATTCTTTGTTGGTGTGTGATAGTGAAAATTATTACTCAATTCCGAAAACAGAAGACGAAAAGAAAAAAGAAAGTTCATTTGATGTAAAAAAAGTTTTACTGCCAACATTGGCTGTATCAGGAGTTATTTTAGGCAGCTGTCTTGGACTTACTGCTCTACTTAAAAAGTCATCAAAAGCAATTTTAAATACCAGAAATTTTGAACAGTTACCTGATTTGGCTGTTAACATGAATATTAAAGAAGAACCTGAGTTCGCCATTTATAGAGCTTTAAGAGATCCGTGTTTCAAAAATATGTTAGGTGTAGTTGCAGTATTTGCAATGAGCGGAATAACTCTTGCCGCAAAAAATCTTATTGACGGGGTAAAAGATGTTTGGGTTAAGAAAAAATCTGCTGATATCGAAACCGAATTGCAAGAAAACCTTATTGACGTAGAAAAAGATTCTTTCTCAGGAAAATTAAATGTTGTAAACGATTTAATGAATAAAAATGTACAAACATTTGAAGCCATTTTAAATTCAAATGAAACCAAAGAAAAACCTCTCCAACAAGAATATAAAGAAACAAACGTCTTATCCCAGTTAACAACGTCTTTTAAAGGGTCAGATGAAAATAAAAATGTGAAAGAAGAAGAAACATCTAAAAAGAAAATCGGAAAAGATATATTATATCCGTTACTTGGTTTAGGTGTAATTGCCACTGCCTTTGCTGCAGGTAAAATAACCCTTTCAAATCTGAAAAAAACAGCAGAATATTCAAACAATTTTGCAAATAACTTAACAGAAAGAACGATAAATACAATTAAAAATTTGAGTGAAAAGGGTGATAAAAAAGATTTACCGTCTGTTCTTGAATATTTAAAATCTATTTCGGCTAAACCGTCTTTTATAAGAGAAGTCGGCAGTAAATTTAAGTTACCCGAAAGTGAAATTCAAGGAATGATAGATGCAGTAGAAGAATCAACAAAAACAATATTTGCAGACGCACCTGTAGCATTAGGAGGTATTCCTAAAAAAATACAGTACTACTGCTATATTGATGAACCCCGTGGTCACTTGTACAACTGGCTTCTAAATCCTAAAAATAAATTTACAAAATACATATTCATTGCGTTTACGATGTCGAGTGCATTCAGTTATTCAATGAAACAAGTGCTTGACGGAATAAAAGAAGTTGCCGTTTTGAAAGAAAATGCAAAAACGGATTTGGATTTAAGAAAACGTCTTGTTGATGTTGAAATAAGAAACTTCAAAGCAAAGAAAGAAAGTGCAAATGCACCGTTGGTTGATAACTTCAAAAAGCAGGCAATGAGCGGAACAAAGACAAAAGATGAATTAAAGCAGCTCGCAGAAAATATTCTTGTGGAAACCAAAAACGGTCCACCGTACGTTTACGCATAAGGAGATTTCCGATGATAATAAATACTGTTATTTACAATTATGTATCGCAATTGGGGCAAGGAGTTTCTCTGCCGTCTTATCAACGTAATTACTGTACATATAATGAAGATAGAACAGAAAAACTTGTAAATACAAGAGAAGAAGCACTTCCGTATATTGATACGTTTTTAAAAAACGCAGTAACAGAAGAGCAAGTTCTTGACGGATTACAAGTGTTGGATAAAATGCTTGATAAAGGGGTAAAGGGGATAGACAAAATGTATCCGACAATTTCAAGATTTAATGATACGCCCTCACCTAATATTCAAGTTATGTTATCGGGAATTTACAGAAAGACACTTGTTCCTGACGCATTCGGCCCGTTAAATAAAATGATGTTACGACAAACATTTACGCCTAATTCACCGTTTTTTGACCCGACGGAAGAAATCGGCGGAGCTATTTTAGAATATTTAAAAGCAAAATCTGCAATAAATGAATATTCAAAAAACCAAGTTACTTATTAATTTGTTCTATAATTTCCGCAACTTCTTTTTCGGTTTGTTCTTCTTCTGAAAGAGGTTTGTCTTTAAACAAGTATTTATATTTAGCTTTTTCAAGTTGTTCAGTATTATCGGGATGTCTTGCCGATTCAAATTCATTAAGTTTATTTTTTGCTTCTCTTGAATCAGGATTCACATAAAAACTTATTTTATAATAAAGTTCAGCATTTTCAGCATCCCCCAGTTTCTCATAACACTCTGCAACTTGAATATTAGTTTTGTAATCCTTTAAAAGGCCTGACGCTAAAGCAGCTTTGTAGTACTCAATTGCGGT
>CAYYPD010000023.1:0-29582 GCA_964473445.1 uncultured Muribaculaceae bacterium
CCAAAGTTCGCATAAGAAGATGCTCACTTGCTATCGTATTGCATAACATTTATTGCTCGTTCCGCTATGGTTGCAAAACTATAAATTAATTTTAGAATGTCAGGTTGGGCATACCTTGTCTAACAAATATAGTCCTTGCGCCCCTGAAACAAGTTCAGGGCGACATGTATTATTGAGAAATATAGTATTGATATTGGAATATGTAAAACTACCAAATTTCATGTCATTCTGAAAGATTAGAAAAACGAGCGGTAGCGTAGTTTTTCAATTTGCTCAGAATCTCATTGTTTTTGAATTAAGCAGATGTTGAAAATGATTTTAAACTAAAAACAATTACTTCAACGGAACAGATATTACAAGTTTATTTCCGTCTTTTGTTTTTGAAATATTTGTTATATCTGCATTTTCAGGAAGAATAAAATCTTGAGTAAATGATATATCTTCTTGTTTATTTTTATCGTTTACTTGTGAATTACCGAAAACAGTCAATTTTCTCTGTGTAACATTATAATTTATCTTGTTTCCATCATTTTGGAACGGTTTCAAACCTACAATTACCTTAAATGCATTATCTTCTATTTCACTTTTTACTTTTATCGGGTTTAAAACAATATCTTTCATTCCAAAGTTATCGTCAAAAAGTTGCGGAGCTTGCATTTCGTTCATTAATCTGTCGAAATGCTTCATTTCTTTTTTATGCATTTTTTCTATGTCTTTTATCATCTTTTTATCAAATTGACTGTCTTGAAGCGTAACATAATGTCTAAAACTTCTTTCTGCAGCTTGAGAAGAAACAAAATAGACTGCAAGAAATCCGCCAAGAAATGCTGCAATCACCATTGCCAAACATTTTTTCCAACAATGTTTTTTGCCTTCTGTCATTTGTTGATTTTCCGTATTTTGTTCCAAATTGTTGTTTTCTTCCATATTGCTCGTCCTTTCTTTTGCAATGTTATATCACTTTAAATCAATAACTGCAACAACTAATCTTTTATGCAATTATTCAGATATTCAATTGTACTTATTTTGTTTTCATATAAAAATTTCAGAAAATATAAATAATTAATATCATGAGATGAAATTGTTATATTTATTTCAAACCCCTCAGAACAAAAAGGTTCATAATCATATATAACATAACTGTTATACTTACTTTTCCACTCTTTTTTATCAACAAGGCAATTGTTTTCCAAAGCGGTATCTTCAAGCCATGGAATGATGTCTTTTGAAATATTTTTAAATTCTATTTGACTTCGTTGATTTAATCCGTTTATAAATTTCTCGACTAACATTTTCTATACCCCATAATAATCTGCATACATACTTCCATTCCCAAGGATATATACAGTTTAAATTTATTTTTCATTAAAAAAAATAGACCAATGTATAATATTACGGTTGAATAATCGGGCTATTTTAAAGTGTAACGAATAATAATTCAAATATTCATTATAATAAAAAATGTTATTATTATTGAGTTTTAGTCCTGATATAAAGAATATATTAAAAAAACGGGATTTAGCATTTTTTGCTTTATAATAAAATCGGAAGTTTTGAGAATTAAAAAGAGGCACAAACAATGACAGCAGTATTAACACCAATAAGCGAATATTTAGATAAGTTAGAAAATGCAGACAACAATGCTAAAAATGCAATTGAAAATGAATTAGTAAGCATTGGAAAGGAAGCAGTTCCTTCTTTAGTTGAATCACTTCAAGTTGTTACAGGCAGAACAAGAGGTATTTTAGCTATGGTTCTTATCAGAATCGGCGAAAGCTCTATTGATTACTTGAAAAAAGCTGCTAAATCAAACAGTGAATTTGAATGGATTGCAAACTATCTTATCACTGAAATCAAAGGCGTTGCTGCTTAATTGATTTAAAATATAGTTGAAAAAAGACCTAAATTAAATTAGGTCTTTTTTATTGTCGTTATTTAGAAAATCCTTAATTAATTATTTTATAGATTAAAGATTTGTATTTTGGTTCTTCATCCGATATCTCATAAGCGGATAAGATTAAATCTTCAGATTCTTTTATTACATCTTGTTTGTTTGAATATATAACTGCAAGGGTTTCACCCTCTTTAACAGGTTCTGTTGTCTTTTGTGTTAAATATATTCCTGCACTGTAGTCTATTTTATCAGATTTCTTTTCTCTGCCTGCACCAAGAATTTTACATGCTTTCGCAGTTTTTAATGCGTCAATATGAGCAACAAAGCCGTCTTTAGGTGCTTTTACTTCATATTTAATTGAAGCCTGCGGCAATTTTGTATAATCATCAATAATACTGTCATCACCGTTTTGGGTTCTTATAATTTCTCTGAATTTATTAAGAGCTTCTCCGCTTCTTATCAATTCATCAAGATATCTGTAACTTTCTTCTTTTGTTTTGAATTTACCTGTTTTTTCAAACGCTTCATGGCAAAGAGTATATGTAATTTCTCTTAAATCAGATTCCATATTGCCTTTTAAAAACTCAATAACTTCTTCAACTTCAACTGCATTTCCGATTGCTCTGCCAAGCGGTTCATCCATTGAACTTATTACAGCTGAAATATTTCTGTCTAATCTTTTACCCACTTCAACCATAATTTCCGACATTTTTTGAGCTTCCTCAGGAGTCTTTATAAACGCACCGGAACCGTATTTTACATCTAATATAATATGATTTGCACCTGACGCAATCTTTTTAGATACAACTGATGAAGAAATCAACGGAATAATATCAACCGTTGAAGTAACATCACGAAGTGCATAAAGTTTGCCGTCCGCAGGAGCTAAAGACAATGTTTGAGCCGCAATTGCAACTTTATGTTCTTTTACTTCTTCCTTAAATTTATCTATACTTAAATCTGTTCTAAAATTTGGAATAGATTCAAGTTTATCAATTGTACCGCCTGTGTGTCCAAGACCTCTTCCTGATAATTTTGCACTGTATAAGCCTGCAGCAGCAATCAACGGTAAGAAAATAAGCGTAATTTTATCACCTACACCGCCTGTCGAATGTTTATCAATAACATCTTTTGAAATATTGCTTAAATCAAGTATTTCACCTGATTTAACCATATATTTTGTTAACCATGTGGTTTCATCAATATCCATACCTTGAAAATATATTGCCATTAATAAAGCACTTGTTTGATAATCTTCTATTGAATTATTCATAATACCGTCAATAAAAAACTTAATTTCTTCTTCCGTAAGTTTCAAACCTTTTTTCTTTTTTTCAATGATATCAATAAATCTCATATAAACTCCCGTCTGTTTAAAATATAAAGAGAAGCCTTTTTAGTATTAATTTTTCGGGCTTCTCTTAAACTGCTTATTTAAGAAACAACTATTTCTTAGCGTTTAAATATTGAATAATATCGTTTGTTACATCAACTCCGCCTGCATATACCATTGCATAGTCAAGAACAACGTCCAATTTTTTAGCAGCTGCAACAGCTTTAGAAGCAGCTAAGATATTATTTTTAATTTCTGTTTCTTTTTGAACTTTTAAGTTATAAACTTTATCTTCTCTGACTTTGAATTCTTTTTGAATTTGATCTTCAAAAGTTTTCTTTTGGATAGGAGATTCAATTGCTTTAAATTGTTTATCCTTATCAATTAAATATTGTTGAAGTTCAAGTAACTTGTTATCAATATCTTTGTATGCATTTTTAGCATAAGTATATTCGGTTAAAACTCTGCCGTAGTCAGCATAACCGATAGTTGCAGCATTAGCTGATAAATTAACGGCTAAAGCCATAACCATTGCTATTAAAACAAACTTAATTTTTTTCATTGTCTTCCTCCTGTGTATAACAAGATTTTATCAGAGGTTAAATATAAAAACAAGATTTTTTAATTTTTATTATATAATCAAATAAGAGAAAGGAAATTTATGTTAATAGTAATGAATCCGCTTGCAACGGAAGAACAAATAAAAAAAGTTGTAGAATTTATCAAGTCTAAAGGATTTGATGCTCATATTTCAAACGGAGCGGAGCATACCGTTATCGGCTGTGTTGGAAGAACCGTAATTGATAAACGTGATATTGAGCTTTTAGACGGCGTTGAAGAGGTAATAAGAATTTCATCTCCTTATAAGTTGGTAAGCAGAGTATTTAAGCCGGATGACACAATAATTGATGTAAAAGGCGTAAAATTTGGCGGCGGAAACGTTGGAATTATCGCCGGTCCTTGCACGGTTGAATCTTATGATCAAGCAGATAAAACTGCCGAAAAATTAGCAAGTTACGGAATAAGAGCATTAAGAGGAGGAGCTTTCAAACCGAGAACCTCGCCTTATGCATTTCAAGGTTTGGGAGAAGAGGGACTAAAAATATTAAGAGAAGTCGCAGATAAATATAACATGATTACAACATCAGAAGTTATGGAAGTATCTCAAATTCCGATGTTTTTGAAATACGTTGATATTTTGCAAGTCGGTGCAAGAAATATGCAAAATTTCAGCCTTTTAAAATGTTTAGGTGAAATAAGAAAACCCGTACTATTAAAAAGAGGTTTAAGTGCAACAGTTGAAGAGTGGTTAATGTCGGCTGAATATATCATGTCAGGCGGAAACAGAGAAGTTATTCTTTGTGAAAGAGGAATTAGAACTTTTGAACATATAACAAGAAATACACTTGATATTTCGGCAATTCCCGTTGTTCAAAAAATAAGCCACTTGCCAATTATCGTTGACCCGAGCCACGCAACAGGTCAAAGAGATAAAATAGCACCGATGTCTAAGGCATCATTAGCGGCAGGTGCTGACGGATTAATAATTGAAGTTCATAATTCACCGGAAACAGCAGTTTGCGACGGAGCTCAATCACTGTATCCGGAACAGTTTAAAGAACTTTATGACGACCTAAATGCATTATCTGCAGTTTTAAAGAAAAAAATTAACTAAACAAGTTTCTTGTTTTTATAATCTTTCAGAATGACATGTGTACATGTCGCCCTGAATTTATTTCAGGGTCGCAAGAGCTTTATTTGATAGTCAAAAGATTGCCAACCCACGTAATAAAATAGCCGTCACCTCATCCTAACCTTCTCCTCAAGGAGAAGGAACTAAATAAGTATATACATCCGCAATTAAGTTAACTATTTCCCTCTCCTATAAGGAGAGGGCAGGGTGAGGTGTCAATATAAAACTAAATCCAAGACAAGGTTAGGATGAGGTGATGTTTTTTTACATTGCATTTTATTTATAGTTGCAATCATAGCGAAACGAACAATAAATGTTATGCAATACGACAGCAAGTGAGCATTCTCTTATGCGAACTTTGGTATTGCATTACAATTTATTAGTGAGTGAAGCTCCGGTTGCGGTTTTGTGAAACTTTTTAAAAAATTTCCCCGTCCGGAGGACATAAAAAATAATTAAATTATTAGAATGTTTGCATTCAAAACTCAAATTATTTTTATTAAATCTTGGTTACTAAACTAAAAAATTTTGAATATACTAATCTTTTAAAATCTTATGATGTATTACTTTTCAATACAAAAAGCACCCTATTTAGTAATAGAGTGCTTTTTAAGTTTTTTATCTGTTTATTTTACTGCTTTTGAAATTTCATCAGTGATATCAGTACCGCCTGATAAAACAGCACCTTTTGCAAGAACTAAATTATAACCGTTAGCTTTTGCATTTGCATCAATTGTTGCAGATATGCTTTTATCAATTGCTAGTAATTTTGTTTCGTAATTCTTAGCGATTGCTTCTCTTTTTGCTTGGAACTCTTTGTTGTATTTAGCTTCAAGAGCTTTTTTCTTTGTAGCATCTTTTTCTTTATCTAATGCAACTTTTGCATTTTCTATGAATTTTGCAACTTCTTGACCTTTTTTCTTTTGTTCATCTTTTAATGCTTTTACTTGAGCAGATGAAGCAACAACTTTTTGAACATCAACTACAGCTACTTTAAAATTAGCCGGTGTACCTAAAACATCGGATACTGCATAATTGTTTACAGCAATTCCGATTCCGAATGCAACAAGTGCTACTGTTAAAAATTTAATACTATTTTTCATATTTAACTCCTTTTAGTTTCTTTATTGTGCAAATTATAACATTTTGCTGATATTTTTTCAAATTAATCGTTTAACTTAATTTTCATCAAATTTTATTAGCTCTTTTATTTCACTTACAGTATATTTTTCATCTTTATTATTCGTTGCCGGTTTTAACACATATTGTTCATCAAATAAGCGATTAAAATCCAGCTTATTTAATTCTTCTTTTGTAATATAGCCTCCGTTATTATAGAATTCATCAATGGCATTATCTTTGACGCAAATATATGGTGATACATCAGGGATTGTTTTATATATATTGTAATAATTTGCATGTGTAAGCTGATTTCTTTCGTAAACACAATTTGTTATATTATCAATGCCATCAAAATAATGAGTGTCATTGTATATGTCAAGATTCTCGTAAAATTCTTTTGGAATAATTGCTGTCTTATTATTAAGATAATAAAATCTTGTAATTTTCTCCAATATATAATTTTCTTGGTTTCGTTTTAATAAATAATCTTGTGATGGATTTATATCGCGAATAAAACTCATATTATGTAACAGGCTTAAACTCAAATAAAAAAATAAAATTGCAGCTAAACATGAAATTATTAATGAGTGATATTTATTATTCTTAAAAATGTATTGGGATACATAGCTTAAAATTATTCCAAATGAAATTAACAATAACATTTTGTATAAAAATAATATGTTTGGATGAATAATATAAAAATCAGTATGATTATGGGTTTTCCCACAAAGCACCAGTGAAAACATTACTGCCATAAGTGAAAACAAAAAACAGAATACAAATAAGGGAACCCTTAAATCTTTATTTCTTATTGATAAATATATGCCTGAGCAAGCTAATATAAGAAATGCAATCCAAAACTCTTTGATTTCATAAAAACAGTTATTTATAAAGTAAGATGTAAATTCTTTTAATAAATCATAAGTAACAACTATGTTTGTCATTCCTCTATCAGCAGATACTTCTCTATACCCTGTAGAAGAAACAAACAAAATTACTCCTATTGCAAAGAAAATAACTGGCATATAAAAATTTCGATTTAATTTAATTTGCAAAGAGTCAATTATCACATTATCTTTTACTTTGTTTTTAAGAAAAAGACTTATTGATTTCCAAATAATTATTAATGAAGCTAATGCACAAGAAGCGAAAAATACAATTTCACTTGATGTTCCGATTATATAACCGCATAGTGAAACTCCTATTAATTTCCATATTGATTTATTATCTTCTAATCCGGTTATATTTTTATAGATAAAAAGCCAAAATATGCTAAAAAATAATATTGAAAAACAATATCTGTAAAAAGCATAATAGACAGTTATTATATTCGATGATGGAATATATTTAATTATTAAAACAATTAAGAAAATATAGAAAAGCAGGTATAACAACTTTGATTTTTCATAAATTGAAACAAATTTTCCCATCACTAACAGAGTAAGCACCATAAACACGGCACGAATTATTGCATGGTATGAATTAATAAAGTTCTCGGGGTGAATTCCAAGAATACAAGGTAAACCATAAGAAAAAAATTTATCTAGAAATTGACCTATGTATTTTCCCCCATGGCTATCGGATGTTAAACAATCAAATATTTTTTCATTATCTGCATATAAAGAAAACCAAGCATCATCACCATAAAAACAACAATATCTTGAAATATATACTATTAACAAGATAAATAGCAATGAAATTATTCCAATTGCTGAATAAAAAAATATGTTCTTTGTCTTTATTGACATTTTATTATTTATCATTTTCAAAAGCCTTTCTTATTGAGGTTTCAAAATTTGGTTTTAATATACCTTTTTCCGTAATTATACCTGTAATTAATTCATTTGGAGTTACATCAAACCCCGGGTTTATTATATTTACTCCCTCAGCACAAATCCAGTCTCCGTTAATATGTGTTACTTCTTCGTGAGAACGTTCTTCAATAGGAATTTCTTTTCCTGATTTAATAGAAGTATCGATTGTAGAAAGAGGTGCAGCAATATAAAATGGTATATTATGGTATTTTGCGGCAATAGCAACGGTATATGTTCCGATTTTGTTTGCGGTATCACCATTAGCAGCTATTCTGTCAGCCCCCACTACAACCATATTAATCATCCCTTTTGACATAAAGTATGAACACATACCGTCAGTTATAAGTGTTGTAGGTATTCCGTCTTGTGTGAGTTCCCAAGTTGTAAGTCTTGCACCCTGTTGTCTTGGACGTGTTTCATCAGCAAAAACTTTAATAGTAGGATCTTTTGCATAAGCACTTCTTATTACCCCAAGAGCCGTACCGTATCCTACCGTTGCCAAAGCTCCTGCATTACAATGAGTCAAAATAGCAGCACCTTTAGGAACAACCTCTGCCCCGTAATCACCCATTTTTTTGTTGATTTCAATATCTTCATTTTCAAGTTTTATGCCGTTTTGAATAAGTGCATTAACAATATCAATTACGCCACCCGTTATTTCATCTGCTAATTTCATTTGTTTATCAACGGCCCACATAAGATTTACTGCGGTTGGGCGTGAAGATTTTATATAATCGGCTTGTTTTTTCAACTCTTCTAAGAATAACTTTTTATCAGAATACTTTTTAGACAGCTCTAATGCTGCAAGTGCAACACCGTGAGCTCCTGCTATTCCTATAGCCGGGGCTCCCCTTACTATCATATCTTTTATTGCGAAGTACATATCTTTAGCATTAGTAATATCAACTGTTTTAAACGTTTTTGGCAATAAAGTTTGGTCTATCATTCTTGATTTATTATCAACCCACTCTATTGTTTTTATTTTTGATTCAAAAGCCATAATTCCCTCTGTTTATCTTCTGTTTTCAATGTACTGGTATATATTCGCCGTTATAAAAGCAGCAAATGCGTTAAATAAAGCATTTAGTAATGCTATTAAAATTAGCATTGCGACCAAGAATACAAAATTTGTAAAAACAACTTTAACCCATATAAATGCTTGTATTTTGAAAATTAAATTTAGCAGTAATGTTATAGGAAAATAAACAATTGCAAATCCGATAAATGAAGCTGCTCCCGCAATTGCTCCGACTGTAAGGTATTTTTCGGGTGTATCGAATTTTATTATTTCCAACCTTTTTAAATAAACAATAATAAACGGTGCAACAAAAAACATTAATGCAAGAAATGCAATTCCTCTCACAAGCGGAATCATTGCGGGGATTGCAACTATTGCACCTACAATCGCCGAACATACCGAAACTATTTTTATTGAAGATTTATTTAACATTATTTCGTTCCTATCAAACTACTTCTTGTATAACATAGTGCTATTGCAATAGAATCAAGTGTATCATCCAATTTTGGAAGTTTATTATATTTTATTGACATTGCAACAACTTTTGCCACATCTTCTTTAGTTGCTCTACCGTATCCGGTTATTATTTGCTTAACTTCTATAGGAGTAAATTCAGATATCGGCAGTTTATTTTTTTCAAGGACACTTAATATAACTCCTCTTGCTTCTGCTACAGGGATTACCGTTTTCTGATTTTTGAAATAGAAAAGTTTTTCTATACTTGCAACTTCAGGTTTATATTTGTCAATAACCGTCTGCATATCAGTTTCAATTTCCAATAATCTGCCGGAATCAGTTTTATTTTTGCCTGTTTGAATAGAACCTGACGAAATCAGTGTACTCTCGTCATTTTTATATTCAACTATACAATAGCCTACAATCGCAAGCCCCGGATCTATGCCTAAAATTCTCATGTAACAATTATAAATTAAAATTAATGAAAAGATATATTTTGTAAACAATTGTACCTGACAAAAAAAATCTGTTACATGTTTTATAGGAGTGAAAAGAAGAGGGTAAATTGTCATGACAATTAATAAAGTATCATCTCTAACAGGTCTAAAGTCCTTTCCTGTAAAGAAAAATAATAGAAATATTAACCAAATTAACACAACAAAAAGTATAACACCGTCTTTTAAAGGAGAAATTCCTTCATATTATTATATCCCGCCAATAGTAAATAAATCTAAACCAATTATTACTGCCTGTGGTTCTGACGGCAAAGTTGACGAGAATTGGGGAATAATTGAGGATAGAGTTTTCGTATATGAAGGACCTGCGTCAGATAAGGATATGCAAGAACGAGTTCAGTATTGCAGATCAAATATAATGTGCAGCCCAAATCCAAAATTCCTGTCAATCCGCATTAAGCAACATCCGAATGAAATGTATCCGATACATTATATAAAAGTGGAATTTGACAGAACATACGGTTATCCGAAGAGCAATGTATGGCTTGATGAATCCAAGGAAAGCACAATGTATATAGGAGAAAACGGTAATTGGTTTGCCACTCTCGGAAAACCCAACCCTGCAGCTGTTTTAACTGATTTATATAATAGAGGGGATTATGATGATTTTCTGAATTTCAAAAGGATGTTTGGGGTTGAAGATGAATCTGTACAAAAAATGTATGACTCAATTCTTGTAAAGAAAGGGTGGGTTGATTCTCCTGCTGACTCCGCTGCTAACATAAAACAATTTGAACTAAATACAAGAATAAATCCTCAAGAAATGGCAATATATCATCTGGCTCAAGGAGATTTATATTCTGCTATGGAATATGGAGTTGAAAACTTGCCTTTCCCTTTAAATAATGCAAAAGAAGAAAAATTAGACGATATTGATATAATAATATCAAATGCAAATTTATTTGCGAGATTATCTGATGATAATTTTGCAAACAAAATATCAAATGCAGACAGTAAAAACATGCCTGTAAGAGCTTTAAATGAATTACTTGGTTCTGATAATAATATTGATGCTGATACAAAAAAATTAATAGTTGACGCATTAAAGGTAATGCTTGAGGCAAAGAAAACCAATTCATATTTAACAACTAAAAATGTATTGGATGTTTACAAGTTGGAAGAGAAAAAAGAAACGGTTAAAAATATTCTTGCACAAAATGTGATTGAAATAATGAAGAGAGAGGACACTCCAAAAGAATTATTACCGAATTGTGTAATGTTATATGGAGAAAATCCTTTCATAATGAAAAATTTAGCTCATTGGGCTATCACAAGGGGCGGTATTGTAAGCCAAACCGTTTCTTATAAAGATAATAATGATGATTTACAGTCTGATATTTTAGAAGCATTGGAAAGAGCAGAAGAACAATATCAAGAAACAGGTAAATATTCACTTATTTTGGTAAACGGGTTGGATAAACTTATAAATCCGATGTTTAATTCTAAAGAAAATATTGCAACAATGAAAGATTTGATGAGTGATGCAAGCCAAGATTTTCACTCGGTGATTTTGTTCTGTACTACGGACGAAATATTTTTAGACCCTGAAGCAACGGCATCACACAGAGTAGGATTAAAAATACCTGTTGATGTTCCTTATATGAAGGAAGCAGAAATTTAAGTTTCGAGAGGTATTAATATTATGAAGATAAATTCAATTAACAACATAAGTTTTAAAGGTATAAAAGTAAAAGGAAGAAAGAAAAATCCGAATACTCAACAACCGGCAGGAACTTACACCGTAAGAAAAACCCAACAGCGTATAATGAATGATTGGAAAAGAAATATCGAACTTTCATTCTTAGAAAGAAATAACCAATCATTATTTGAGGTTTCTGATTTATCTGATGCCCGGGATGAAGAAACCAAACATATTAACACCTCTAATTTTATTGATAGAAGTGCAGTCATTGCAAACAAATTAGTTTTAATTTCAAAACAAGCATTAGAGGACTTAAAAAAGTGCGACAGAAAAGAAGAATTTCCTGATTTAAAGAAAGGAGAAACAATATATAGTTCACATCCCGAAAAAGGTGTCAGCAGAATTGCAGGATATGAACGTGAAATTAGTATCTTAAATGAAGAATTTATCGATAAAGTTAAACGTGAAAAAAATGGCGAAGATGTTGACATTGCAGGCGGAGTTTTGTTCTTTGGACCTATAGGCAACGGTAAGACCTCAATAACAAAGGCAATAGCAGAAGAAACAGATGCAAAAATCGTAAAAATCAGAAGCAGTAAACCGACTGACCATAACGAACAACAAAAAATTATGGATAAAATTCTTAAAATTGCACAAAAAAACGAAGAAAACTTTGAAGAATCAAGAGCAAGAACAATAATATTTATTGATGAAGCTGACAGGTTTTTAAATGATAATTCCGTAATAAGAAACTCATTAAAAGAATTTATTAAAACTTGCAGTAAAAATTATCATTGTTCTGTATTTATGGCAACGAACAGCCCTCTTAGAATGGGAATTGACTTTAAAAAAGATGAAGATGTTTTTCCTATTATTATGTCAATAGAGCCGCCCGAGGGAGAAAATCTCAGAAAAGTTCTTGAATTTTTCATTAAAAATTATAAATCTAAAGGTACAAATGTGTCTGAACTGGCAAATGAAGCAGAAAGAAGAAATAAAGATACAAAGTCAAAGTTCAATATAGGGCAATTAAAAGATATGATTACATCTTTGTACAGAAAAGATCCGACACTGCCTTTAACCCAAGAAGATATCTGTTGTGAAATTCATGAAGCTCAACCTGAAATTACGGAAGATCTGTATAATAAGTTTTTATCAGAAAAAAATGCAATAATAGGAGAAGATGAGTGCTAATTAATAAAATACTTATTTTCTAATTATCTTATTCATAATCCCAGCAGTTGATATTTCCGCAATAACGGCAGACAGCATGAGCATTCATAAATTTTAAATCGGGGATAAATGTATAACCGTCAACAGTTATAATAATATCCTGATTTTTACTGTACTCAAGGTTAAAAGTTTTTGAGCCTTTATACTCCGGATTGAACATAAGTTCAAACTTATCTGCCGAGTTACATTTTTTGCACTTAAACATATCCCGAATTAATTCTTTCTCTTTTTATTTGTTGCCCTACTAATTATCTCTTCGGATTCTTTTGAAAATTCTTTAATTTTGTCTGAATCACAAAGTCTATAGAGATTTGTAAAACAACAACATCTGAAAGGTAGTGTAAATCCAATAATTATAGAGGATAAAACAAGCTCAAACATATATCTTGAAACAAATACAGAATCAACATTATATGTAAATTTATCACCAAGAACAGAAATTGTTCCTAATAAATTATTGATTGGTTCAACAATAATTTCGGAAGCAAAATTTTGCCACATATTAGCAAAAAAGAATGATACCGAAGTTTTATCAGCAACCCACATAAACAGTTTCGGGAAAAACAAATATGTAGATAAATAACATAAAATTATCATCAAAATAACGGGAATAAGGTTTGAAGCCGTTAATTCAAAACTTCTTTTTATCGCTTTTATTCCGGAAGCGTCATTTTCAATGGCAAAAATTTGAAATGCAAAGCATAAAAATAATGCGGTTATCGGAATAAAAAAGCATAACGGCGGAATAATAAATAATATTGAAATAATCAACATTAAAGCAATATATGTGCCGAGTTTACGTTTAATTACATTATTATATGAAGTAAAATCAATATTTTGTACTTTCTTTTTACCGCCTACAGTATAAAACATTATATTCAAAGCTGAAAAAGCAATGATATAATCGAAAAATGCTTTTAAAAATATCAGAAACAGTGGGATCAAAATTACGCAAAAGAGAATTAATAAATTCTTTTCATCCCCCCAAAATCCGCCTTTTGAAATTAGTGTATCAAAATTTATTCTAAAATAATAAGCTAATGTCAGCATTAAAATAACAGGGATGATTTGTCCCAGCAGAGGAAATGCAAGATATTTTAAAAGTTTATCAAGATATAAAAAATATTCTCTTGTTGCCGAGAAGAAGATTTGAAAAACTCCGAAAATTTTGTTTGATTTCTTTTTTGCCATACTTCCCCTTTTTTTGATTTTATATTAGCATGTATAGTATAGAACAGATTTTATCATGACAAAACAAGAAATAAAAACATTATTATCCTCATTCAAACAGGAAGATTTTTATAAGGGTGTTGATTTACACATTCACTCTACAGAATCTGACGGCAAAATGACTCCTTATGAAATTGTTGAACAAGCAAAAGAGCGTGGCATGAGATACATTGCAATTGCAGACCACAACTCAATTGATGCTTATTTATCAACAAATATCCTTAAAGATGATTTTGTAATTCCTGCGGTTGAGTTTGATTGTATATATAAAGGGGTGTTTGTTCATATTTTAGGCTACGGAATAAATATTGATAACAGAGGAATTAGAAATATTTGTGCAAAAAATAAATACGGTACAAACCATAATATTTGCAGGCTGCTTGAATTACGTAATCCTAAAGATGTTATAGATACAATTCAAATGGCAGGTGGAGTTGCGGTTTTAGCACATCCTTGCTGCTATTGGACTCCTAACCTTGACAAATTTATTAAAGAGTTTACTGATATGGGAATAGACGGAGTTGAAGTTTATTATCGTTATCATGGACTTCGCAAATTCGTGAAGTTTCACTCCGAATGTATTGTCAGCGGTATTGCAGAAAAGTACAACCTGATAAAAACAGGCGGAACTGATTCTCACGGTAAATCACTTATGACTTTGAGCTGATTTGCTTAATATAATTTTTTACGCCTGCAGTAATCATTAAATTAGGTTCGGAGTTGCAAAATTCATCAAGGATTGTTATTCCCGTATTTTTATTACCGTTTTGAATATAAAGAAGCCCGACCATTATTGCATTTAACGGAGAATTTGTCTTGGATGAAAATTCCGTTATTTTTTCATTTACAATACCAAGTTTTTTATAACTTTTAGCTAAGTTTAAGTAATACTCAAAACAAAGTGCATTTAGAGTTACCGCTTTTTCAAAACAAGGTTGAGCCAAATTTGAATAACCGATTGTTTCATAGGTATTGCCAAGATTTGTATAATAGACGGCAGCAGCTTGAGTTTCGGGGTTTAAATCAATTGCCATTTTAAACTCCTTTATCGCACCATAATAATATTTTTCTCTTACATAAATCAGACCTTTATTATTATGTCTGTATGCATTATTTTCAGCCTTAATTGTTTCGTCGGCAAGAACAAATTGTCCAAGAAAAGTAAATAAAACAAATGCTATAAACAATTTTTTTATAAACAAATTTCTAATCCTTCTTTTGCAAAGAAACAGTTTTTATTTTTATTCTTAAAGATATTTTCAATAGAAGTCAATTTTTCATCGTTATATGACGGGTCAAAATGGAAGAATGCCATTTTTTTAGCGTTAGCTGCAACGGCAGTTTCATAAGCCATACTGAAAGTTGAATGTCCGTAACCTTGTTTTGGTACTACAATTGATAAATAATCTTCCGTTGTATATTGGCTGTCATGAATTAATAAATCCGTATCTTTTGCAAATAATTCCAACTTTTTGGAGCCGCCGGAGTAACATTCGGTATCGGAAGCATAAACCATTGTTTTACCTTTATATGCAATTTTAAAACACATTACTCCAAAGTTTGGATGTGCATTTGATTTCATAAATGAAATAACTACCTCCTCTTTTTTAGGAGTTATATCCGAGCTTCCGGTAATTCTTTTTACGACAGGCAGATCATTTTCTTTGTTGAGAATTATAATATCAGCCTCTGTTATATCTGAAATGTGGCAATCGGCAGTAACATCATAAAGATTTAACGGAAAAGACTTCCCGTAAATTAATTCAGCTAAAGTTTCCGCAAGACTTGAATCAAACCCGCTATAACCATATAGTGAAAATTGAGTTGTCAAAGAATTAATAGGCTTAAAGAAGTTTAAACCTTGAATATGATCTTGATGAACATGACTTAAAAGCACAAGAACATTCATTGGAGTTCTGTTAAAGACATCTTCGGAAGAAGAAATATGTTCTTTAAAGATTTTATCCCCAAGAGGAATAATTCCTGTTCCACCGTCTAAAATAATTCTGTGTCCACCGACTGTAACCTCAACGCAAGCGGTATTTCCGCCATATTTTAAGAAATCTTTGTTTGCTACAGGGTAAGAACCTCTTACTCCCCAGAATTTTACCTTAAAATCTTCACTCTTTTTCATAGGTTTCCTCTACTTTTTGTCAATTATAACGGTTGTATTTCTGTCTTGTTCACGACCGTAATATCTTGCTCCGCCTAAAGTTAATATTTTTGTTTTTGCTTGTAAATCTTTTAAATTTGTTTCCATAAGTTTAATGTTAAACACAACCTGTTTTCGCTTATTATCTACTTCAATAATTCTGAATGCATTAGGATATCCTGCCAATGACGGGGTTGAAACGTGTAATACATTTCCTCTTTTTACGATTTTTGTCATGTGATAATGCCCTGAAAATATTGCAATCGGCATTTCGTATTTATCAAGAACTTCTTTAAATTCATCCGCATTTAATATTTCATGGCTTGGAGAATCAAACGGAGTAACCAAAGGAAAATGTATAAATATCAAAACAACATCATTTTTTGATTTTTTTAGAACATCATCAAGCCAAGTTAATTCTTCCTGAGGAATAATTCCGTTTGATGAAATACCTTTGTTTTTTGCCCCATCCATAAAAATAAGGCGATAACCCGATTTTGTTTTAAAAGTGTAATATGGTGTATCAAATTTAAAATTTGGATTTTTTTCGTTTAAAATTTCAATGAATTTATCTTTTTTCAAATATCCGTCAGTTGTGGTGTCATGATTTCCGATAACGGCATACCAAGGAGCGTGCAGCGTATTTAATATATCAGTTGCCGCTTCGAGAGATTCTTTTGTTGGTTTGTCAATCATATCACCTGTTATAACAACAAAATCAAGATTTCCGGTATTGTTAATTTGGTCAACCGCATCTTCTAATAAAGGTTTTGTTTTTGAAAGTAATTTGTATGAGTTGTCTGCCATAACAGTTGAATAGTGTACGTCAGAAACCTGTGCAAATTTTAAAGTACGGGAGAATGACGGCTGATTGCTGACAAAAAACAATACAACTACTACAAAAAATATATATAAACAATCTTTTAATAACTTTCTCATAGCATAATTATATCAGATAAGAATAATTTGCACAAAAAATCAAAAATTATTTATCTGAACAATTTAATTTAAAGTTTTTTACATTGAACTCATTAAGGTTTGTATAATTAATGTCTTTATCATCCTCTTCAATTTTTTCCATAATGTCTTTATATAAGTTTTGAATAATATGATAAAGTGCGTGGATTGAATATCCTGAAAGACTCATTTGTTCTTTTGCATAAGGTTCAAGTGATTTATCAACCTTTATATAGAAGTTATCGGCTTCTTTTTTTAATACGGAAGCATTGTAAAGTGCTTTTATACTTGCTGACATACATGATAAAACATCTTGTTGCTGCATAGCGTAATATGAATCATAAAAAGAGTTTGTAAAATTCTTACTCAAAATATTTAATGCACGCACATTTTTCGCATAAAGAACAGTTCTGGGCGGTAATTTATTTGCAAACCCTCCGATAACTTCGTTTGCCTTATCAAATTTTTTCTTTGTATCATCTGATATTTGTAATGTTCCTTGTTTTAATTCCGGTTGTTTATCACTTAAAACAGAACTTATATCATTTACTGACCCGAATTCTTTATTCATTGAAAACTGAAATTGGTCACTTATATCATCATCAATATCTACTTTACCGTTTTTCCAGTGCGGATTTAATTGTGCATTTCTGACTACCCATTTAAAAGTGCCATATTCCCCGTCAGCAGAAAGTTTTGAACCTGATAATTCATCTATAATTTTATTTTTCCAATATTCTCCAAACCTCTTTTCATAATCCATAAATTTTTTGAATTGTACGTCTGTTGAATTCTCTTTTAATTGTTCTGCCATATTTGCTAAACTTTTTCCGCATAAGGCAGTATATAAATAGCTTGAAACAGATGAGATAATATTATGTTTTCCTGCATTATTCTTATCAACCATAGAAAAAGATTGCCTGAATGCGTATAATAATTGTAATTTCATAGCTTCAAGTTTAACAACTTCATCTGTCGGATTATTTAAGAATTTTGCTTGTAGTTGTTCATACTCAATCATTTCGGGAGAAGCACCGTTGCCTCTCAAATAATTGGCTCTGTTTTTGCAATATCGTGATTTTCCATTCAGATATGTTTTAAATAAATCTTTTAAATTAAATTCCGGATTATCTTCATTTAGCCTTGAAAAATAATAAGGAAGATTTGCCATTTCAAACATTTGTGAATTTGCAGGCATCATAAAATCGGGGAACTTAAATTTATTATCATTTTCATCAGGATTATCAATATCAAATGTGTCTGCCCATTGGTAATCGATTAAATTAACAGTTCCGTTATCCAACAGACAATTTCCTCTATTCAAATCTCCATGTAAAATTCCTGCTTTATCAAGTTCAAACATATTTGAAAATAAAGATTTAAAACTTGATTTATCCCAAAATACAGTTGAGAAATCAGGCTTTTTGCCCTCAACTAACGTGCTAAGCAAATAATAGTTGCCTTTTTCTGTTTCAACATCCGCAACTAACCTTTGAGTATTAGTTAATTGTTCCGGTAGCCTTAATAAATTTGTTGCTTCAGATAAAAAATTGCCGTTTGCAATTCTTGCTTGTTCTGACGGAATTGATTCTTTTATTACAATATTAGAGTCAGGAAAAAGGTATGCTTGAGCAAAAAGTCCTTGCCCCAATAGTTTTGCATTTTCATGTGTTTCTTCAAATCTGTCAACTTTTTCTTTCTTTTTTTCATCAATATTGCCGAGTAACACTCTTTTTACTTTGCTTGAGAAGTTAATTGAAGAATTATAATTATATGAATTTATTTTAGATATTCTCATTACTGCCTCTTTATACAAAATTTTGCATTGAAGTAAAAATACTTGGTGAAATTTGAAGATTTTGAGGAACACTCGGGAATGAAATGTTGTTTGTTTGCTTTACTTTTTTGTGTTTTTTTATACCAAGGCAGATTGCTAAACCTGCACTTGCCAATAATAAAGCAGGTATTATAAATTTCTTATTTGAATTTATCAGTTTTTTAATTTTATCGAGTCCGGATTTCGGTCTGGGCATTATAGGGTATTCTTTTGTATTATTTTTAATTCGTTCTTGCATTTCAGGTGTCAAATTCTTCTTAAAAGTACCATTTCTTTTTGAATATTCCCTAATAGCAATTTCAACAGCTTCATCTAAACTTTGAGGATAGTTGCTATTTCCCTTGTCCACCAATATACATCTGACAACTCCATCTTGATTAAGCATCCATTCAATTGTAGTAGCTTCTTGTATGAGAGATGATCTTTTATTAGGGTTGATTACGAATATTGACATAATAGGAAGTCTATTTAATTTTTTCAATAATTCTTTTTGGGTATAAGTTTTTCCTATATAACTGGTAAGATCTATTGCAGGAATATCATTACTACCGTCACCTGCAACTATTATTAAATCATTCAGCCCTTTATCAACAATTTCTTTTGCTTTTCTTTGAATATCAATCCTTTTATCAAGTGTTCCGCCTACATCAAGAAATGTATTTGATAATTTTAATTCAGGTCTGAGTTCAAGTGCAGAAGTTTTCGTTCCTAAATTATTAAATGCTTCATCACTGATACCTCTACATTTTAAGCTGATTCCCATATTAGGAAATTTTTCTTTTATTTTGTTTGCTAACCCTTTGTGCGTATATGCTGATGTTTCATTTCCTTTTGGCATTACAAGTGAAGATTCATGGATATAACCCTTATTATTATGGCTGACGACCCATGGAAATGCTGTCTGTATGCTCAAATCCCCGTCTTGTCTTAATGAAGCATAATATTTAGGGATTGGATTTAACTGCTCAAGTTTTGATTGTAATGTTAAATTACTGTTTGGATATGAATAATTACATTGATTTGTAGGGGCTTCAAGAATATGAAATCTATGAGTTCCACCTGTAAGTTGCTTTGCAATTTCCTTAATTGTTGAATTAGCACTGTTTTTTTGACCCTCATTCATACTTTTCATAAAAGATTTTGAACTGTCCTCCAAAAATTTTACAAGTTCACTTTCTGTTCTTTGAGTAGTTAATAAATCGTTAGCCCATTCTTCCCCCATTCCGGGCAGCATAAATCCTTTAACTTTATCAATAAATGTAGTTTGTTCAACATTCAAAGCCGGAGGAATTACGGTTTCTTGTAATTCGTTTTTAATAGCTTCTCTTATTTGCTTACCGTCCCATCCTGATTTTTGCTTTATCCACTCAATTTTTTCCTTATTAACGTCCTTCATTAAAAACGGGACTTTTGCAGAATTTCTAAAAAACCCACATGTTTCAGGGTTACTTAAAAATTCATCACCGCCATTACAAGTGATTAAAGTGTCAGGTAAAGGAATTTCTAAATTTCTTTCTTTTAACTTTTGCATTAAATAGTTAAATTCATGTATATTTCTGCCTGTTGTAACAGAAAAATTTAACTTAGGCTCTTTTCCGTTTCCTCTTATTGCATCCAATAATGACTTAAACTTATCAAAATATTTTTTAAATGCATCTTCATTAATAGGAGGATTGTTCTTAACAATGGAATCGTGTCTCCACATCTTAGGCATAAATGTTCCGTCAAAGTCGGAAAAAAGATTTGTAACACCGGCTTTAAATGCAGGATTATACGATTTTATAGAATTAATCTTCATTCTTTTTCTCCTGTATTGGAACATATACCATTTTTTGTTTCATTTTTTCATCAAAATCAAACGGAAATACAGTGAAATCATTGTATTTTGCTCCTCTAAAATCAGTTTTATCATTGATTTTAGCACCTTGCATTTTTGTATATGTTAAATCGGTGTTTTTCATATTAGCACCTGAGAGATTTGTTCCTATTAATTTTGCTTTTCTGAAATTAGAGTTCTCACAATCAGTATTTTTCATATTAGTATCTCTAAAATATGCTTCTTCAAAATTTGAATTTTTCATACATAATCCGGATAAATCAGAATCCGCAAAATCTGCCCTCCGAAATGGAGAATTAACTAAATCTATAATTTCCAATTCCTGAGAAGCATTATTTCGAAATAAACTATATGGAAATAAAGAACCTAATCTCTTTAATAATGAATCAGTAGGAATATTAGAAAAAAGTTCACTACCTTTTATTTTAAATGGCAGAAGTATCATACCTTCTTTTTTAGGGTCAAATCCTTTAGGAAATTTTGTGTGAACAGTATATAAAGCCCCTTGCAACGGATTTTGGTATAATTCTGAATTTGATAATTTTTCTATTCCGGAATTTCTTAAATCTACACCTAAAAAAACTGCATTTTGCAAATTAACATCACCCTCAAATTTAGTGTTTTCGTCAAACATTGCCCCCGTGAAATTTGCACCTGCAAGATCTGAATCTATAAACTTTGTCCCATATAAAGAACAATCAGCAAAGTTTGCTTCTTGTGCAACTACATCTTCAAAATTACATTTATCGAAAATCACTCCGTAAAAACTGCAGTTATTAAATTCTGTTAGTGGCAACCACTTACTGATTGGAGCAAAATTCATACCCGAAAAGTCATCCCCATTTCCGCTGCATTCTCCTTTTAAAACTGTTTTATAAGAGAGGTACATTCCTCCTACATCTTCTCCTGCTTCAAATTTATACATGCCTGCAGCTACAGGGTCAAATCTTAACGGAAATTTTGTTTTTGAATTATAAACAGCCCCAACAAGTGAAGCAGTATCAATATTTTGAGCCTCTTCTAAATCCGCACCCATAAGATTACATTGAGATAAATCACATCTTGTTAAATCAGCATTTTTAAAAGTTGCATTTTGAAAATTTGAACGCTGAACTTTTGCATTAGTCAGATTTGAATCGGTAAATTCAGAAAACTTGAAAATCGATTCCGGAGCATAAAGCCCTGATAAATTTGAATTAATGAGTTTTGAATAATGAAGTTGAACTTTAGGTGCCGAAACATTTGAAAGATTTGAATTAATAAATTCTGATTCTTTCATATAACATTTTTCTAAATTGCCCTCCGATAAACCCCCATCTTTGACTTTAAACTCGGGATAAGCACGAATGCCGTCATTGGAGTAATATAAATCAAGTCCTTTTTGAATTTTAATTTGAGGATATCTCTCTTTTGGCTTGTTATCATCAATTGGCGGTTTTGCAACACTTTTTACCGTTTGTGTATTTTTGTCAGAAAACAAAAAATCAAATAAAGAACCGAATGAAATATTTTTGTTTTGTGTATTACTGTTTAAATATAGTAAGTCTGTTCTGTTTGATTTACTGAAATCCATAGCAGGTGCGGATAAAACAATATTTGTTTTTGCATTTTTTTTAATACTATTGACCGCAGAAATTCTTTGAATATGCATTCCGCTAACTCCTAACTTATACCCCGTGTTGTTATAATACACCTCAATCAAAATTTTTGCCGTTTTGTAATGTTTTGGAATAAAAATTGTTACAATCGTGGTATATATGTGTATATTTAGTAAGGTATAATTGTATTTACCCCTCTTATATCGGATAATTATCCGAGAAAACCCAAGACTCATTCATTATTTTTTTAGGCAGCAATAGCCTGAGCTTCCTTTTCTACAACTATTCTCGGATTTTGACATATTATTGCAATAATGGACAACTCCGTTTTTGTTATTAATTAATAACAAGGGTAATTAAAACCTCGCTAAGAGTAAAAGCCTTTAGGCTGTGGGATTTTCATTACACTTTCTTCTCTGTGTTTTTAGATATTGTAGCATTATTAAGGAATTTTATAAAATATTTAGATTTTTATTATTTAACATTATCACCTCACCCTGCCCTCTCCTTATAGGAGAGGAAAATAGTTAATTTTTTGATAATACTGCTTTTTATTTGTTCCTATTCCTTCTCCTTGAGGAGAAGGTTAGGATGAGGTGACGACTTTTTATTTTTTGCATACTTTGCCTATCAAATAAAGCCCTTGCGACCCTGAAACAAGTTCAAGGCGACATGTATTATAGAATAATGATGAGCTGCCCAGCCTCATGTCATTCTGATAGATTAGAAAAACAAGCGTTAGCGTGTTTTTTTAATCTGTCCGGAATCTCATACAGTTACTGTCTGATTAGTAAATCAGACCTGCAATTGGTTACTGATATGTATGCAACCATATATGGAATTTCGTAACTTCACTTATTGAAACAACTACAAAAGCCCGATTGTTTTAACAAATAATGTCGGTTGGACATACTTGCCCAACAAATATAATTTTTCTGTTTTTGTAAGGCAGTGCCTGACACTTTATTAATAATTAATACAACAAAATATTTCTTATCATAGTAAAATAATTATAATGAGAGGATTTAGAATGCCTGTTAGAGAATATTATAATCATCCGCTAAAGCTAAAATTAAAATTTTTAAAGACAAGGTTCTTTTGCGAAATAAAAAAAAGATTGCCTGAATATACATATCCATTCATTTTATCCTTATATTACAAAATAGAACTAAAACGAAAATTGAATTTAAAAAATCCGCAAACTTTAACCGAAAAAATTCAATATTTAAAATTACACGATAATATTCCTCAAAAAGGAGTTCTGACAGATAAGCTCAAGGCAAAAGATTACGTTGCTTCTATCTTACCTGATTTAAAAATTGCAAAAGTATATGATATTGCCAAATCATTTGAAAAACTGGATTTTTCAAAATGCCCCGATTCATTTTTATTAAAAACAAATCATGCCTGCAAAAATACTATCTATATACCTGATAAAGAAGAATTTCAGAACAACAAGAAAAAAATCAGACAAATTTCAAAATATTACAAAGAACAACTTTCCCTAAATTACGCTTTTTGGCACGGAATAGAACCTCAATACAAGGATATAGAACCCAAAATTTTTGTCGAAGAATATATAAACCCGAAAGATGAAAGACATTATCACGAGTATTTTGTATGGTGTTTCAATGGAGAAGTACAGTTTATAGAAGACTACATGCCGACATTTGAGGACAGACAAAAATTACAAGGACTTTATGGAGTATGCGTGTTCAATACAAAGTGGGAAAGAGTTCCGTTTTCATTTTTTCCGTATTGGGATAAAGAAGTTCCAAAACCGAATAACTTAGAGAGAATTATAGAGTATGCGAAAATACTATCTTCAGATTTTAAATTTGTAAGAGTCGATTTTCTTGCAACAGGCGGAGAGCTTTATTTTGGAGAAATGACATTTACCCCGACAAGCGGACTACTAAATATAAAAATCGAAGAAGATATTGAATACGGAAAAAGGTTAAAAATCCAATAGATACAGACTTATCAGATATAATGTTAACTAATGTAACAAATTAAGACATGTCTGAATTTCGACTTCAAAAAATGTTTTTATATAAGTGTAGAACAATTTAAAAAACGGTTAACTAGGAGAAGAAATGAACAACGGTTATGTTTCACTATTTAATTTTAGTGCAGGAAAGAGCGGATATGTTGCATTATTTTCACCATCAAAAGGCGGAGAAACTGCAGGCTCTGTAGCATACCACGGTGGCGGTGAAACAGCAGGTTCAGTAGCTTATAACAGCGGTGCCTCTGTAAGTTTTTCAAGTGGCTCATCTTGTGGCGGATTTTCAAGCTGCGGTTCATTTTCTGCAATCGGCTAAAAAGCTAAAAAGTTTTAAATTAAAAAGAGATACCCAAAAGGTATCTCTTTTGATATTTAACAATAAAAATTATGCTTGTTGTGATTCTTTCATAGCTGCATAACAATCTTTGCAATAAACTTCTTTTCCTTCTATCGGTTTAAAAGGTACTTTTGTTTGGCAGCCACATTTAGAACATGTAACTTCATATAATTTTTTTCTGTTTTTTTGTCTTCTGTTCTTTCTGCATTCCGGGCAGCGTTTTGGCTTATTTACAAGACCTCTTGCGGCATAGAATTCTTGTTCACCGGCGGTAAATACAAATTCACTTCCGCAATCTTCGCAAATAAGCTTTTCGTCTTCGTACATGGTTTTCTCCTTAAAATTTGATAATGTTTGTAAATAATTATCGATAGGAATAAAAAGTTTTATTACTAAATAGTTATCTACATTTTTATATTGTATAATTTAACTCTTTTTTTAGCAATAATCAATATTAAAAGTTTAAGTAAAATATGTATTAAGAATTGTAAAATATTTTTGATTTAGTGGCTGTAAGTAGCAATAATATTTATTTAGAATACTTAAATTTTTGGGTATTCATATGTGAGGCAAAATGGTCAGAATTCAATCGGGAGTACAAAATTACATATTCAACAAAGCACCTGTTTCATTTAAAAAGAATAATGAAACAAAGAAAAGCGAGTGTGAAAATAAAGACAGGTTAATGGCAGAAGAACACTCTAAAACCCCGTTATTAACCAATTTAAAGATAGAATCCGATAAGTTACAAAAAGCTTTTACAAAATATCCTAAAAAGGGCATGAAAGGTAGTAAAAACGCAAACTTTTATGAATTTTTAACAATGGGTACAGTGCCTTATCTTATAGGTAGTGTTGCATTGATTAGTGTTTTCAATTTGGCTGCGGCATGTTTTAATCCGTCTGACGCACAAGGAGCTTTAAAACTCGGTAAAAAAATGGGCATAGGAGTTGCTCTATACGGAATAGCTAAAGACCTTTCAAAAAAACTCATTGAAAATCCCGTAAAACATAAATTTGGAATAGATGTTAATCTTCCTTATGAAAAAGCTGTATATGAATTGCCTGATGAAGACAATAAAGATAATTTAGTTTCAAAAGAATACCATAAAGCATTTGAGAGTGTTGATTTTCCTCGTTGGGATTTATTCTACGATAATAAATTCTACGGGGAAAACAGAAATGCGTACTTTGACCAAGTTGCGAAGAAAATGAAAATCTCTACAAGAAATTTGGATCACTCTGACCAAGAAGTAAAACCAAGAATCAGAGAGAAAGTTGTTCAAACAAAATTGTTTTCAACACTGACTTCATATCTTTGGGCTGCAACTGCAGTAGGTGTTGCAATGCAACAACCGTTTGAAGAATTATTAATCAATCCTGTTGCAAGATTTAAGAATGTAAAAAACTATGCAAAACTAAAATCAGCAACTAAAGCAGCAGGAGAAAATTGTGCAAAATACAAGCCATTTGTTCAAGATTTTGGGGAAAGATTTGTTAAGAGTTGCAAAGAATTGGTTAACAATAGCAACAAATACACTCGTATTGCGGGTAGAACCCTGCTTGGAGCAGCCGTTGGCATGACTTTATTAGGCAATTTTATAACACTTTCCAACTTTAATAAAGATAAGGGGTCAAGAAGAATTGGAGTTTCACCGCTGATTGATTCGAAACGAGAAAAGGTAGTATGTTAGTATGGCGAATTTACTGAATAATATGGTCGCAAATCAATCCATAAGAAAGCCTGCAAACCAAACTTGGACAGGTTTCAACATCAGTACCGACGGAAAAGTAAAACCGCTTGAAGATAAAGCTAAATTATTACCTTCCGGAATATTCGGTTCACCGGTTGAATATGCAAAAGACTTCAAAAAAGATATAGTTTCTATAGGCAAAGCCGTAAAAGGAAAAGCAAATGACCACGAGTTAGGCAGAATAAATGACTTAGCGATGAAAGCAGGGTCTTTAGGCTTAGCTGCTTATTTGTGTATTAAAAATCCTTTAAAATTAAGTAAAGCAATGGAAGTTGTAGGGTTTGGAACATTTTTTGCTTCTATGGCATTGTGGCCTAAATTAGCTATTCAAGCTCCACTCAAAGCAAGAACAGGTGTTGACATTCATCAAAAGTATATTGACTCACAAGGTCGTAAAAAAATGCTTCACCAAGATCCTCAATATGACTTAACTGACTTATATACAAGAGAAGATTTAGACAAGATGGGTGAAAAACTCGGCGTTAATAAAAATCTTCCCGACAGAGATAACTTCATAAAACAAAGAGCAAAGAAAACAGCTATCCAAGGAAATACTCTTTGGATGTTAACAGCAGGTTTTGCTACTCCGATTATGAGTGCATTAGCTTGTAACAGATTAGAAAAACCGGTAAGCAATCTTATAGATAAAATTAATCTTGACAGAACTCAATTGGCAGTAGAAAGATTAAATCCTCAAGACCCTCAAACATTAGGCGAAAGACTCAGAGGAGTCTTCAAAAGAGCAAGGTTATCAAGATACTTAGACAAAAACGGACATAAACTTTTAAATAATGAAACTATCCCTGAATTAACAGAAAGATTAGCAGGCGCAAATTCTAACTCTATAATGATTAACGGAATAGCTAAAGAACTTAATAAAATGACACAAAAGGTTTCTGTTGATATGGATATAATTACAGAAGCATTAAGAAAACCGATACAAGACCTGCCTAAAAATATTGATATCGTAGAAACAGTTAAAGGCATGGCAGAAAACAACTCTAATCTGCAAATTGCGATGAGAAAAAATTCTATTGAAAAAGTTGCAGATATAATATCAAAAGAAATTGCACCGGGAAGCCGCCGTCAACAAAAGAAACTTATGTCGGACATTGAAGCTAACATCAACATGGTAGTTCAAGACAAACAAGTAAGTACATTAAAACAAGCAAAATACAAAATCTTATCATTATTTACAGCTCTTGAACCTATGAATAAAGGTACAGGTGTTATTGATAAGTTTATTAACGTAAGAGTAGCTGACAGAGGCGATTCTTTCATTGCAAATCAATGGGGCAAAGCAAGCGAAGATTTCTTAAAGTGCTTAAACTTAACTCCGAAAGAAATGAAAGCAATTGTAAAACAAGGAAAAACAAGTATTATTTCCGACAAACTTATGGAACTTGCTGCTGATGAAACTCGTTACAATAAAGCAGTAAAAGCAATTTCAGAAAGCATCGCTAAAATTCAAAAAAAGACAGGAAAACCGACTGAAGAATTAATTCACGGGAAAATGAGACTTATGATGGAAGAATCTCATGACAGATTTTCACAAATAGGTTTCGATCAACTTGCAGATCTTGTTCAATTTGATTTAAAAGCAGGAACATTAGGTCGTGCTTTTGAAGCAAGTACTAAAGGCAGAATTCAAGGTGCAGAGTTCTCTCTTTACAGAGTTCTTGAAACACTTGAAACATACAGAGCAATAAATAACGATACAGTAAAAAATCAATTAAAAACTGCTTTAAAAACAAATGATGAAAACAGAATTAATCATTTAATCGAAATTATAAAGAAAGTATTACTTGACGCTACTGCAACAGACCATACAGAAAAATTAAAGAACTTAGGTTACGGCTTAAATTCTGACGAATACAAAGTAGTAATGGGTATTATTAATTCAGAATCTCTTGAAGGAAGAATTCCCGCTAATACAAATAATGGATTGAAAGGTCTAAAAAAGAGCGTTGCAGAAGGATTAAGCAGATACAAAAGAGAATACATCGATAAAATCGGCAACTATCGTAACGGTGTAACTCAAGAATTAAGAAATACTTTCGTAAACGGTGAAAACTACAGCTTAGACGGTATTGAACGTAGCACATACGTTGCAAAACCGGTAAGAGATTTTATTGAAGAAGCTGCAACTAAAAAATACAACTCAAATAAATGGTTAAAAATATTTGGAATTTCAATGGCTGTATTGACTGCCGCTACATTAATAATCGGTACACAACTCGGCAAGAAAACAAAAATTGAAAAACAATTAGAAGAAGGTAAGGTAAATGGCTAATTACATTGACAAATTAACATCGATGAACAGAATGTATTCAGCACCTGCAATGGCAAGTACAACAACTTTACCTGCAAAAAATCAAGATGTAAAAACTCAACCTTTAGGAACAAATATTCTTGAACGTTTTCTTCTAAACCAAGGTATTTCAGCTGCTGCACAAGTAAAGCCTGTCAGCACACAAAATGCAAACGGTGCTTATCACAATAATTTAAGAACAAGATTTAAAAATAATGATGCAAGAATTATGGGTATCATTATGAGAAACTTCGGTGCTAAAGATAACGTAGGCAATCAACTTTTAAGAGAAGGTGATGTAAGAGGAAACTTTAACAACGCAGTTTCAAGATTAGATGAAATTAAAAATTTAGGAATAAATACGTTGCATGTACTTCCTGTCAACCCTCCCGGCAAGAAAAATGCTATGGGTACCGCAGGTTCAGCTTATGCTCCTGCTGATTTCCTAAAAATAGATCCGGCTTTAGATGACCCAAATGATCCAAGAGATGTAAAAGAAGAATTCAGAAACTTCATCAATGAATGTCACAAAAGAGGCATAAGTGTAATGCTTGATTTACCAAGCTGTGCTTCTTATGACCTCTTTTTGGAAAGACCTGACTTGATGGCATTTGAAAAAGACGGCACACCTAAAACTCCGGGAGGTTGGAACGATATCAGAATGTTCAACCCGTGGAAAGACGAATCTAAACGTGAATTAAACCCTGCATTATTACAAATGCACAAAGATTTCGTTGATATGTGTATTGATTTAGGTGTTGACGGTATCAGAAGTGATGTTTCAAGAACTAAACCGACAGAATTTTGGGATATCTTAATTAACTACTCACATAAAAAAGATC